>CAZUSL010000181.1:0-65139 GCA_964622925.1 uncultured Pseudohongiella sp. | reverse complement strand
CCTTTGCCCCGCGATGTCGTTGATTCGTTCGAGTTCCGCTTCCGACTCGACATTGAAACAGCGAATGCCGGCTTCGAGCGCCCGCCCGATTTCCCGGGCGCTCTTGCCCGGACCGGAAAAAACCGTCTTGCCCGCATCGCCGCCCGCGGCAAGCACACGCTGAAGTTCGCCTTCAGAAACGATATCGAATCCGCTGCCCAGCCGGGCGAGCACATTCAATACCGCCAGGTTGGAATTGGCCTTGACGGCGAAACAGACGAGCCCGTCGAGTTCCCCGAGCGCTTCGCGATAGACCCGGTAATGGCGCTCAAGCGTCGCCCGGGAATAGACGTAACAGGGCGTGCCGACGCTTTTCGCGATTTCGGCAACGGCTACGTCTTCGGCAAACAATTCCTCGCCGCGATACAGGAAGTGATCCATCGTTTTCGGCTCTGAAAGAAGAACTCAATGAGAATTAACGGCAGCCGGCCCGGGCTGTGTGAAGGATTCCGCAGCTTCCGGGCGCACGAGACCGCCCTTCTGGCCGCAGGCGGCCAGCAGGAACAGCGCCATGAACCATGACGCAAGCCGGACTGTTCTTCGGGAGTGGTTCACCATGGAAAGTCTCCTAGACCCAGAAGGAGAAGTACAGGTACACGGTGGCGACGAGGCCGAGGACGACCGCGGTGGCAGCGACATCCTTTCTGTTCCAGCTCGCGCGCACTGCCTCGCGGTCCATGTGCGCCAGGGTCAGGCCGCGAAGCTGTGCCGGTTCCGGCGCAGCCTCCCCGCGGGAGAACACGATAATCACGCCGAGGCAAATCAGGAACAGCAGCCCGGAAAAGTACAGGAAATTGAGATCGGCTATCGCGGCCAGCAAGGCCGGATTCTCGATCTTGCCGGCGCCGAATACCGCCTGCAGGCCGAGCTTGGTCATGCCGAGCACGAAGCCGAGGCCCATTCCCCACACCGCGCCCCGTGAATTGACGCGCTGATTGAAAATCCCGAGCAGAAACACTGCCGTGATCGGCGGCGCGAGATAGCTCTGGACATTCTGTAGGTATTGATAAAGGCCACCCTCTGAAATTGCCGGCATGATCGGAATCCAGATCAGGCCGAGGACGATGACCACCCCGGTCGCCATCCTGCCGACTGCAACAATTTGCTGCTCGGTGGCCTTCGGTCTCAATTTTTCGTAGATATCGACGGTAAACAGCGTCGCGGTGGAATTGAACAACGAGGACAGTGAACTCATCAGCGCCGCAAGCAATCCTGCTACGACGAGCCCGCGCAAACCCGCCGGCAGCAGGGAAACCACCATCGTCGGGAAAACCTGATCGCCAACCGGATTACCTGCTGAGTCGAGCGGAATCTGCAACAATCCCCTGGCGTTGAGAGCGGCGCCGATCAGCCCCGGCACGAGAAAGATGAAAACCGGCCAGACTTTGAGAAAAGCGCCCCAGAGCGCGCCGCGCCGCGCTTCGGTCAGGTTTTTCGCCGCCAGGGTGCGCTGGACGATGTACTGGTCGGTACACCAGTACCAAATGCCGACGATGGGCGATGCGATCAGGATGCCGAGCCAGGGAAATTCAGGATCGGAAAGGGGCCGCCAAAGGGCGTATTCGGCGACATTGGCCGCCGCGAAGGCTTGCAATTCGCCCCAACCGCCGAGCTGCTGCAAGCCGAACCAGGTGATGGCTCCTGAGCCGATCAAGAGCACTATTGCCTGGGCGGAATCGGTGTACAGCACCGCCCGCAGGCCTCCGGCGACGGTGTACAAGCCGGTAAGCAGAACCGTCACGACGGCGCCAACCCAGAACGCCGCCTCCGGGCTGCCAAACGTGTCGGGCAGCAAGGTGCTGAAGATGATCGCCCCGGCATAGACGGTAACGGAAACCTTGGTCAGCACATAGGCCGCGAGCGACACCAGCGACAGAATCCAGCGCGGCGCCGGACCGAACCGCCGCTCGAGAAATTCCGGCATGGTGAACACGCCGGCCTGGTAATAGAAGGGAACGAAGACCCAGGCGAGCAGGACGACGATCCACGCATGCAACTCGTAATGCGCCATGGCGAGCCCGGTGGACGCGCCTTGCCCCGCCAGGCCGACAATGTGCTCGGAGCCGATGTTCGATGCGAAAATCGACGCGCCGATGGCGAAGAATCCAACATTGCGGCCGGCGAGAAAGTAATCGGTCGAGGTCTGCTGCCGGCGCGTGACCGACAGTACCAGCGCCAGCAACACGCCGAAATAGGCGGCGATGACAATCCAGTCGAATGTGCTGAGCGAAGGCATGGGCCGGATCCTGAGTTTGCTCCTTGTTTCAGGCTGGTCAAGAATCTACGATTACGCGGGTCTTGTAAACAGGACAAGCGGGCAGAAAATCAAATGGAAAAACGACTTTGAACACCGTCGTCGGCATTGATCTGGGCACCCAGGCGCTCAAGCTGGTGTTTTACGATGTGGACTTGCGCACAGTCGCGGCGGTGGAATCCGCTCCGCTGGAACTGCATCAGGACGAAAGCGGCGCCGCGGAGCAGCAGGCCGACTGGTGGCTGTCCGCGCTGAAGGTCGCGTTTTCGAGGGTCGATCCGAAACTTCGCGCTTCCGCCCGGGCGATTGCGGTTTCCGGCCAGCAACACGGTTTCGTCGCCGTCGATGCAGCCGATTCGGTGCTGGCGCCGGTGAAGTTGTGGTGCGACACCTCGACCGAAGTCGAATGCGCCGAAATCATGCGCGAAGCGGGCGGTTTCGATGCCTGCATCGAACAGGCGGGAAATCCGATCCTTCCCGGTTACACGGCATCGAAAATCCGCTGGCTGAAGAAAAACCGCCCGCAAGCGTACGAAAAACTCGACGCCATTCTGCTGCCCCACGACTACCTCAATCTCTATCTGACCGGCGAGCGCTGCATGGAAGCGGGCGACGCCTCCGGCACCGGCCTGCTCGATATCAGCGAACGCGACTGGTCGCGGCCGATGTTGCGCGCGGTCGACCCAGACCGCGACCTCGGCGAATGCCTGCCTCCCCTGCGCATCGATAACGAGGCGGTCGGCGGGCTGCGCGCCGCCGCGGCCGCGGAACTCGGCATTCCAGCCGGCATACCCGTGGCCATCGGCGGCGGCGACAACATGATGGGCGCCATCGGCACCGGCAATGTCAGCCCCGGCAACGTCACGATGAGCCTGGGCACCTCGGGCACGGTCTATGCCTTTGCGGAGATCCCCGTGATCGACCCGAAAGGCAACATCGCGGCTTTCTGTTCGTCGACCGGCGGCTGGCTGCCATTGCTTTGCACGATGAATTGCACCGTCACGACGGAACTGATGCGGGATCTGCTCGGCGTCGACCTGACGAGATTCGAATCGCAGGTAAGTCTCGCGCCGCGCGGATCCGAAGGAGTAATTACGCTGCCCTTCTTCAATGGCGAACGTACGCCGAATCTTCCCAGAGCCCGCGGCTGCATCGTCGGCCTCGACGGCCGCAACATGAAGCCGGAAAACTTCCTGCGCTCCGCGGTCGAGGGCGCGACCTTCGCATTGAAATTCGGCATTGACGAACTCGCCGCTCTCGGCGTGGAGGCAAAAAACATCGTTTTGACCGGGGGCGGCGCCAACAGCGGCGAATGGCGGCAAATCGTCGCCGACGTCTGCGCCTCCCCGGTAACCGTATACGAACAAGAGGAAGGCGCGGCTTTCGGGGCCGCCCTGCAAGCCATGCAATTGCTCAAACCCGGCGCCTCAATCGCGGATATCTGCCGCGCGAATCTGACTCGCAACGACGGCTTGTGTTGCGAGCCGAGGCAGGAAGCGGTCAAATTCTACGAAGACGCCTATGGCCGATATCAGCAGGCGGTGGAGGCGGTCTCTTCGCTTTACGCCTGAGCCCGAAATCGAAGACCGGAACTTGAAAAAGGTAGAGAAAATGAGTCGAAAAGTTTTCGTCGGAGACCGGGAGTACTTTCCCGGCATCGGGCAGATCCGATACGAAGGATCCGAGTCCGACAATGCGCTTGCCTTCAAGGCCTACGACCCGGCGCGCGTGGTCGCGGGCAAGACGATGGAAGAGCACCTCCGCTTTGCCGTCTGTTACTGGCACACGTTTTGCGCCGAAGGCGCGGACCCGTTCGGGCCCGGAACGCGCAGCCACGCCTGGGCGGTGAAAACGGACGCGATGGACCGCTCGCGCGACCGGCTCGATGCCGCTTTCGAGTTTTTCAGCAAGTTGAACGTGCCTTTCTGGTGCTTCCACGACTTCGATCTTGCCAGCGAAGGCGCCTCGGTCGCGGAGTCGGAAGAAAATCTGCGGGCGATGGTCGAACTCGCCGGGGAGCGGCAGCGCGAGACCGGATTGCGGCTGCTATGGGGCACGGCGAACCTGTTTTCCCATCCGCGTTTCATGAACGGCGCCGCGACGAATCCCGATTTCGCCGTCGTCGCGCGAGCCGCGGCCCAGGTCAAGGCGGCGCTGGACGCAACCGTCGAACTCGGCGGCGGCAACTACGTTTTCTGGGGCGGGCGCGAAGGTTATGCCTGCCTGCAGAACACCGACACGCGCAGAGAACTCGAACACATGGCGATTTTCCTGGAAAAAGCCCGCGACTACGGCCGTTCGATCGGTTTCGACGGCACCTTCCTCATCGAACCCAAACCGATGGAGCCTATGAAGCATCAATACGATTTCGATGCCCAGACGGTGATCGGATTCCTGCGCCACCACGGGCTGGCGGGCGATTTCAAGTTGAACATCGAAGCGAACCACGCCACCCTGGCTGGGCACTCGTTCGCCCACGATCTGCGCATGGCGGCGGACGCGGATTTGTTAGGGTCGATCGACGCCAATCGCGGCGACCCGCAAAACGGCTGGGACACCGACCAGTTCCCCCTCGACCTGTACGATTGCGTCCACGGCATGATGGTCGTGCTCGAAGCGGGCGGACTCGGCCGCGGCGGACTCAACTTCGACGCCAAGGTCAGGCGGGAATCGACCGATATCGAGGACATGTTCATCGCCCATATCGGCGGAATGGACGCATTCGCGCGAGGTCTGCTGATCGCCGACAGCGTCCTCGGCGACCCGAGAATGCACTCGCTCAGGCAGGGACGCTACGCCAGCTTCGATTCCGGCGACGGCGAACGCTTCGAAAACCGGGAACTCGATCTCGCGGCATTGCGCGACATCGCCGCCGGCTCCGAAGAGCCCGCGCAGATCAGCGGCAAGCAGGAACTGGTGGAAAATCTGATCAACGATCACATCGTCCGCGCGGGCCGCTAGCACGCCTGCCTGCCCCCAATCTTGAAAATCAGCGAAGGCATACTTATATTTGCGTGCCTGAAAAGGGCGCCCGAGTGCGGGCCAGGATGTTTCGAACATAGTTCGGGCATAGACCGGGGATCTTGTAAACAGTGATTGAGATCAGGAATCTGACCAGGAAATTCGATCAGGTCGTCGCCGTCGACGATCTGAGTTTCGAGGTTCGGGAAGGCGAGGTGCTCGGCTTCCTCGGGCCGAACGGCGCCGGCAAGTCGACCACGATGAAAGTCATCACCGGCTTTCTTGCGCCGAGCGCCGGCAGCGTCACCATCGACGGCTTCGATATCGGCGGCCGGCCGCTGGAAGCCAAGGCGCTGATCGGCTATTTACCGGAAGGCGCGCCATGCTACGGCGACATGACGACGATGGAGTTCCTGCGCTTCATCGCCCGCATCCGCGGCTTTCGCGGCGAAGAGGCGGACCGGCGCATCGCCGGCGTCATGCGCGACGTCGCGCTCGAATCGGTCGCGTATCAGACCATCGAAACCTTGTCCAAGGGATTCAAGCGCCGGGTGGGACTGGCCCAGGCGATTCTGCACGATCCCAAGGTGCTGATCCTCGACGAGCCCACCGACGGTCTCGACCCGAACCAGAAGAACCAGGTGCGCGAACTGATCCGCAACCTCGCCAGGGACAAGATCGTCGTCGTTTCCACTCATATCCTCGAAGAAGTGACTGCGGTATGCACCCGGGCCATCATCATCGACGAAGGCAGGATCGTCGCCGACGGCACGCCGGCCGAACTCGAAGCGCGCTCGCGCTATCACCACGCGGTTGAAGTGCGCCTTGCCGGCGAATTCGACCTCGCGCAGGAACTGGCGGACGTGGCGGAAGTCGCCGGCGTCGAGCAGGACCGGCTCGACAAGGCGAGTTTCACGATTCTCTCCGCCGGCGAGCCGATTTTCGCGCGCATCTCCGAACTCGCCCAGCAACGGCAATGGCCCGTCGAGGAATTTCACGTGCGGCGCGGGCAACTCGAAGACGTGTTCCGCACGGTAACCGAAGACGCGAACCGGCGGGAGGCGGCATGATGCAGATGCTCTTTATGCAAAACTTGGGAATCATCTTCCGGCGCGAGCTGATGGGCTATTTCGCCACTCCGCTGGCCTACGTGTTCATCGTGATCTTTCTCATCACCAACGGCATCTTCACGTTCGAACTCGGCGGCTTCTACGCCCGGGGCCAGGCCGACCTGATACCTTTCTTCGGCTTCCATCCCTGGCTCTACCTGTTCATGGTGCCCGCCATCGCCATGGCCCTGTGGGCCGACGAACGCAAGACCGGCACCATCGAACTGTTGCTGACGCTGCCGGTAAGACTGGCGGACGCGGTGCTCGGCAAGTTCCTCGCCGCCTGGGCGCTGACCGGAATCGCCCTGTTGCTGACCTTCCCGATCTGGATCACGGTGAACTATCTCGGCGATCCGGACAATGGCGTGATCGTGGCGAGCTATATCGGAAGCTGGTTCATGGCCGGGGCCTATCTCGCCATCGGCTCGTGCATGTCCGCCTGCACCCGCAATTCGGTGATCGCCTTCATTCTGACGGTCAGCATCTGCTTCCTGTTCGTCATCATGGGTTCGCCGATCCTGCTCAACGCGTTTCCGGACTGGACGCCACAGGTAATCGTCGACGCGGTGGCGGCGCTCGGATTCCTCACGCATTTCGATTCGATTTCCAAGGGCGTGCTCGACATCCGGGATGTACTGTATTTCAGCGTGTTCATCGCCGCCTGGCTGCTCGCCAGCGCGATCGTCATCGAAATCAAGAAAGCGAATTAGGAAGGTAGGAATATGACAACCGGACGCCTGGTATCACTGGTCGGACTGGTCCTGATCGCAGCCGCGCTGCTGTTCGCGGTTGCCGTGATTTCGCTGCTGCCGGGCTGGCGCCTGGACCTGACCGAAGATCGGCTGTTTACGCTGGCTCCCGCGACCCGGGACATCGTCTCGAACCTCGAAACGCCGGTCGAACTGACATTCTTCTATTCGGATTCCGCCACCGAGGACGTGCCCCAGATACGCACTTACGCCACCCGCGTGCAGGAACTGCTCGGGGAAATCGTGATCGCGAGCAACGGTCGCCTGTCGCTGTCCATGATCGATCCCGAACCGTTTTCGGAAGACGAGGACCTCGCCAATCAGTTCGGCATCCAGCCGGTTCCCGTCACCCAGGGCGGCGAGGCCATCTATTTCGGCCTCGTGGCGGCCCGGCAATTGCCCGAAGGGGCGCCGGAAACCCTGCGCATCTCCGAAACCATGCCGCTGATCCGGCCCGACCAGGAACCCTTCCTCGAATACGAATTCGTCAAGCTCATCACCCAGGCGGCCAATCCCGAACGCACGGTGGTGGCCTTGCTGACCGAATTAGACGTCGACGGCGGTTTTGATCCCGGCACCCAGCAGATGCTTCAGCCCTGGTTCGTCATGGACGTCATCAGGCAATTGTACGAGGTGCGCCGCATCAGCGAGTTCGACGAAAGCATCGACGAAGACGTCGATATCGTCATGCTCGTGCATCCGCGCGACCTGTCCGGGCAGATGCTTTACGCCATCGACCAGCACATCATGCGCGGCGGCGAAGCCATCGTTTTTCTCGATCCCAACGCCGATTCGCTGGTGACGCGCTCGCCGCAGGGCGTCCTGGTTCCGGCGGGCATGAGTTCCGACCTGCCGGGACTGCTCGAAGCCTGGGGCGTGGAATACGACAGCAGCAAGGTGCTCGCCGACAGCAACCTGGCCTTGCGTGTCTCCATGGGCCAGGGTTCGCGGCCCGAGCCCCATCTCGGCATGCTCGGCATTCAGCGCGCCAATCTGGACGGCGACGACATCATCACCAGCCGGCTCGAGACGATCAACGTCTCCTCGGCCGGAGTCATCGCCCGGGCGGAAGGCGCCGAAACGCTGTTCGAGCCGCTGATGCAATCTTCCGCCAATTCCATGTTGATGGAAGCGGCATTGATCCAGGACATCACCGAACCTTCGCTGCTGTTCGACGAGTTCGAGCCCACGGAAGAGAGCTATACCCTGGCGGCGCGCATCAGCGGCGTCGTCAACTCCGCTTTCCCGGACGGTCCTCCACCGCCTCCACCGGAGGAGGAAGAAGCCGACGCCGAAACCGTGACTGCCGAGGACGAGGACACAGGCGCTGAAGAAACCGAAATCTCCGAAGAAGAGGAAATCGTTCCTCACATTGCGCAGTCGGCGGAGCCGGTGAACATCGTCCTTTTCGCCGACACCGACCTGATGTCGGACCGCATGTGGGTGCAAGTCGCCCAGTTCCTCGGCCAGCGCATTCCCCAGCCTTTCGCCAACAACGGCGACATGATCGTCAACGCGCTCGACAATCTCGCCGGCGGCGCCAACCTGGCGAGCATCCGCAGCCGCGGCACCTACTCCCGGCCGTTCAACCGCGTCATCGAAATGCAGCGCCAGGCCGACGACCGGCTGCGCGAGGAAGAAGCCGAATTGCTGGCCCGGCTCGCGGATACCGAAGCCGAAGTCGCGCGCCTGAGCCAGAACGAGGAAGGCGAACCGCTAGAGCAGCTCGCGCCCGAGATCCAGGCCGAGATCAATCAATTCAACCAGGAGATGATCGACACACGCCGCCGGCTGCGCGACGTACAGTTCCAGTTGACCGAAGACATCGAACGTCTCGGCGCCAATCTGCAATGGCTCAATACCTTGCTCGTGCCGGTGCTGCTGAGCGTTCTGGTGCTGGGAATCTACCTGCTGCGCGCACGACGGCGCCGCCCGGGCCAGGCCTGACGGGGGTTATGCGGGCGTCTCGCTCAGGCGCCGCGGGAGGCACACGGTTACGTATGTGCCTTTGCCGACCTCGCTCTGGATATTCAGCGTCCCGCCGTGGGCTTCGGCGATGAGGCGGCATAAATAGAGGCCGAGTCCGGTGCCGCCGGTATTGCGCCGGCGCGCCATGTCGGCGCGATAGAAAGGCTCGGCGATCTGCTTGAGATGTTCCGCGGGAATTCCCTCGCCTTGATCCACTACTTCGATTTCCGCGTGATCCTCCGGGAACGACACCTTGACCTGGATCGACTTGTTCTCGCCATGGCGCACGGCGTTGTTGAGCAGGTTGGTAAGCAGCAGCCTGATGCGCAACTTGTCGATGTGGAATTCCTGGTCGGGCCGCCCGATTTTCACCTCCAGGCTGCCCTTGTATTCCACGTATTGTTCGGTGACCGAGCGCACGAAACCGCCGATGCGAACCGCTTCGGACACGAGCACCGAATGCTCCTGGTTGAGGCGTTCGGCTTCGATCAAATCCGCGATCAGCAGGTCGATGTCGTTGATGTCCTCGCGAAGCTGATCGGCCTGCTCGCTTTCGTCGAGAAATTCCAGCCGCAATTTCGCCTTCGCAAGCGGCGAGCGCAGTTCGTGACTGATCGCGAGCAGCAACTGGCGCTTGGCCTCGAGCATCGACTGCAGCGAGTCCGCCATGTGATTGATACTTTCGGTGAGTTCTCCGAGTTCGTCCTGCCGGTCGCTGTCGACGCGGAAGCCGAGGTCGCCGTTGCGAATCCGTTCGGCGCCCTGCTTGAGCAGCCGCACGGGAGCCAGCAGCCGGTTCACCATGAAATAGTTGAGCAGCAGCACCAATGCCGCCAGGGTGAAGCCGACGTAGAGCACCAGGTAATTGATCGCCGGCTCGGGAACGGCGCGCTGATAGAGATAGAACTCGTAGCCGCCGCGCTCCACCATGATGATGTCTTCGCCGCCGATGCGGCGGATTTCGGCGTCGGCGCTGAGGGTGTGGTCGAACTCCGCCTGGGTGACGTCGATGCGATTGTCGGTATCGGAACTCCAGCGCATGATCGGGCTGCGGATCTGGATCGTCCAGCCGAGTTCCTCGGCCAGCCGCATGGCGTTGGCCAGGTTGGGCGGCGAGCCGATGCTTTCGATATCGATGATCGAATCGATGTTGCGGGAGAAGAAGTCGGGAATCGCGTCTATCGTGTTCCCGGTATCGGTGACCAGCCGCAGGGACCAGAAAATGATGATGAGGAACAGCAATACGGTGGTGCCGAAAATGAGCAACAGGCGCAGGAACAGCGAGCGGCGGATCGATTGAACCAGCGCGTTCACAACTGCTGTCCGACGAAGGTGTAGCCGCGGCCCCAGACGGTCTTGATGAAACGCGGCGTCTTCGAAGTATCCTTCAATTTGTGCCGCAGGCGGCTCACCAGGGTATCGACGGCCCGCGAGAACAGTTCGGCGTTTATCCCGCGCAAACGGTTCATGAGTTCGTCCCTGGAGAAAGTCTTGTTCGGAAATTGCATGAACAGGACCAGCAATTCGTATTCCATGGTGGTGAGATCGAGCACTTCGCCGTCGAGTTTCACTTCCCTGCGCGATGCGTCCACGTCGAGGCCTTCGATCCGCCTGATCTCGCGCGAATCGTAATCGTCCAGGCTGCGGCGGAGGACATTCTGGATGCGGGCCAGCAATTCCCGCGGTTCGAAGGGCTTGGGCAGATAGTCGTCGGCGCCGAGTTCGAGCCCGGCGATGCGGTCGTTGACCTCGGCATGGGCGGTCAACATGAGAATCGGCAGGTTTCCGTAGATCGAACTCTTGGAGCGAATCTCCCTGCATACCTCGAATCCGTCCATGACGGGCAGCATGACATCGAGGATCAGCAGGTCGGGCTTGAGCTTTTTCAGCATCTCAAAGCCCCGCGGCGGCGTCAGCGCCACATGACATTCCATGCCATGACGTTCCAGGTACTGCGTCAGCAGCAGACCCAGCTTTTCATCGTCATCGAGGATCAGGATCTTTTTCATGTGTCCCCAAGGCCCCAGCGCCTTCGACAGATGGTACGAATTCGGTTTGGGCAATGCAATTTGCCGGGCTTGAAAGCCAAGGCAAGTGCTCATATCTTGGAACATCCCGAAATACCGGAAGGGAGAAAAACAGGCAGTGACTCCAACGGACGATTTTATTCGCGCCTTGCCCAAGGCCGAATTGCACATGCATATCGAAGGCAGCTTCGAGCCCGATCTGATGTTCGGGATCGCCGGACGCAACGGAGTCGATTTCCCCTTCGACTCGGTGGAAGAGGTGCGCGCCGCCTACGAATTCGAGAACCTGCAATCCTTCCTCGACATTTATTACCAGGGCATGAACGTGTTGCGCCACGAGCAGGATTTCCATGACCTCACTCATGCCTATCTTGAACGCGCGCGTGCCGATGGCGTGGTGCATACGGAGATCTTTTTCGATCCCCAGGGTCACACCGGGCGTGGGGTCGCCTTCGAAACCGTGCTTGACGGTATCTCGCGGGCGTTACGCGACGGCGAACGCGAGTTCGGCATCGGTTCGCGCCTGATCATGTGTTTTCTGCGCCACCTCAGCGAAGAAGACGCCTTCCGCACCCTCGACCAGGCGCTGGAGCATCGCGATCGCATTGCCGGCGTCGGCCTCGATTCATCCGAAGTGGGACACCCGCCTGCGAAATTCGAACGCGTCTTTCGGAAAGCGCGTGAAGCGGGCTTCGTCGCCGTCGCCCATGCCGGCGAGGAAGGCCCTCCAGCCTATGTCCGCGAGGCGCTCGATCTGCTCCAGGTGGCGCGCATCGATCATGGCAATCGCGCCATGGAAGCGCCCGACCTGATCGAGCGTCTGGCCCGGGAGCAGGTTCCGCTGACGGTCTGTCCGCTTTCCAATCTGAAGTTGTGCGTGGTCGACGACCTGCGCGAGCATCCGCTCAAGCGCATGCTCGAAGCCGGCATCGTCGCGACGATCAACTCGGACGACCCGGCCTACTTCGGCGGCTACGTGCTCGATAACTTCCGCGCCGTCCGCGACGCACTCGCCCTGAGCGCGCAAGACATCGCCACCCTGGCGCGAAATTCGATCACCGCCTCGCTTGCGGAAGACGATTGGAAAGCCCGCCGCATCAGGGAAATCGAGGCTATGCTGGTTTAGTCGGCTCTCCGTTCATTCCTCCAAAGCCAATTGCCGTTATTTTACTTTTTGGCAAAAAAGTGAAATAAAAATCCGCTAATTGACAGAAAGTACAATAAGCAGCCGTATTATTTTACTTTCAAGCCCTAATGTATAATAACTGACTTCAAGTTTGACCTGACGAGCAGCAGAGGCGCCAAATCGTGAAGCGGAACCGAGTCGGCGAGTATTTTGAAACCGCTGTGGGTGGCGAAATCGTTCGCGCATTCGTGCCGGCGCCTTTGCCCCCTCAGCCCGAGATCGCAATGGACGGCGAATTGCTGAAGGCCTTCGCGGCGGCTTCCGCGGCGCTTGGACGACTTGAAGGCGTCGCCCATATTTTCCCCGACAAGATGCTGCTCATATATTCCTATGTGCGCAAGGAGGCGGTGCTCTCTTCCCAGATCGAAGGCACCCAGTCATCGCTTTCCGATCTTTTGCTGAGCGAGTTCGATGCGGTTCCCGGCGTTCCGCGGCACGATACATTGGAAGTTTCCAATTGCGTCGCCGCGCTGGATCATGGAATCAGGCAAGTACGTGAAGGTTTTCCGCTGTCGAACCGTTTGTTCTGGGAAATCCACGAAATCCTGCTGTCAAGCGGGCGTGGAAGCAAAACGCTCCCGGGAGAATATCGGAAAAGCCAGAACTGGATAGGCGGGAGCCGGCCGGGCAACGCGCATTTCGTGCCGCCGCCGCATACCGAAGTTCCTGACTGCATGGGAGCCCTGGAAAGATTCATCAATGAAGAAAACAAGTCGCTGCCTCCACTCATAAGGGCCGCTCTCGCCCACGTACAATTCGAAACCATTCATCCGTTTCTTGACGGCAACGGCCGCGTGGGACGCATTCTGATCACCTTGCTCCTGTACGCCGAGGGCGTGCTGCGCGAACCGCTTCTCTACCTCAGCTTGTACTTCAAACAACATCGCGAGACCTACTACGAACTGCTGAATCGCACTCGGCGGGAGGGCGACTGGGAGGCCTGGCTGCTGTTTTTTCTGGAAGGCGTCTCGGTAATTGCTGACAACGCCTTTGAGGCGGCAAACCGGTTGAATCATCTGTTCAAGGAGGATCGCGAAGGGATTTCCGTGACCGCGAAACAGCGCGCGAGTTCGGCGTTGCGTGTCCATGACCTGCTCATGGAGCGGCCCCTTGTTTCATTACCTTACGCCTGCGAAAAAACCAACTTGACGTTTCGCACCGCCGCGAAGGCAATGGAAGTACTAATCGCGTTGGGAATTGCTGAGGAAATTACAGGCCGTGCGCGCAATCGATTGTTCGTCTACCGAAAATATATCGACACCCTCAACGAAGAGATCTGAATCCACATTCCGTCAATCGCGTGAAATACATGCTGCTATAATCGCCAGCCTTTTCACGGTCGGCGGGTTTGCCGGCGGCGGGCGGATATTGTGAACGAAAAGCACGACGGGAAAGGCGAAGCCGGTGGCGGCAAGCCCGGAAAACTCTGGAGTGGCCGGTTTTCCGAGACTACCGACAGTTTCATCGAGCGGTTTACCGCGTCGGTGGGGTTCGACGCGCGCCTGTACAGGCAGGATATCGCCGGCTCGATAGCCCATGCGACCATGCTTGCCGAGGTCGGAGTGCTGACGGAAGAGGAAGCGCGGCAGATCACGGGCGGGCTTGAGGACATCCGCGCCGACATCGAACAGGGCCGCTTCGCGTGGTCGGTCGAGTTGGAAGACGTACACATGAACATCGAGGCCGCCTTGACCGAACGCATCGGCGAGGTCGGCAAGAAACTGCACACCGGCCGCTCGCGCAACGATCAGGTCGCCACCGATTTGCGGCTTTACGTGAGGGACGAGATCGACGCGATTCGCGGCCTGCTCGGAAAATTGCAGTCAGCCCTGATTGATCTGGCCGAGCGCGAAGCCGACACCATCATGCCCGGCTTCACGCATCTGCAAACCGCCCAGCCGGTGACTTTCGGCCACCACATGCTCGCCTGGTACGAAATGCTCGAGCGTGACGACGCCCGCCTGGCGGATTGCCGCAAGCGCGTGAACGTCTCACCGCTCGGCGCCGCCGCTCTCGCCGGCACGAGTTTTCCCATAGACCGCGCCCGTACCGCGGAACTACTCGGTTTCGATGCGCCCGCGGGCAATTCGCTCGATGCGGTCAGCGACCGCGATTTCGCCATAGAACTGGCTGCCGCGGGCAGCCTGCTCATGACGCATCTGTCGCGTATGTCCGAGGAAATCGTGCTATGGCTTTCGGCGCAATTCGGCTTCATCGATCTGCCCGACCGCTTTTGTACGGGCTCGTCGATCATGCCGCAGAAGAAGAATCCCGACGTGCCCGAACTGGTGCGGGGCAAGGCCGGGCGCGTACAGGGCCATCTGCAATCGCTCCTGAGCCTGATGAAGTCCCAGCCGCTGGCGTACAACAGGGACAACCAGGAAGACAAGGAACCCGTCTTCGACCTGATCGACACGCTCAAGGACTGCCTGTTCGCCTTTGGCGAACTGGTTCCCGCCATTGAATGCAGGCGCGAGGTCATGCGCGAGGCGGCGGGAAAGGACTGCTCAACCGCCACCGATCTCGCCGACTACCTGGTGCGAAAGGGCCTTCCCTTTCGCGACGCCCATGAGGCGACCGGAAAAACCGTTGCATACGCGCTTGCACAAGGCAGGGAATTGCACGAACTCACACTTGAGGAATTGAACGGTTTTTCCGGCCTGATCGAGGCCGATGTCCACGACGTTCTCACGGTGGAGGGATCGGTCGCCGCCCGCGATCATTTCGGCGGTACGGCGCCGAATCAAGTGCGCGAAGCCGCCTTGAGAGCGAGGCAAGCTCTCAGCGGCAAGAGCGGATAGCAACTCTGCGTCGCTCAGCAGATTCCGCGACATGTCCCGAACCGTCCTGAGAATCGCAAGCCGCAACAGCCCGCTGGCGATGTGGCAGGCGAACTACGTCAAATCTTCCCTGCAACAGGCCCATCCGGGACTCGAAGTCGAAATACTCGGCTTCACCACTACCGGCGACCGCATGTTGCATAGCCCGTTGGCGCGGCTGGGCGGCAAGGGGCTGTTCGTCAAGGAACTCGAGCGAGCGATGCTCGATGGCGAAGCCGATATCGCCGTGCATTCGATGAAAGACGTTCCGGCGCAATTCCCCGAAGGCCTCGGACTGGCCGTGATCTGCGAGCGTGGCGACCCAAGCGATGCGCTCGTGTCGAACGATTACGGCAGCCTTGCAGATTTGCCGTCGGCCGCCGTCGTCGGCACTTCGAGCCTGCGCCGCCAGTGCCAGCTCAAATGCCTGCGGCCCGATCTGCGGCTCGCGGACTTGCGCGGTAACGTCGGCACCCGCCTCGGCAAACTCGATGAAGGCCAATACGACGCGATCATTCTTGCCAGCGCGGGGCTGATGCGCCTGCAACTTGAGCAACGCATCCGCGCAAGACTCGGCATCGCCGATTGCCTGCCGGCGGCGGGCCAGGGCGCCATCGGCGTAGAATGCCGCGCCGGCGATGAGACGACACGCGATCTGCTGGCATGTCTGCACCACGAGGAAACAGCGGCGCAGGTCGTCGCGGAACGCGAAGTCACCCTCGCGCTCGACGGCGGCTGCGAACTCCCCATCGCCGCCCATGCCCGCCTGGAAGAAGGCAATCTGCATCTGCAGGCGTTGGTGGGCAGGGCCGACGGCAGCGAGATCGTGCGCAGCGAGCGGAGCGGAGCTGCCGCAAATTCCCGGGAACTCGGTCGCGAAGTAGCAGCCGAATTGCTCGAACGCGGAGCGGACCGGATCATTGCCGATCTGCGTAACGGGGCCGCGTCTTGAACGATCTCCCGCTTGCAGCCCGCCGTGTTCTCGTCACGCGCCCGGCCGGACAGCAACAGGAATTGGTTGCGGCAATCGAAGCCCTCGGCGGCGAAGCGATCAGCCTGCCTTTGCTTGCCATCGAATCCGTCACGGACGCCAAGGCTGTAACCCGGCTCAAAGAAAGTCTCTCCCGCTTGCAGGACTACGACCTGCTGATTTTCGTCAGCGTCAACGCCGCCCGTTTCGGCGTCAGGCGAATCGCGGAATGCGGCGCGGCGATTTCGCCAAATGCATTGATTCTTGCGGTCGGCGCTGCCACCGCGCGGGAAGCCGCATCGCTGCTCGACCGCCCGGTTCATGGCCCGGCCACAGGCGGCGGCAGCGAAAGTTTGCTGGAACTGCCGCAACTCGACGATGTGGAGGACCGGCGCGTCGCGATCTTTCGAGGTCAAGGCGGCCGGGAACTGCTCGCCGCGGAATTGCGGCGGCGGGGCGCGATGGTGGACTACCTCGAAGTCTATCGGCGGACGCCCGCGGCGGGCGCCGCCGGGCAACTGAAAGAGATTCTGTCCGAAAGCCCGCCCGACGCCGCCGTCATAACGAGCGCGGAATCTCTCGCGCGCTGGCGCGAGTTGCTTGGCGAAATCACCGGACCTGCCAAAAATCGCGCAATCGCGCTACCATTGAAGGCGAGTGAAGGCGCCGACCATAGCGCGGATCGCTTGTTGGCGAAGCCAGTCGTAGTGCCTTCACGGCGCGTGGCGGAGCTGGCTGCGCAACATGGATTTACCGTGGTCATCGACGCCGGCGACGCTGCAGCGAAAGCGATGGTCGAAGCGCTCGCCGCACATTGGCGGCGCAAGAGTTGATGCAAGAGGGACGCCGGCTTGGCCGAGCAAGCGGATACATCGAAGAAAACACCGCCCAAACCCGCCAAGGGGAAAACGGCAGACACGAAAAGCCGCACGGCGCGGCAATCGCACCCCGCGCGCAATCGCTTCCTGATCCTGCTGTTCCTGTTTGTCGCGGTGCTGGCGGCTTCCGCGTACCTGTTGATGCAACTCGCCACCATGCAAGGACGGCTGGACGAACTTGCCGGCGAAAACACCCGGCTTTCCGAAACCCTGGCGGCACAGACGACTACCATCGAATCGATGCAGGCGCAAATCGCCGAGCCTGCCGAACCGGCACAGATGGACATGACTCCGCTGCGCGAGATGGAACAGCGGTTGCGCCAGGAAACCGATTCACTGCAACGGCAACTCGGCGAAGTCAGCGCCTCGCAACGCAATTTTCAGGCGCAGCCCGAACTCGGCTGGAAGATACGGGAAGCCGAATACCTGTTGAACCTGGCGAGCCTGAAACTGCAACTCGAAGCCGACGTCGCCGGCGCCATCGTCCTGTTCGAGAGCGCCGACAGAGCGCTTGCCGACGCCCGGCGCGACGGTGTGCTCTACATTCGCCAGACGATCGCCGAGGAAATCGCGCAATTGCGCGCGCTCGAACAACCGGACCGGGAAAGCGTCTATTTCCGGCTGGAAAGTCTGGCAGGCGAAATCGCCCAACTCGACTTGCTGCTCAGCCTGCGCGAATCGATCGCCACCGGCGCCGACGCGGATTCGGAAACGGCGGCGGACGCCGGCTTCATCGCTTCCGGCCTGGAGTTTCTCGGCAATGTATTCGTCTGGCGCAGATGGGACGAACGTCCGGAATTCGAACTCGTCGCCGGCCAGGAAGAATACATCCGCGAATCGATTCGCCTGCAGGTCGAACAGGCGCAACTGGCGTTGCTGATGCGCGATGCGGCGCTATATCGCGCGAGCCTGCAAGCCGGCCTCGAACAATTGCAAAGCTATACCGGCGCCGGCGGCGGAAGCGCGGCCGGCCTCGCCGCGGAATTCGGTGAATTACTGCTGATCGACATCGCGCCGGAACTGCCGGTTTTGAATCAATCGCTGAACCAGGTCGGCGAGTTCCTGGCCGGCGAGCCGCAATGATCCGGCTGTTCGTCTACGCCCTGGCGGCCATCGTCCTCGCGCTGCTCGCCATCGTATTCCTGGACCTGCCCGCCGACCCCGGCTATCTGCTGGTCGCTTTCGGCGACTACACCTTCGAAACGAGTCTCCTGGCGCTGGTGCTGGCGGCAGTGGTCATCTACCTGATCTACCGCCTGCTGCGAATGCTGCTCGACTGGATCAATCCCTGGCAACTGGTGTGCGCAAGCCGGCGGGTCGGCAGCCTGTTCAGCGCCGGCCGCCGCGGCAAGACCGAGGAAGGCATGCTGGCCCTGTTCCGCGGCAACTGGCAATCGGCCTACAACCTGCTGATGCAAGGCAGCCGCGAGCGTGAAGCGAATGTCGTCAACTTTCTCGCGGCTGCATACGCCGCGAACAAGCTCAATCAGCCCGAACTCTGGACCAATTCCCTGGAAACCGCGGAAAGGCGCTATCCGCACGCGCGTTCGACCGTGGGAATCGTGCGCGCGCACCTGCTGCAACATGGCGGTCATTCCGACCAGGCGCTGAAGACCATCAACAACCTGCGCAAGTCGGTACTCAACGACGCCTCCCTCCTCGGCCTGCTCAAACAGGTCTATATCGATCTCGAAGACTGGGACGAACTGGAAAAACTGCTGCCGACGCTCGAACGCAACAAGATGCTCGACGAAGCCGAACTGCTCCGCCTGCGCCGGCACATTTTCGCCCAGCGCCTGCATGCCGCCGGGATAGGACGCGACGCCAGCCTCGACCGCAAAGAAAGCCTCGCCACATTGCGGCAAATGTGGAAAAAGGCGCCGGCCGATTTCCACCAGTCACCCGCACTGGTCAGCCACTATGCCAGGCTCGCCTTGCACCAGGAAGGAGGAAAAGAAGCCGCGGCCGCCATCGAACAAGCTTTGGCCGCACAATGGAACAGCGAATTGATCGATCTCTACGGCAGCCTGCCCCTCGGCGACGACATGCGCCGCCTGAATCTCGCCGAAGAATGGCTAGAAAAACACAAGGAAGACCCAGGCCTGCAACTCGCCCTCGGCCGCCTCTGCCTCCGCAACGAACTATGGGGCAAGGCAAAGGAGTACCTGCAAGCCAGCATCGCCGCCAAACCCACAGCCGCCGCCCACGGCGAACTCAGCCGCCTGCTCGAAAACCTCGCCGAATCAGCAGCCGCCAAAACCCACCTGGCCCAATACCGTACACTCGCCGCCGAACCATTACCCGACCTGCCACAGCCAACACCGACCCCACCTCAGCGCGAAGAATCTTGAGTCAGTCGAGGCCTAGAAGAGGCCATAACTCATCGATTCTGGCTTTGACTTCCTCGCTCATCCTGATCGGCCTACCCCATTCGCGTTGGGTTTCCGCCGGCCATTTGCTCGTCGCGTCCAGCCCCATCTTCGAGCCGAGTCCGGCCACCGGCGAAGCGAAATCCAGGTAATCGATCGGCGTGTTGTCGATCAGCACCGTATCCCGAATCGGGTCCATCCGCGTGGAAATCGCCCAGATCACCTCTTCCCAGCTTCGGATATCGATGTCCTCGTCCACCACGATGACGAACTTCGTATAGATGAACTGGCGCAGGAACGACCACATGCCCATCATCACGCGCTTGGCGTGACCCGGATATTGCTTCTTGAGACTGACCACCGCCACCCGGTAGGAACAGGCCTCGGGCGGCAGCCAGAAATCCACGATCTCCGGAAATTGCTTCTGCAACAGCGGCACGAATACCTCGTTCAATGCCACGCCGAGCATCGACGGCTCGTCGGGCGGCTTGCCGGTGTAGGTGCTGTGATAAATCGGATCGGGACGATGGGTAATGCGTTCGATCGTGAATACCGGGAAGGTCTCGACCTCGTTGTAATAGCCCGTGTGATCGCCAAAGGGTCCTTCCTCGGCGGTTTCCCCGGGATCGATCGAACCTTCAAGCACGATCTCCGCGCTCGCCGGCACCTGAAGGTCATTGCCGATCGACTTCACCACTTCGGTTTTGCTGCCGCGCAGCAAACCGGCGAACGCGTATTCGGAAAGCGTGTCGGGAACCGGCGTCACCGTGGCCAGAATCGTCGCCGGATCGGCGCCGAGAGCGATCGAAACCGGGAACGGCTGTCCCGGATGGCGCGCCTTCCAGTCGCGGAAATCGAGCGCGCCGCCACGATGGGGCAGCCAGCGCATGATCAGCTTGTTGCGCCCGAGCACCTGCATGCGATAGATGCCGAGATTCTGCCGCTCCTTTTCCGGCCCGCGGGTAATGACCAGGGGCCAGGTCACGAGCGGCGCCGCGTCCTCCGGCCAGCAGGTCTGCACCGGAAACATGCCGATGTCGACATCATCGCCTTCGATGACGATCTCCTGGCAGGGCGCGGACTTCTTCACCGCCGGGCTTACATGCAAGGCGCGGCGATAATTGGGCAGGTTTTCCCAGAGGTCTTTCCAGTCCTTCGGCGGGGCAGGCTCGCGCAGGAAGGCGAGCAACTTGCCTACTTCGCGCAGGCCTTCGAGGTCTTCGCGGCCCATGGCCAGGGCGATGCGGCGCGTGGTCCCGAACAGGTTGGCGAGCAATGGGAACTTCGATCCTTTCGGATTCTCGAACAGCAAGGCCGGCCCGCCGGCGCGCAAGCTGCGGTCGCTGATTTCCGTGACTTCGAGAGCCGGATCCACCTCGGCGGAAATGCGCTTGAGTTCGCCCCGCTCTTCGAGCATGGCGATGAAATCACGCAGGTCCCTGAATGCCATGGCCCGGCCTTGCGACAGGCTGCGCGGCCTACGTACGCCGCATGGACTTGAAGAATTCCTCGTTGGTCTTGGTGTTCTTCAACTTGTCGAGTATGAATTCCGTCGCCTGCACGTCTTCCATCGAGGAAAGGAGCTTGCGCAGAATCCACATGCGTTGCAGTTCCTCTTCCGTGGTAAGCAGGTCTTCGCGGCGCGTGCCGGAGCGACGCACGTTGATCGCGGGATAAACGCGCTTCTCGGCGATCTTGCGGTCGAGGTGGAGTTCCATGTTGCCGGTGCCCTTGAACTCCTCGTAGATCACTTCGTCCATCTTCGAGCCGGTTTCAATCAGGGCGGTGGCGATAATCGTGAGACTGCCGCCCTCTTCGAGGTTGCGCGCGGCGCCGAAAAACCGCTTCGGCCGCTCAAGGGCATGGGCGTCGACGCCGCCGGTAAGCACCTTGCCGGAAGAAGGCACGGTGGTGTTGTAGGCGCGCGCGAGGCGCGTCATCGAATCGAGCAGAATGACCACGTCTTCCTTGTGTTCGACGAGGCGCTTGGCTTTCTCGATGACCATATCGGCCACCTGTACGTGCCGCGTCGGCGGCTCGTCGAAAGTGCTCGCCACGACTTCGCCGCGCACCGAACGCTGCATCTCGGTGACTTCCTCGGGCCGCTCGTCGATCAACAGCACGATCAGGCGGCATTCGGGATTATTGCGGGTTATCGATTGGGCGATGTTCTGCAGGATCAGGGTCTTGCCCGCCTTGGGCGGCGATACGATCAGGCCGCGCTGGCCCTTGCCGATGGGAGCGGTGAGATCGATGATGCGGGCGCTGAGGTCTTCGGTGCTGCCGTTGCCGACTTCGAGTCCGAGCCGGTCCTGGGGAAAAAGCGGGGTGAGGTTTTCAAAAAGGATCTTGTGCTTGGCGGTGTCGGGACCACTGAAGTTGATTTCGGAGATCTTGAGCAGGGCGAAATAGCGCTCGCCGTCTTTCGGGGGCCGGATCTTGCCGGAGATCGTGTCGCCCGTGCGTAAATTGAACCGTCTTATCTGGCTGGGTGAAACATAGATATCGTCGGGACCGGCGAGATAGGACGAGTCGGCCGAACGCAGAAAACCGAATCCGTCCTGCAATATTTCGAGAACGCCGTCGCCGTAGATGTCTTCGCCGTTCCGGGCGTGCCGCTTGAGCAGGAAGAAGATAATGTCCTGCTTGCGCGTTCGCGCCACGTTGTCGAGCCCCATTTCATGGGCCGTGTCGAGCAATTCTGCTATCGGTTTCTGTTTGAGTTCTGTCAGATTCATGTAGGAGTTACCGTTTTGATCCGGCGGGGCTTGCGGGATGGAAGTTGTAAATGAGTTCGGACCGGTGGACCGGTACGAGGTTGAATTCAGTGAATTTTGCCGGCAGGGGGAACCCTGCGCTTATTCCTGTGGCCGGGGTTGAAGGCCAAGGTTTTGGGGCGCAGTGTAATGCAAAGTTTCATGGATAACAAGCAATCACAGTCGCTCAGGCGCGGCCGACCAATTTTTCGCCAAGCGGCAACTCGGTGACGTTCTTGATTTCGGTTACGGCCATGTGCGAGTGCAGTTCGCGGATCAGCGGGCTGGCGGCAAGCGTGTTGCGCATGAAATGTTCGTAATGGCGAATGTCGCGGGTGACGATTTTCAGCATGTAGTCCCAGATGCCGGTCATGGTATAGCACTCGACGATTTCTTCGTGGCGGGTGATTTTCCGCTCGAATGCGATCAGGTTCTGGCGTCCGGTGGAAGTCAGGTTGACGGTAGCGAAAACGACCACGTCGAGGCCGAGGGCGTCGCGGTCGAGCAAGGCTACGCGGCCCTTGATCAGACCCGACTGTTCGAGCCGGTTGATACGGCGCCAGCAAGGCGATTGGGAAAGATTCACCCGCTCGGCGATGGCCGCCGTGCTCAGCGTTGCGTCGGCCTGAAGCAATTTCACGATGGCCTGATCGTACTTGTCGAGTTCAAGTGGCATGGTTATTCCGATTTTCTGGGATATGCAAATAACTTTTGCAGATAATATGAAATTTCTCGACTAAGTTAAATAAATTTCCCCCGTTTTTTCCGAGAGAATATGCCCTCTAAGATATGGCAGGGGGCCCCGGATGAGCGTCTTTTCCAATCCTTCGTTCAGCGAACATGAACTGGTCGCTTTTTACAACGATCGGCAAACCGGTCTGCAGGCGATTATCGCCGTACATAGCAGCGCGCTCGGGCCGGCCGTCGGCGGCTGCCGCATGTACCCCTACGCCAGCGAGGAGGACGCTTTGCATGACGTATTGCGGCTATCGCGGGGAATGACGCACAAATCCGCCCTGGCGGGCCTGCCGTTCGGCGGCGGCAAATCCATCATCATCGGCGACCCTCACAAGCAGAAAACCCGGGAGCTGCTCGAAGCCATGGGAGATTTCGTTCATTCCCTTGGCGGCCGCTACATCACGGCCGAAGACGTCGGCACCAGTGTCGCGGATATCCGCACGATGGCCCGGAGAACGCCGTATGTGGCCGGTCTGGATGACAACGAGCATGGCGGAGACCCGTCACCGAGCACGGCCTATGGCGTGTTCCTCGGCGTCCGCGCTGCGGTGCGCCACCTGCATGGGAAGGACAGCCTCGATGGCCTTGCGATTTCGATACAGGGACTCGGCCATGTCGGTTTCAAGCTTGCGCGCTTGCTGATCGAAGACGGCGCCACCGTATATGGCGCCGACATCAATGCCGCGAATCTGGAGCGTGCCGCCGCTGAACTTGGCGTGCTGCCCGTAAGCAGCGACGAAGTGCTGTTCCTGCCCGTGGACGTCGTGGCGCCCTGCGCCATGGGCGCGGTCTGGAACGCCGACAGCGTGCCCAGGCTGCGCGCCGGCATCGTCTGCGGCGCCGCCAACAACCAGTTGGCCACTCCAGCGGACGGTGACCTCCTGCGCCGGCGGGGCATTCTTTACTGCCCGGATTTCCTGGTCAACGCCGGCGGCATCATCGAAGCGCACCACCAGATGCTGCGATCCGGCGAGAGCGAAAGGCTCGCGCATATCGGGCGCATCGAAACCACGCTCGCGGAAGTGCTCAGACTTTCCGGCGAGCGGCAGGTTTCCACCGAATCGGTTGCCAGGGAAATGGCGGAGGATATCCTTCGCGGCAGTTCCTGCGCCACGGAAGGCGCGGACCGTTCACTCGCCGCCTGAGGTCCGGTCCGCGTTCGCGCGAAGTTCAGATCAGGCCGTCGACGAAAGCCGATAACTGCGATTTGGACATGGCGCCGACCTTGGTGCCGGCCACATCGCCGTTGTTGAACACGATCAGGGTCGGGATGCCGCGGATGCCATAGCGGGGCGCGGTTTCGGTATTTGCGTCCACGTCCATCTTGCAGACTTTCAACTTGCCCTGATATTCATCGGCCAGTTCTTCAAGCACCGGCGCGATCATCTTGCAGGGGCCGCACCATTCCGCCCAGAAGTCCACGAGTACGGGACCTTCGGCTTGCAATACATCCTGCTCGAAACTGGCGTCGGATACGTGAACGATGTTTTCGCTCATGGGAAAAACTCCTGGGGGAACAAAACAGAGGCGTATGATAAGGGCTGTCCGCCAGGATTCAAGCCAGTAATCGCGCCGCGGCAGGTGCGAAATAGGTCAGAATGCCATCGGCGCCGGCGCGCTTGACGGCAAGCAGGGATTCGAGCATCACAGCGTCGCCGTCGAGCCAGCCATTGAGCCCCGCCGCCATGTGCATGGCGTATTCGCCGCTTACCTGGTAGACGAAGGTCGGCACGCCGAATTCGTCCTTCACCCGGCGCACCACATCGAGATAGGGCATTCCCGGCTTGACCATGACCATGTCGGCGCCTTCGGCGAGGTCGAGCGCGACTTCCTGCAAGGCCTCGTCGCTATTGGCCGGATCCATCTGGTAGCTGTACTTGTTGCCGCCGCCAAGCGAACCGCTCGAGCCGACCGCGTCGCGGAAGGGGCCGTAATAGGAGGAAGCGTACTTGGCGGAATAAGCGAGGATGCGCGTATGAATGCTGCCTTCCCCCTCGAGCGCCGAGCGGATGGCGCCGATGCGTCCGTCCATCATGTCCGAAGGCGCGACGACGTCGGCCCCGGCCCGGGCCTGGGACAGCGCCTGGCGCACCAGTGCATCGACGGTTTCGTCGTTGAGCACGTAACCGCCGTCGTCGATGATCCCGTCCTGGCCATGGGTCGTATAAGGATCGAGCGCCACATCGCAGATCACGCCGAGTTCGGGCAGGGCCGATTTCAGTTCGGCAACCGCGCGTTGCACGAGTCCGTTGGGATTCCAGGCTTCGCGGCCGTCGAGCGTCTTGGTTTCTTCGTCCGGCGAGGGGAACAGGGCAAGCGCCGGAATGCCGAGCGCCGCGGCTTCCTTCGCCTCCTTGAGCAATTCGCCGATGCCGAGACGGAAAACGCCGGGCATGGATTCCACCGGCCGCCGTTCCCCGGCGCCTTCGACGACGAACACCGGCCAGATCAGGTCATCGGGCGTGAGAACATTCTCCCGCATGAGGCGTCGGCTGAATTCGTCGCGGCGCATGCGGCGCATGCGCACGGCGGGAAATTCGCGCTTGAATTTCGTTCTGGTCAATTGCGCTCTCCTGCAATATAGTGGCGCTGCCTCGGCGGCGGATCCAAAACTGCGAACCGAAACATAACATAGCCTTGAAAGACCGCGCGATTTTGAAACGCGATTCCCATTCTCACCGTTCAGGGAAACTCATGAAAAAATTCAGATTGCTCATCGTCCTGCTCATTGCGGCCGTGCTCGGCTCGTACTTTATATTCGACCTCGAACGTTACGTCAGCCTTGAGTTCGTGCAATCGCAACTCGGCGTTCTGCAGGAATTCAAGGACGAAAATTTCGTTCTTTCGGCGCTGATCTACTTTGTAATCTACGTCGTGATGGCGGCCTTCTCCATTCCCGGCGCCCTCCTCATGACCTTGCTCGCCGGTGCGCTTTTCGGCCTGTTATGGGGTACGGTAATCGTCTCCTTCGCCAGCAGCGTCGGCGCTACCCTCGCCTTTCTGATCGCCCGCACCCTGATCCACGACTGGGTCCAGAACCGCTATGGCGGATTGCTCGAACCGATCAATCGGGGCATCCGCAAGGACGGCGGCTTCTATCTGTTCACGATCCGGATGGTGCCGCTGTTTCCGTATTTCCTGGTCAACCTGCTCATGTCGCTAACCCCGATCAAGGTCGGAACTTTCTACATTGCCAGCCAGACCGGCATGCTGCTCGGCACGGCGGTATTCGTCAATGCCGGCTCGGAGCTCGCGCAAATCACGTCCTTGTCCGGACTGGTCAGCGGTCCGGTGCTGTTTTCCATCGCCCTCGTCGGAATCACGCCCTTGCTGGCCCGGTTCATCGTCAGCGCCTTGCAACGGCGCAAGATCGCCCGGCAATTCGGCAAGCCGCGCAAGTTCGACGTCAATGCCGTGGTTATCGGCGGCGGCTCGGCCGGTCTGGTCGCATCGCTTATCGTCGCGGGCGCGAAAGCGAAAGTCGTGCTCGTCGAGAAACATCGAATGGGGGGCGACTGCCTCTATACCGGCTGTGTGCCGAGCAAGTCGCTGCTGCGCAGCGGTCACGTCAAGCATCTGATCGACAACGCGGCGGCGTACGGTATGCGGGACGCCGGCGCGAAGGTCGATTTTCCCGCCGTCATGGCGCGGGTCCGCAACATCGTCGCCCGCATCGAGCCGCACGATTCGCCCGAGCGCTTCGAATCGTTAGGCGTCGAATGCGTCGCGGGCGAGGCTTTCATCGAATCGCCGTATGCGATTCGCGTCGGCGAGCGCAGGATCACGACCCGCTCGATCATTCTGGCCACCGGCGCCGCGCCGCTCGTTCCGCCGATTCCGGGGCTCGACGAAGTGGATTATCTGACTTCGGATACAGTCTGGAATCTGCAAAGCCTGCCCGAGCGCCTGCTCGTGGTGGGCGGCGGACCGATCGGCTGTGAGTTGTCTCAGGCATTCGGCAATCTCGGCGCCAAAGTGACCCAGGTGGAAATGGCGCCGCGCATCATGATCCGGGAAGACCCGGAGGTTTCGGAACTGATGACGGAACGGTTCCGTGGCCAGGGCATCGAAGTGCTGACCGGCCACCGCGTGACCAGGTTCGCCCGCGACGGGGACAGCCAATACATGGAAGCCGAACACGAAGGCGAGACAGTGCGGATTTCCTTCGACCGCGTGCTGCTCGCGCTTGGCCGCAAGCCCAACACGGCAGGATTCGGACTCGAAGAACTCGATGTGCCGCTGACGGGAACCGGCGCGGTCGAAGTCAATCAGTACCTGCAAACGAGCATCCCCAATATCTATGCCTGCGGCGATGTTGCCGGCCCCTACCAGTTCACCCACATGGCTTCGCACCAGGCCTGGTTCGCGGCGATGAACGCCCTTGCCGGCGGCTGGCGCAAGGTCAGCTACAAGGCCGTGCCATGGGCGACGTTCACCGATCCCGAAGTCGCCCGGGTCGGGCTTTCGGAGCAGGAAGCCGGGGAGCGCGGCATCGAGGTGGAAGTCACCCGCTACGAACTCGAATTGCACGACCGCGCGCTGGCTGACGGCGCAAACGAGGGTTTCGTCAAGGTGCTGACGCCGCCGGGCAAGGACCGCATCCTCGGCGCGACCATCGTCGGCCGGCACGCCGGCGACCTGATCGGCGAATTCGTGCTCGCCATGACCCACGATATGGGCCTCGGCAAGATCGCCGCGGCGACGCATATCTATCCGACCATGCTCGAAGCCAACAAGTTCGCCGCCAACGCATGGCGCAAGGCGCACATGCCGGAATGGGTCTTCCCCTGGCTCGAAGGCCATTTCCGAAGACAGCGAAAGTGACGGCCGCCGCTAGGACTATCCTGGCCGCCGACGGGCGGTTATAATCGCCCCCGTTTCAATCGGCAAAACAGAATCTCCGGTATGGGGATTCCATCGCAATAACCGCAAACAAGGGGACTACCATGAAATACCTGTTTGGATCGGCGCTGCTTGGCGCAGTGCTTGCCCTTTCCTCGTCTGTTTTCGCCTCCGGTTCGATTCTCGCCGGCGGCGGGATCAATCCGAGAGACGCCTACACGCTCGGCAAGGCGCTCACTTTTCAGAAACTCGTCTGTTCCGACTGCCCGCTGCAGGCCTCCGATCTCGACCGGAACCGCGCCGAAAGCTTGCGCGCGAGCCTTGAGGCGCGGGACGCGGCCGTCAAGCCCGGTACGCCGGACGATGAGAACATTATGGTACTGTGTCCGGGAACATCGGCTTCGGGCTGCAACGGCGAAGTGGACGAACAGGAGCTCGTTCATTACTTTCTGACCCGCCGGTTCCGGCTGTAGTCGCAAACCTTTCGGCGATCCAACAGAAACCGACACGACAGACGGAAAGTCTGAGCAGGAGTATTGTCATGAAGATCTTCAGCAGAATTGCACCCCTCGCCATGGCGGCGTTTTTTGCCTCGCAAGCGATGGCCGCCGGCTCGCCCTGGCTACCGACGCCACAGGGCGGCAACGTCAGTGTTTCCTATGTAGACCAGAGCGCTACCGAGTTTTTTCGCCAGGAATCGAAAGTGCCCACACCCGGCGGCGGACACGAATTGTCCCAGCAAACGGTCTGGGTTAACGGAAGCTATGGGATTTCCGACGCGGTAGCGCTGGATTTCCAGTTCGGCAGGGCGGAAAGCAGCTACGCGGTAGGCCCCGGACTGCCGCCGTCGAAAGCCGATATTTCCGACTTGACCGACATCAACATCGGCGTGACCTGGCGCGTCGCCGATGAAGTCGTCAATCCCGACCTGCCAAGCATCGCCTTGCGCGCCGGGCTGATCCGCGCCGGAAACTACGAAACCGGCCTGATCAACTCGCTCGGCGACGGCGGCGACGGTTTCGAACTTTCGGCGATGGCGGGCAAGTTCCTCAGCGACCGCTTCGCGGTTTCCGGCGAAATCGGCTACCGCAACCGGGACTCCGACACCCATGACATTCCGGCGAACTGGTTCTACCGCTTCCGCGCCGGCCTGTTCCTTTCGAACCAGGTCAGCCTGAACCTCAATTACGATATCGAAGACGCCACCGACGGCCTGAACATCGGCGTTCCGCCTTTCTCGCCCGCACGATTCCCAGATCTGGAGGAGGACATCCACCTGCTTGGGCCGTCGATCAATTTCGTCGTGTCCGATTCCGTCAGCCTCTCCGGTTCCTGGGCGAAAGTGATCGACGGGCGCAACACGGCGGTTTCCGACGTTTACAGCTTCTCTCTGAGTTACTCGTTCTTCTGATGCAGCCAGGAAAAATCGGAGCGAATCGACCATGACCAAATCCGGCGCAATCCTGCGAGCCGCAGCAGCGGTTCTCGCTGCGGCTTTTTTCGCCAACTTCGCCAACGCCCAGGCGGTGCTGATCCCCGCCTGGGACGCGAGCGACGAGACGAACGCGGCCACGGTGGACCATTCGGCCTGGCAGTCGCTGCTAGACAAGTTTCTGCTTAAGCACGAGTCAGGAATCAATCGCTTCGATTACGCGGCGCTCAAGGCGAGTGCGGGAGACAGGGAGAAGCTGAGGGACTATCTGGCCATGTTGCAGTCCTTCGATCCGAGAGAATACTCGCGGGTGGAGCAGAAAGCCTACTGGATCAATTTCTATAACGCGCTTACGGTGGAAACCGTAACCGGGGAATATCCGGTCGATTCGATCCGCGAAATCAGCGAAAGTCTGCTCGGCATCGGCGGCATCATTCCGGTCGGCCCGTGGGGGGACGTTCGCGCCGAAGTCGCGGGGCTGGACCTGACGCTGGACAATATCGAGCATGGCATCCTGCGGCCGATCTACAGCGACCCGCGCATACACTACGGCGTGAATTGCGCGAGCATCGGCTGCCCGAACCTCATGCCCACGGCCTTCAGCGGAGAGAACACCGAGGAATTGCTCGACACCGCCGCCCGGGAATACGTCAACCATATCAGGGGAGTCGACATCATCGACGAGGACTTCATGGTCGTTTCGAGCATTTACACCTGGTTCGTGGAAGACTTCGGCGGTAACGAGGAGACCGTGATCGACCACCTCCTGCAATACGCCGAGCCGGAACTGGCCGGAAAACTGCAAGATTTCGCCGGTTTCATCGAATACGAATACGATTGGGCCTTGAATCAGCCCTGAGGAGGGGCTTGCAAGCGCAGCTTGAGAATTGTCGACAGAATACCCACGCTGGCGCCGACGATGCCCTTGAGCGTGCCGCCCACCTTGGATTTGCCAAAGCGGCGGCAGGCCGTATCCACCGGAACCTCGACGATTCGCAGCCCATGCCGGATCGCTTTTACCTGCATTTCCACGGTCCAGCCGTAGGCCTCGTCCCGCATTTCGATTCGCTCAAGCGCTTCGGTTCGAATCGCCCGGAACGGGCCGAGGTCGGTGATTCTATGCCTCCACAACAATAGAATCATCAGGCTGGCGACATGATTTCCGGCGAGTTGCGGAATCGAAAGCGCCCCGCGTTCCATCTTGCCCAGCACCCGCGAGCCAACCACCAGGTCGGCGCCGGCAGCGATGGCGGCGAGCAAGTCTTCCGATTGCTCCACGTGGCAGGATTGATCACCGTCGACAAAAAGCACAACATCGACCTCGCGCAGTTCCCGAACCGCCGTCAGGCAAGCCATGCCGTATCCGGCAACCGGCTCCGGAACCACCCGCGCTCCGGCGGCAACAGCGACAACGGCTGTCGCGTCGGTCGAGCCGTTATCGCAGACAACCAGATCGTCGACCAGCCGTCCGCCGTCGGCTTCCAAGGCAAGCAGCGAACGCACCACCTCACCGATATTTTTCTCTTCATCGAGTGCGGGAATCACCACCCCTACGCGCAAATTCTCATACATTGCCGACCCCGCCGTATTTTTCCACCCAACGACGCCGCCAATCAACCAATAGCGCGGCGGCGATCAGGCTAAATTCCAGTAACCGCACCCAAAGCGGCTGCTCGTATGCTTGCATGTTCATGTCGATATTTATACCGCTGATGTAACTCAGCAGAACGGCGAACGAGGCGGTCCAGGCCCAGGCGCTCGGATAAACCGCAGCAAACGGCAACAGCCAAATCAGATACCAAGGGTTGATCACCGGCGAAACCAGCAGCAACCCACCGAAAAGCCAATCGCTGCGGGGAACCGACCACTCTTGCCTTGAAACGAATTGCCGGGCGTACGCCAGCCAGACAGCGGCATAGGCCAGACCCAGCAGAACTCTCGCGTCGAAACGATCCATCACCGCCGCCAGCAAACCGAACAGCGCCGAATTGAATTCCCACTCGCGCGCGAAAATCGCGAATGAAGCGAGGTCGGTGCCGCCCATGATCGCGAATGGCGCGTATAACAACGCGATCGTAAGCGCGAACAAGATCCAGTGCATCGGCCGGGCGCGAGCCAGCAACAAGGGCGCGACAACCAGCGCGAGAATCTTCGCGCCGACGGCCAGACCCAGCAAGACGGCCGAGCCGCGCCAATGGCTGTCCCGCGCCAGAATGATTGCCGCCAACAACAGGAAAACGCCGATTCCGTCCGGATGCGCGGTAAAGGCGATTTCCTTGACGATTAACGGACACCAGGCGTACAGCATGACGTTGCGGGCGGACGTCAGGCGCAGCAGCAGCGCGACTACGCCCAGGTCCACCAGAATGAGCAGAACCTGCAGGGCCTCCACACTCGCCGGCCGCAGCCAGTAGGCAAGCAAAAACACAAACTGCGTCACGGGCGCGTAAATCGTATGCAAGTCGGGATTGTTGACCTGGCTCAGGACTGACTGGAAAACCGCAGGCACGGACAAATCGACAAAAAATGCTTCCGGCGCTACGCCATATGGCGTACCCGACGTGGCGAAGCGGTAGCCGTCCCACAGATAGCGAAAAAAATCGTCCTCGAACAGCGGACCGCCATACAGTCCGCAGACTCTGAATACCAGCGCCCAGAAGAAAAGCCGTCCCAAAGGAATGGGCCTGTCCCGCCGCATGGCGAACAGGTACAAGCCGAAGACAGGCAGGCCGGTCCACAACATCAGCGCGAAGAACGGCAAGAGTTGAGGTTCTCCGGACTGTTTGGCCAGAATCGCCAGCGCCAGATATCCGATGGCGCAGAACAGCCCTACCGAATCGACCGGCACTTGCTCCGTGATGCTGCGAGTCGAAAATTTCAAAATGTGACACCCGGTGGGCGGAAATACCGGAACCGCGCCTGGGACGGCGCGCACAAGGCGGTCGGGTCAGCGCTTCTGGACTTCGCTGCAGGAGGAGCCATGAGTAAAACAGGTATGGCAGCGGTGGTGACGCAACATGATGCGCACACCTTCGGCCTCGTTAAGGCTGCCTCCGAGATCGTAGGATTCGTCATCGTCCACCAGTGTGCAGGCGTAGACCCGCATGCGGCCGTTCTTTTTCACTACCATTTTCGAGAAATGACACATGAAATTGCTGCGCGATTCCCCAGTGTGGTAAGTCTTCATGCAATGCTCGGTAATCGCGGGAACCCGGGGATGGGCGCCGGGAGTGAGAAAATCCGGAAACGACACGATATGGGTATCGTCCGGCAACCCATGGGCGATACACAGTTCGTGAAACTTGTAGTCTACCGTCCGGGTGTCTTCTCCGGCATCGCGTTGGCGGGCCAGCGAGACCTTGAATCCGCGCCGATGCAATTCTTCCGCGCCTTGCCAGGCCTTGCGGTAGCTGCCGGCGCCGCGGCCAGCGTCGTGACGCGCTTCGTCGGCGTAATCGATACTGACCCGGAAAGAAAGCGCATGCGGCAGGCCCGCCAGCGTTTCGATTGCCGGCAGTCTTTGCAACACCGGCTCGGTACCGTTGGTCAGCACAAGGCAAGGGTTGCGGCGCAAGGCGTAATCGAGAATGCGGACGATATCCCTGACGACAAACGGCTCGCCGCCGGTGAAGGAGAACTGTTTCACGCCAAGCGCGACCGCTTCGTCGAACCAGGGCCGGACGTCCTCAAGGCCGATGCGTTCGAGCCTGTCGTCGCCGGGCTTCGAACCTTCGAGACAGAAAGGACAGGCGAGATTGCAGGCGGTGCCGGTATGGAACCAGAGTTCGAGCAGCGGTCCCGGCTGGATATAACCTGTCGCCTGCTCTGCAGGTTCGCTGACGGCAAGTATGGCGCCCATCGATCAGTCCCGGGCGGTTTGCGCCCATTGATCGCGGAACAGCATGAACATGCAGGCTGCGAACAGCATGACGAAAGCGACCATGGCCATTTCGGGAATGGTCAGCAGGCCGAGAAAGCGGAATTGCACTTCGGCGCAATTGCCGTCGCCCTGCAACAGGAAGTTCAGCGCGTCTACCAGCGGGAAGTTCTGCAGGAGATAGTTCAGGCCCGGGCCGCAGGCGGGAATCTGATCTTCGGGCAGATGTTGCAGCCAGATCTGCCGGCCGGCGAAATAGCTGCCGAAAATGGTCATCGCCCCCGCCACCCCGGCGTAGATGCGCTGGCCTTTCGGGCGCGGGTTGTGGATCGCCCCCGCGAGACAGGTTACGCCGCAAAGGATGATGAATATGCGCTGGGTTATGCAAAGCCCGCACGGCGGCAGAAACATGACGTATTGCATGTAGAGCACGATGCCGATGGTGGACATCGTGAAGGCAAAAATCGCGTAGTTCAGAATGCGATTGTCAGGAATTGCCAGTTTCATAAAACCTCCCCCGCGTTAAGGCGGATGGTACCTTATGCCTCGCTTTCCTGGATAGCGTGACCAAGCGGCTGCCAGGCGTTCCACTCCCGCAGAAACTCATCGAAACTGATCTTGTCCGCGGCTTCGGCCTCGCGCTGCCGCTCAAGCGATTCCGCGGCGGTGCGCTCCATCAACTCGCGCACGTTCTCGTCCAGTGGTTCCGCCAGCAGGGTCTGCGCATGCCGCTTTGAAACCGCCATCGAGAACTCGCAGAAGCTCAGTCCGCCGCGTTCCATCTCTTCCAGCATCATGGCGGAAGGCGTAAGCGCCGGATTACGGAGTTTCTCTTCCTGCCGCTCGACGCTTTCCAGGTAGCCGCCGCCATGGAAATGATCCATCAGGGCCGCCGCGTGCTTCATGTCGGCGAGGAATCCTTCGGCCCAATCCGCCAGGGCGACGGGCTTGCCGCCGCGATTGAGTTCGATCGACATATCGCGACCCTCTTCCACCACGCGAAGAACATTGTCCGCCACTTCGAAGAATTCCGCTCGATTGCATTGCGGGCTCTCGCCGAGCAGGCAATGCAGCAGGAAAGTATCGATGAAACGCACCTGCTCGGCATCGATGCCAAGCGGCAGAAAGGGATTGAGATCGAATGCGCGCAACTCGACATACTCGATGCCATGAAGCACGAGCGCATCAAGGGGCCGTTCGCCGCCGCGCGCAATCCGCTTGGGGCGGATCGTACTGTAGAACTCGTTCTCCAGTTGCAGCAGATTGACATTGATTTGTCGATACTCGCCATCGACCTTGTGTCCGATTTCCTCGTAAGGCGGATAAGGCGTTTTCATGGCGCCTTGCAGGCATTCGACATAGAGCGGCAGATCGTTGTAACAGACGAACAGGGATTTCTGCGCATCGCTTTGATAGCCGAGCCGGCCCATGCGCAGACAGGTGGCGTTCGGCAGATACATGGTCCCCGTTTCCATGCGCTGCAAGTGATGTTCGCGGCCTTCAACGAAACTGCTCGCCGCTGCGGGCGAAGCGCCGAACAGGTAGAGCAACAGCCAGGAATGGCGATGGAAATTACGGATCAGATGCAGATAACTCTCGGTGCGAAAGTCCCGCAGGGAACCGTTGAAACCGACAATGCGCTGGTACGGCTGCCAGAACTCCTCCGGCATGGAAAAGTTGTAGTGCAACCCGGCAATGGCCTGCATGAGACTGTCGTAGCGATACGAAAGTCCGGTGCGATACAGGCGCTTGAGGCGGCCGATGTTGGAACTGCCGTAACTCGCGATCGGCACTTCGCCTTCCAGGCCCGCCGGACAGGGCATGCTCGAAGCCCAGAGAATCTCGCCCTCTTCCATGTTCGCCAGCGTGAATCGATGGATGTCTTCCAGCATCCCCAGGCAGCCTTCGATGCTCTGATCCTTGGGCGTGATGAATTCGAGCAGGGCTTCGGAGAAATCGGTGGTGATATACGGATTCTTCAGCGCAGAGCCGAGCCCGGGCGGATGCGGCCGCCGGGAAATACGGCCTTCGGGCGTCACGCGCAGGCATTCCTTCTCGATCCCGCGGCAGATCGCGGTCCATTCAGGTTGAAAAAGGGGTAGCCCGTAGCGCTTCAGGGCAGCGTCGAAACGGTCGGCCACAACGACTCCGGAAAGGGGAAACAACGGTGTAACGCGAAAGTCGCGGCATTATGGCAAAAATCGGGGGGTGGCGCGACATGGCGCGAACGCCTCAATGCTGTCGACTTGGCTTACACTAGTGGTTCGTCAGTCTTTTACGAGAATTTGCTATGCCTGAGGATAGTCGGATTACGACAACTGTCTCCGCCAAGGGGCAGATTGTCCTGCCCAAGTCCATCCGTAAGGCGCGCCACTGGAAAGCTGGCACTCGCCTACTTGTGGAGGATAGACCTGATGGCGTCCTGTTGAAGGCTTACCCGCATTTCCCTGAAACCCATCCAGAGCAAGTATTTGGGTGTCTCGCCTACAAAGGCGAAGCAAAGTCGATCGATGAAATGGAGGCAGCCTCAGAGCGAGCAAATTAGGCAGGCCTGGTCTTCGGGGTCGTCTTCGTCTTGTTCGAGGAGGAGGTCTTGCCAGCGTTTGTTCTTGTCCGCGGTGCTGGCGATGACGCCCAATTCCTTGCGGCGCTTTTCGGCTTTCGTTACGAGCTCGTCGAGAGTTCCTTCGCTGCTCCACGTGTAGTTGCCGCTACCGACGAGGCTGGTGCCAGCGACATCGAGGTCGTAGCGCTCCCGCTTGCGCATTTCATAGCGCTTTGCCCGTTCGAAGAGTTCGGGGTGGTTCTCTTTCAATCCCAGCCACTCGTCCTGGCGCTGGAAGAAGCAGAAGTAGCAGCCAGACCGCGAGCGCCATTTGTAGTATTCGGGCACGCCGACAGTTTCTTCGAGGAACCGGAACACGTCCGCCTTGGCGATGCCGTCCTCGATGAATGGGAATACGGCCTTGATGCTTGGCTTGGTGCTGATATAGCCCTCCCGTTGCTCATCCGCCCTTATGCCGACATAGGTTATGACCGGGTCATCCCCTACAAATCTTTCAAAAGGTTGAATCTTCATGGTCCGGGTGCACCAGCGCTGCCGCGCCGAAGGGAGCATGCCGTTGTGGACCTTGAGCCAATGATCGAATTCGCGGCCGGTGCTGAGGCGGACGATCTCCTTGCCGAGCCAGGTTTCCAGCCGATCAAGAAACTCGTAAGCCTCTTTCAGTTCGGCGCCGGTATCGGAGAAAAAGTACTCTACCCGCTCACTGATGGCCGGGTAGTGGTCTTTCAGGTAGATGGCCAAGGCGGCACTGTCCTTGCCCCCGGACAGCCCGAGGACGTGCCGGGTTTCGTTGTCTCCCTGTTGCGGTAGCTCTGAAAAGTGCATTACGACTTGCGATCTCGGACAAAGTTTATGGCGGGCGTCTCTTCGTCAGCCCCTGTTAATTTTGACGGCTGGTCCGAGGATTTCAAGAATTCGTCGACAACTTGTGCGAGGGCCGCGAGTTGCAAGTCGCGATTGCCCGATTTCTGCAATGCGGCCTCGATTTCTTGCTTGATATTCCTGGTGTGCTCTTGCTTTTCGCGGTCGATGGTGATGATCTCATCAAGAAATTGTCCGCCAGATTTCAATGACTTAAGCAAGTACACGTCGAAATCCTGGTTGCCGCTGAGCTGGATGCGCCGCTCTTCGGCTGCGAGCCGGTAGAGGTCTGCTAGTCTACGTGCGAACTCGGCAAGTTTGTATTCGGCTTCGTTCCTGTCCGTATCGGTCCACTTCGTGCTTGGCTTCGCGGCAAGAAACATCAGGATGTTCTCTAACCACTGCTCGTCGGAGCCTTCTTCGCGATTGATTCTGAGAAGCAAGCCGCGCAGCCCATGAACGTCTACAGTCTGGTTCTCAAGACCATGGCAGCGCCCCAAGCTTTGCGCTCTCAAGTCTGCAAGTGGCAGTTTAGGATTGAGACCAACCGTCTCCGCCAATCTCTCCCGTAACGCATCCTTCATCCTTGCATGGGCGTTCTTGAACTCCCGCAGCACCTCTTTTAGCTGTTCTGCGAAACTATCAATGCGCTCGTCGGGGTCGCTGCCCCTGCCTCGATAATCAAGCGCCATTGGCAATCTCTCGAACAGGAGATTCTTGGGAGTCTTCGCTAGTTGAAAGGCCTCCCGAACCGCTATTGCTTGGTGGGATAGACCCACTCTTGTCTTCAATGTGTACTCTGGAAGTTCATGCATAAACGCTGCTAATGGTTTGGCGACATGCAGGATTGTTTTAGGTTGCGCCCCACCGCTTATGACTTTGCGGTATTGCTCAAAAATGGATTTGCGTAATCCCTGAATGCGAAACCTTTGTACCTGAAACAAATCTGGACGCTTTACGAACCGCTCCAAGGCCTCCGCGGTGAATCCAGGGATATAACGGCCGTTCTCGTACAAGGCGATCTCGTACTCGTAAACAAGGTAAACGCAAATCCACAGAATAGGCAGGATGCCCGCTTTCACTCCATAAGGCCGATTCATCAACTCAGCGTTTATGGCGGTGAACGGGCGAGCCTCGTCTTCAGTGGAGGCCAGAAATTTCTCGACTCGGTTCCAGGCATCGAACAGCGAGCTGTTTTTAGGGGGCGCATGAAGCGCCCAACCTTTCGATGTCTCTTTGTGAATCTTGGTCTCTTTCAGCGTGGCTCTATAAATCGCTTTTTCTGGAGGGAACTTCTTCGGATCAATTCCCAAGTCTTCCTTGTCCGTGTCCGTCAGCAGCAAGGAAAGCAGTTTGTTTCGGGCAGCGGCCGCCTGCGAGGAAAGCCGATCTCGATTGATCAGTTCGTTGTGGATTTCGGGAGAGTTGGGATATATCTCCTCAAGCACGGAAGACAGTTGTGACTGGAACTGCCGACGCGAGGCAACCGGAAGTTCGCAGGCGCCGAAACGCCAGTCAAGCTGCTGAGGATTGTCGAGCAAGTGCGAGATGTGGGTTGCCTCAAAGTGTTTCACGACCTCAAGCCGTGCTTTAAGTTCCTTGCGCGCAACGGGATCTTCGGCAAGTTCTTTCGCGGTTCTTTCTATTTCCTCCAACGCCAGGCGCTCGGAGACCAAAGACTTCAAAGATTGACCGGCATGGGAAAGTGCAACCAAACCGTGTCTGGCAAGGTGGCCTCTGGCTTTCTGCTCGTATATATGTGTGTCGTCTCTGCCCGCACTCAGAAACAAGAAGATTTGTGGATTTCCCTTTTTTTCTGTTTTTTCCCAAGTCAAGGCGTCCACAAACTCAACGTCGAAGTAGCGCAGCGTTCCTTTCTCGATACTGTATTTGCGAGCCACGATTGGGGCGACCGCCTTATATCTCGTCAATTCTTCCGCCAATGAAAATGGGCCGAGTTGGTTAGCCTGCTCCCTCAATCGAGACTCAAGATCAAAATCACTCCCCTGCCAAACACGGAATTCGTTATTGAACTTACGATGAATGAGGACCGAAGCCTCTTGCAGTGCTTTAAGGTCCTTCGAAGCGGAAGGCCCATATACTGAACGGATCAGTGCTTCAGAAGCCCTGACTCGACCCCGGTTTCCTAGTAGATTGACCAGAGCTACCGCCTTTAGAATCGCCATCTGCTGTTTGGTGGCATCGGCGACTCGTTCGACCGCGGATACCGACTCAGCCCAGCGACGTTGAGTCAGGTAGTCTCCATAGATGGACTGCTGGTTGGCCAGGAAATAGTCGAAAAGATGGTCGGGCCTGATGAACTCACCTAGCGAGCCAATTCGCTCAAGCATGTCCTGAAATCCATCTCGCTCCCTGCTTCCCAGATAACCGAAAAGGCTACGCTCGTTCTGAGAAATCAACTGGCAGAGGTAGGGAAGAATAATGGCGCTGATGGGATGAAGGGGATACAGACCGGCGAATAGCTTGGCGGTCTCGGCTACGTCCTGAAAATCGGTTAATACGCCTTCGCCCTGTAAAATTTCCACGGCTTTGAGGACATCAGCTTCGATTTGACCACGGGATTCGGAGTCGAACTCTCGATGTGCCAATGCCGCCCGGACAACGCGCAGAGTTTGCTCGGCAGTTTCGATAAAAGGGACTTCTTCGAATCGGCCCTGAATCTTTGCCCATTCGTTTTTGAGGGTTTCGCCAACTCCGAGCGCGTATTGCTCGATCGACTGATGAAGCAGCGCAATTACAAGCAGCTTCGTTTCGCTGGCCGTGTAGGCATGTTCGGCCAAGGCCTGCAACAGGAAGACGTCATTGGCATCGGGTGTGTGTGATTCGTACTCGAGGAATTTGCCGAACTCATCGAAAACTACGAGTATCCCCGGACATCCAACTTTGGAAAGTACCTGCTGGCATTCCTGAGTAAGTTCCAGTAGTTCCGAAATAGAGACCTGTCCTGCTTCCCTGAATCCTCGCATCTTGTCGAAAATGCGCGGCTTCTTACCCCGCCTACCGATCCAATACTCGCCAACGGCAGTCATCAAGGCATTCAAGTACCTCAAAGACAGCCGCTCAGGGGTGCCGGAGACAAGTACGGATACATACCCATCGGAGGCCTTTGTCTCCTCCAGAAATCGGGAGTGCAAAAGACTGTCGTTCCTTCCAAGCTGAGTCAATGCAGTTTTCGTATGGGGCAACTTCTGACTGCCTAGGAGTTCGGACAAAAACAGTGCAAATGAGGACTTACCCGATCCATAGGGCCCGACCAAGGACCAGGAACGTGGCTGGTCCTCGTTGCTAAAGCGTTCTGTAATCGTTGCGAGAGTGCGCAGTGCGCGAGTGGTCGGGATATAGGTGCATTCGACTCCTTTCGACTTTGAGTCTCGTTCCAGGTTGATTGACCGCGTATAGGCCGTTCTTACTTGAACGTAATCAGCCAAGCTCATGCCGCGACCTCCGGTGCCACTCTGGACCCCTGCTGGTAGTAGGACTCTAGTAGCTCAATGGCAGGTAATTCCTGTCGCAAGAAAAGTTGCCGTAAGCCTGCAGTCTCGCGTAGATCGAAAATGTGCGGGTAGGCTTTTTCAAGTTCTTCAAGTTTGCTCATCAAACCTGCTTCGGTCAGGCGAAAAATCGTACCTGGGGATACGTACCCGTCCGTGGACTGGAGTACATCTTCAAGAGGCAAGACCTGAACGTCCCGGCGTTGCAACAGTTGCAGCAATGCGAATCCGAGTATTTCGCAAGGCAAGCTCGGGCGCTCACCGAATAATGATTGGTAGCTGCTTTTCCTGGTTTCCGTAATCAGTCCAAGCTCGGCCAGCGGCGAATCCATCAGCTCTTCGACTAAGCTTGCGCCCTGGTGTCTTGCATAGGTTCTCGCGAGGACTGACACGTCGGTCCGCAGCGTACTTGCTGCCGGTCTTCTGTAAGACTCGACAGAGCTTTGCAGATAGGCCCCTAGGGCGGCACGCAACTCTTGTTGACTAAAGCGGGGTTTGTGGAATTTACTAAAAAACCAGGCAATGGTAGTTGCGGTCTCCGTATTGGAAGCGATGAGCCAGTGGAGTAGCCACAATGTTCCCTCGTCCTCAAGGAACGGATCTTTCCCGTGGCTCGGATGAAGCAGGAAGCCGCCCAGTTCAGTGGAGCTGCTGTCCGATTCTCCTATCATCCGAGCCGCCCGCAACCAATATCGGATAGACACCACCATGTTCTTGCCAACACCTAGGGCAAGCGTAGCTTGATCCACATCGGAGACAAGTGTCGGGTCGCGTTGCAGTTCTGTAAATCCCTTGGAAAGCCAACAGAATCGCAGATGGAAGCTCTCGTGGCGTCCGAATGCGACTTGTGAGGTACTAAATTTCATTAAATATCAGCAGTTTACGCGAATACAAAACTTCGCTCGCCATCCCTTCCGCGAGCACCATCTTACACTATACTCGGCATGTATACCTGTTTTGCTTAATTTTTGTTGAATCTCCGACTGCTTTTAGGTACAAGACATCTTTCACACTACGATTAGCGAATGTATGCGTTGAAATCTCTAAACTGACAATTTAGCCCAATTAGATGAAAAAATACGTCAATCATTACACAATTTTCCAAAATTTCGATATCAGAAATCCGTTTCTAGATATACAGCGGACTTTTCTTGCTAGTAATCAAAAATCCAGGAACTGATTGAATGAGTGTAGATCGACATAATTCCAGTATTTGCGAGATTAAGCGCAGCTCTATAGGTCTCGAAATTGGATTGTATCCAGAAATTAAGCAATTCCCAGAAATTGATGATGCGCTTTTCTCTGATGAATTTTTTTACCTTAACTCCAAAGAACTATACTTACTAAAGGAAGAGTTGTATTCTACGCGTACTGAACTAGGAAGAATATCTTCTTCAGCCAAGTCGAAGAATATACTGATTCCACAAGCCGACCCTCAGGCTATAAGAATTAACAAGGCCAACCGAGACACAGCTTTCTTTAATATAGGAGAGATTTGGCGATTTCGCTTACTTCGATTTCTTCCAAGCTATCCGTTCAAGGAACACCAAGAAGCTGGAATGACTTGGCTAAAGGGCCGCGAATCTGGAATTTTGGCTGACGATATGGGCCTGGGCAAGACTCTTCAAGCAATCGCTGCCCTTGATCATCAACTACGAGATAGAAAAATCAGAAGTGCGTTGGTTATTTGCCCAAAATCACTTATAGGGGTATGGGAAGCAGAACTCAAATTGTGGGCGCCTCATCTATGTATAGTTTCCGTCTTTGCCACCGTATCTGAGAATCTTTGGACTACCATAGGCGATCAATGTCACGTTGCCATTACAAACTACGAGACTGTAAGATTCAGCAGACCTAAATCTGGCACATTTGATCTTGTCATATTAGATGAAATACACAAACTCAAGAATTACAAATCTAATTCTTATAAATCCGTTTACGACATATTTCCCAATATTACATGGGGACTTTCAGGCACACCATTAGAAAACAGGCCCATTGAACTTGCTTCCATACTACATCTAATTGATCGAAAAAGAGTCGCAATAAGCGATGGAAAACTTGGATCTGCTTCATTGCGAACTCTAGCGTCAAAGTACATTCTTCGGCGAAACAAAAAGGTTATATCCAATGAACTTCCGAATATATTTGAGAAAATCGAGCACATACCGCTAATCAGTGAACAGCGAGATGCCTATAATGAAATAGTCAAACGAAGCAATACTTCTAGACTCGCCAATTGGATTAAGATTTTTGGACAATTGCGGGAAATCTGTGACTTCGATCCAAAAACCGGTCGCAGTTCCAAAATTGATCGCGCCATCGAATTGGTGAAAGCAATTCAACAGTTAGATGAAAAAGTTGTAATCTTTTCCTATCTTGTACGCCCCCTTGCGGAACTAAATGCAAGGCTGGAGAAGGAGTTCAGGAGCAATAGTTATCTGGCCATCCTGACTGGATCATCATCAGCCAGTGACAGAATTGAGATAATTAGCAAATTTCAAGTGTGTGCACAACCTTCCATACTTCTTTGTACAACACGCGCGATGGCTGAAGGAGTAACACTAACTTCCGCTAATCATGTGATATTCCTGAATGAGTGGTGGAATCCGGCCATAAACAGTCAAGCTAGAGATAGAGTATATCGAATCGGCCAAAAGAAGGATGTCAATGTATACAAGTTAAGGACTATCAACACAGTCGAATCAAGACTCGAAGAGATTCTCAATTCCAAATTTGAGCTGTTTTCCAGCATAATTTCAAAGCTTAGCACTGATTCGCAAGACGATAGAGAATTAACGCCAAAAGAATTCAACGATGTTCTGTAAAACTCCATTTCCTAATTCTGTGACTAAGGCGATGTAGACATGTCAATTTTGGATATTCCCAACATTCTATCAAGAAGGACTAATTCAATGGTTCGAAAGTTGTTTAATGTCGAAAATTATCAGAAATTGGCTGACGAATCTCTTCATTGCTCCTCCTTGTGCGGGCTAAATATTGCTCCGAAACTACGTAGTATTCTAATGGGATTGCCTAAAGACTATACAATTTCACAACTTCTAGATGAGCTAAATTTCGAAAGAGAAGATGGAATTGGTTGCGACCTAAAGTTAACAAAAAGGCAGAAATTTGCAGTTAGTGATGCATATGATACATTTCAATTGCTAGGTCAAAACTTAACAGCAACGGGAAGACCGTCGTCGGATAAGTTGGCTTGGATAATTTCTGATGATTGTTTCCATACAAATGGAAAATTGCGGCACAACTTTATTCAATCGATAGATTCAGAGATCAGAAAGTTCAATGGTTTGCCTGTAGATGATTGGAGAAGTTGGTTGCCTTGGATATCTCTGGGCATTGAGGTCCGACTCCGCAGTTGGAGATCTCCAAAAATTACTTGTCTACGCCGCGCGCTGTTTAAACTCTCAACCAACTATGATGAAAGTGGATCAGATGCGAACTATCCGTGGGAAGTTGGTTACTCCAAAAATTTGGCGAGCCTTCCAATTCCAGTTCTGTATCAGTATGAACCAGATAAGAAAACATTAGACGGAATTTCGATACTTTTAGATATCGGCTTAAAGCAAATTAATCATTTGAGAATCCTCCATCCGGACGCCATCTCGTTCGCAAAGGATCGTCGCAGCCCTTGTAAAGTGCTGTATAGAAAATTCAGCCAGCAGCAATAGGGGCAACTATCATTTACGAGCGCAGATAGTATCCCACCATTCATCTACTTCACGTTTCTCGGGCCTAGGCCACAGCAGAGCATGCCATTCTGTCTTTAGCTCTAGGCTTTCCTCCTTACCCAGATCATCAATGCCTGTCATCATCCTTAGAATCCGTTCGCTCACTTCTACAGCTTGTTTTCGCTCTTCACTACGCATTCGCCATGTACCATCTTTAACAGGGTCAGGTACCAGCAGTACATTGCGCCACGGCGGGGAGTGCAATTCCAAATTGACGGTGTTTAAAACCTCTAGACAGGCGGTTGCCTCCTCTTTGCTGGGGTTGTCGGGATCTGGTAAACGACGGTTAAGCAACAACCTTGCCATTTTGGCTAATATGTCCTGTCCGATTGGCCAAAACAGCAAGTGATCTGTTAGTGGCTCCTTTCCTTCTTCATGTGCTTGGTCTTGATCTGCAATCGAATGGGTTCTCATTCTTGTAGCATCAGACCTTAGTACAGGTAGCGCTTCAATCAATGAATCCCAATATATTGCCAACTCCTCATATAATTCGTCTAGGACATCTTCACCCGACCTGAATCTCTGAAAATCTTTTGATCCGTAAAGTTCCTTTTCTCTTGCTGGAGACTTAAGCAAAGTCTTATTCATACTGTAAAGGGTTTGTAATGAGGTAAAGTATGGTTCTCCAGATTTCAAATTTTTCCCTTGCGTCTTCACTTTGGGTGAATCAGTCGCCTTTCCGCCCCACCAGAAGAATTCATGATCCGTCAGTAGTCTTCGAGTTAGAATTGCGAACGGATCATCTTCATCCATGATTATGTTAGTATCGGCATCAGTTGGTTTCGCATACCGGTTTAGGTTTGAGAAAATTCTCCTATAACTTCTCATAAAATTTTCATCTTTATTTTGTTTTACAAGCATTATTACTGAAATTTCTTCGTCTTGAAATCCATCGGGCAAATTTGGAACATCTTTCTCTTTCTGCTCCAATAGCGTCTTAATTGACATAAGCCTATGTTGGCCGTCTAAGGCATAGTAGTGTTGCTTCCCATCGAAGCTAAGAACTCCGAATGTGTCATTAAATTCATCTCTGCCAATAAGGTTGAATTGAGGATCTTCATCAATCGAAACCGGACTAAATCTTGGATTGCCCCCAAGTGCAGCAACCACAATGGAATTAAAAAATCGATCTTCAGAAAAAGCAAGATACCTCACGATCTCCTGCTTCACTCTTCCTTGATTAAGGCCTCGCTGTATTGCCTCATCTAGGGTCTTGTTGTCGTGAATTTCATGAGCGAACTCAACTTCCTTAACCAAGTCTTCCATACGCATCTTCACGATATAGTATTCCCATGTTCCCATGCCCGCTCGCATAGCCGGATAAATGTTCATCGATAACTCCTATAATTGAAAAATTTACAGTTAAAGCCCAATCCGGGTTGGCGAGTCTATTTTCGCCCTGATAACGCCATATCTCTCGTTTGCAGTTGGCCCAAAACATTGGATTAAAGCCGCCTCTTCCTCCAGAATGCTTTGAGCACTTCTCTTTAGGAACCAGAATCTTAAGAAATGTCGATAACAGTCACTCGCTGCTCGCAACCTAATCGACGGATTTCGGCAATGCTGTCGAAAGCGCTTGCGTAGATTCGTCGTCTGGCCAACATAAATTGGAGTTAGCAACTTCCCAAACAATTTCGCATCTGAGTTAGAAATCTCTTTAACTCCAACCGGTCGGGCGCAAAACAGATATACTCCTGGATGTTCCGGTACTCGACCCGATTCAATGAGCGTATAGTCTACTCCCACCCAAGCGGCGCTGTCCCGGAGATCATCCGGGATTTTCTGCCAATCACTCAAGTCAAATTGCCAGCCGTACTTCACTATCAAATATCCGAAAAAATAGAAATTTTAATCGCTCATCCGTTGAGAGCCATCCGCTTATTGTGCCCAGCACACCAAGTTGCCTATATACAGTAGTCAAGATTCTAGACAATGCTCAATTTTCTGCAAAAATTTCCGACTGCCTGTTGATACCATATCCTTCAGCATCTCATATGTTCCGTGGGGAACTAGAATCTAGCAAGCCAATGCTAATGCTTCAACAAGTAAGTTTGGTTTGGATGGCATCTCGAAAACCAGCCACTCCCAATGGACATGGTCCCGCGACCGGTCGGGATGTTCGTATTGGCCTCGCAGACTGATGGCGCAGTCCCTGGCGTAGCGGATCAAATCATCGGCGCTGACAGAGTGGAAACCGCGCGCCTGATTTTCCTCCTCGTCGCTGCCGTGCCGCAAGCTGATTACGAGCAGGCCTGAGGGATTCAGCAGTTCGGTGAGGATGCGGAAAGCCCGTTCCTGACTGGACCTGGGAACATGCATCCAGACCGAGCGCAGCAGGATCAGGTCGAATCGCCGGCCCAGGGCGCGCAGTTTCCGGAGGTCCGGCAGCGTGTCGTCGAGCCAGGTTACGCGCGGATTGGACTTTCCCTCTCCCGGTTCGCGCAAGTCGCTCGGCTCGACCGCTAGCACTTCCCATCCCTGTTCGGCGAGCCAGTTGGCGTCCCGGCCGGTGCCCGCACCGATGTCGCAAGCGAATCCGGGCTTTCGCCCCTTGAGATGCTCCGGCGCCCAGGCGCGATGAACCACCTCCGGGTCGTAGGCGTGATACTGCTCGAACAGCGCGTCCCGGTTCTGGTTGTAGTACGAGGTGCTGCTCATCATGATTGGCAGGCCAAACAGGCTGGTCAATCTATGCCGAAAGAGTGTAACCGGTCAATGCGTGTCTTTGAATCACGCACTCTTCAAAACACGGGCGAAACGTTTCCGGAAATTGAAGGGATATTTCTATTTTTCCTTGAATTTCCTGATCTCCCGTCTCTGCTTCTTGGTGGGACGGCTCGCGGGGGGCCAGTGGGCGGGACGGGATTTGCGCTCGTCAGCGAGTTCCTCTCGCAGGCGGATGCTTTCCTCGGTTTCTCGGTAGAGCAGTTGCGCTTCGGGGGCGGGACGGCGGTCGTTGCGGACGCCTTCGACGATGACGGTTCGCTCCCGATCGCCCTGTTGCAGGCGAATCGTCATGCCGATCTCGACGGTCTTGCCGGGCTTGGTGCGGATGCCCTCGCAGCGGACCTTGCCGCCCTCGATGGCCTGGCGGGCGATCGCCCGGGTCTTGTAGAAGCGTGCGGCCCAGAGCCATTTGTCGAGCCGCACGTTGTCTTCCGCCGATTTCGATGGCCGGTTCATGCAGTTGAGCTTACATCCGACTTCGGAAACCGGGAAGCAGGTCGCCGAAATCCTCGACCAGGGGGAACTCGTCGTGATCGAGCGCGGGGCGGCGGCTGTCGGGTTTGTGAATGCCGTAGACATGGCGGATGCCCTCCTGTCTGGCGCGGCGCAGTACGGGCAATGAGTCGTCGAAAAGAATGGTTCTCCCGGGATCGAAAGGTTCCAGGTCCTGCAGTTTTTCCCAGAAGCCGTGGCTTTCCTTGGACAGGTGCAACTGGTGGGCGCTGATGCAGCGATGGAAATAGGCGGCGATCTCGGCATTGTTCATCTTGATCTCGAGACTCGCCGGATGGGCGTTGGTGATCAGCAGCATGCGCTTGCCGGTGTACCATAGCGCCCGCAGGAAAGGCTCTACGTTGGGGCGCAAGCTGATCTTGCTGGTGATCGTACGCTTCAGCTCGGCAATTTCTAAATCGAGTTCCCGCGCCCAGTAGTCAAGGCAATACCAGTTCAGCGTACCGTAGACTTCGTCGGTTTTCCGTTGCACCAGGTCCTGCGCGGCTTGCGGGCTGACGCCATGCCGGGCGCTATAGGACTCGGGCACAAGCACGCGCCAGAAATAATTGTCAAAATGCAGGTCGAGCAAGGTGCCGTCCATGTCGAACATGATGGTGTCGATCTCGGGCCAGAGTGGGATTGGAACAGGCATGGGTACAGAATTGACGGAAATGTTGGAAATCGAAGCAATCGCGCGGCGAGCCGGTGCGGTGATCATGGAAGTGTATAACAGCGCCGACGGCCTTGCCGTGCAATACAAGGACGACGATTCGCCGCTGACCGAAGCGGACCGGCGGGCGAACGCGATCATCGAAGCCGGCCTGGCCGAACTCGAACCGCGGCTGCCGGTCCTTTCTGAGGAATCGGCGCAGCCGACTTACGAGACCCGGCGGCAATGGCAACGCTATTGGCTCGTGGACCCGCTTGACGGTACGCGGGAGTTCGTCAAGCGTAACGGCGAATTCACGGTCAATATCGCGCTGGTCGGCGATGGCATCGCCGAGCTTGGCGTGGTGCATGTGCCGGTCAGTGGAGTGAGCTATATGGGCGCAATCGGGCATGGCGCTTTTCGGCAGGATACCGGTAGCGAGCCGGTCCCGATAAGCGCCGGGGCGAAATCCGATCATGCTCCGCTGAAAATGGTGGCGAGCCGCAGCCATCTTGATCGGCATGTGAAGCGTGTGCTGCGGCGGCTCGAAGCCGAGTATGGCGCCGTGGAGATGGTCAACATGGGCAGTTCGCTGAAGATCTGCCTGCTCGCCGAAGGCAAGGCCGACATCTATCCCCGCTTGGCGCCGACATTCGAATGGGACACCGCCGCGGCCCATGCAGTACTCGCGGCCGCTGGCGGCGAAATCTTCGATACCGGTTTCCGGCCGCTGCGCTACAACAAGGGAGAGGATTTGCGCAATCCCCATTTCATCGCAGTGGCTGACCTGGCGCCTGACTGGCGGGCGATGCTGACACCGGTGCTGCCTGCCACTTGAGCAGTCAGATCGAGATTCAGACGGGTTGCGCCTTGCAATAGTGGTCGATGAATTGCTGATGCGAGGGAAGCTGGCCGACCAGTTTCTCGACCGAGCCGTGGATCGAGGTCAGGAATCGGTCCAGTTCCTCCTCGCTCATCATGTTGACGATCGGGTGATATTGCTCCGGCAGCAGTCCCTGGCCCAGCATTACCTGGATCCATGAATTCTCGCCGAACAGTTCGGTCGGTATCTTGAACACGCGCCCCGCCTGCTTGAACAACTCGATGCGATGTTTCAGCGAATCGGGGATGTCCATGTTGCGGCACTGACGCCAGAAGCGGGTGTCGGTGCGATTGGTGGCGTGGTAATGCAGGATGATGAAATCGCGCACGTTGTCGATCTCGAACTTCATCTGGTTGTTGAATTCCTCGACGTCCGGCTCTCGGATGCCGTCGTAAGGGAACATCTGCATCAGGCGGATGATCGAGCGCTGGATCAGGTGGATGCTAGTCGACTCCAGGGGCTCGATGAAGCCCGACGACAGGCCCATGGCGACGCAGTTCTTGTACCAGTGCCTGCGCCGCTGGCCGGCATTGAAACGGATCACGCGCGGTTCGGTAAGCACCTTGCCTTCGACGTTTTCGAGCAACTTTCCGATCGCCTCGTCGGGGCTCCAGTGCCGGCTGCTGAAGACCACGCCGTTGCCGACGCGATGCTGCAAGGGAATGCGCCATTGCCAGCCGGCTTCGCGGGCGATCGAGCGCGTGTAGGGGATCGGCTCTTCGACCGATTCGGTCTGCAAGGCGACGGCGCTGTCGCAGGGCAGCCAGTGCTTCCAGTCGTTGTAGCCGGCGTTGAGCGTCTGCTCGATCAGCAAGCCGCGAAAACCCGTGCAATCGATGAACAGATCGCCTTCGATGACCTGCCCCGATTGCAGGCGGATCGCGGTGATATATCCGCTGTCCGGATCCTGCTCGACGAATTCGATCTTGCCTTCCTGCCGCACCGCGCCGTGTTCCTCGGCGATGCCGCGCAGGAATTTCGCATAGAGCGAAGCGTCTATGTGATAGGCGTAGTTCAGGCCCAGGCTCGGCATCACCGCGAACTTGTTCCGCACCGCGGCGGCCCATTCGTTGCAATATTCGCCGAACTCGCGGGCGATGCCCATCTTCAGGCCCTTGAGCCAGAAATGCTGGAATCCAGCCGCCCAACTGTCCTTGCCGGTCCAGCCGAAGGAATGGATGTAGTCCTCGTTTACGTCGCGCCAGCTTTCGAACTTGATGCCGAGCTTGAAGGTGCCCTGGGTCGCCTTGAGAAAATCCTGCTCCTTGACCTTGATCAGATCGTGATAGGTGATCAGGGTAGGGATGGTCGCTTCGCCGACGCCGACCGTGCCGATCTCTTCGGATTCCACCAGGGTGATGCTCAGGGTCTTGCCGAGCAGCCGCGACAGGGCCGCGGCGGCCATCCAGCCCGCGGTGCCGCCGCCGGCGATGACGATCTTGTGAATCTTGCGATTTTGCATGGATGTTCTCTCCGGGAACGGCGGCGTTCTTGAATATCCCCTAACGATTGAGCCGGTTGAGCAGATCGGCGTGCAATTGCCTGGCCCTGGTTTCGTCGAGCGGCGCCAGGCAGCCCCTGCCCGGCTCCGGAATGTGCTCGTACACCGACTCGTCGGCGTCGAAGACGTAATGATTGAATACTCCCTGCCAGAGTTCGCGCTGGCGCGGCGGCAGGTCGCGCAAGGCGAGGATCGCGTGCATCAGCGCATTGGTGGGCGAACCCATGAAACCCGGCGAATTGCACCACCAATAGTTGATCAGCATGTTGAATTCTTCCCGCGACTCGACGTGATGCCACCACATGCTCGGGATGAAGATCGCATCGCCCGGCTCGAGCAAGGCGGTCCGCGCGTGCTTGAGAGCCTCGGCGAATTTCGGGAAACGCTCCAGATCGGGATTTTTTACGTCGACCAGGCTGATCGCCTGGCCCGAAGGCGTCTTGTCGATGGGGCCGACATACAGATTGCCGATCTGCTCCGGCGGGAACAGCGTGAAGCGACGCTCGCCGGCCACCACGCAGGCGACGTTGTCGGGAAAATCGTAATGCGCCGACACCCGGGTCCGGTTGCCGAGCCAGAAACTCGCCAGCGCGTCCTCGGTAGGCAATTGCACATCGTTCTGCGCCCGAAAACCGGGCATCCACTTGTCGATGGGAGTCGAGCCGATATACAGCGTCGACAGGCGCTCTTCGCGGTCGGGTTCGGCGAGCTTGGCGAAGACCTGCGGCAGGCTGGCCTTGCCGGCGACGAAGTTGAATCCGGTGAAATCCTCGTTGTAGAAAAATCTGCCGTCTATCGAGGAATCTCCCGCGTATACCGTGACCGGCTCTTCGCGCCAGAACTGAGAGAGATAGCGAGCGGCGTCGGGAATCGATCCGCCGCACCCTGCGACCGCGGGCCAGCCGCTCACGAGTCCCTTGAGCAATACCGGTTCGGTCGAAGAGAACACCTGCCGCGGAATCGCGCCGCCGGCGCAATCGAGGCATTCGACGGGCGCCGGCTCAGACATCGGGCTCAGCTCTTTCGCGCGCATCGCCGCTTTCACCCAGATTCGCGTTCTTTCGTTCGGCGAGCGCCTGCAGATTGCCCATGGAAGCGACCACCATGTACATCGGCATGAGAAAACCGTTGGCGTTCAATTCTCCAAGCGCCTCCGGGGACAGCCCCTGGATCTTCTCCTCGTTCAGGCAATGGAAGCCGATCAACTGGTTGCGCGAGCCGTCCTTCAATTCGATTTCGAGCGTCATCGATTCGATCAGATCGTGTCTTTGCATGGCGCCGACAAAAGTCTTGCTGTGTTCGAGGCCGAGCCAGATCGATTCCAGCAGATCGGCAACGTTTTCGAGATAAGGCGTGCGGCCGCCCAGTGGCTGAAACAACGGCTCGCCATGTTCGGTATTGACCCTGAGATGGTCCATGTCGATCGACAGCACCCGGGTGCGCAAGGGTTCGCCCTCGCTGCCCGATTCCTGGTATCCGATCAGAAAGGGCTCGCGGCGCACCATGGCGGGTATGTAGGGCGCCTGCCAGCCGGAATCGTCGAGAAACAGGTTTTCTCCCTGCTCGAATCCGAACAGCGCCAGCGGAGAGAAATCGCCCGCGCTATCCTGCCGGAACAGGATCGGATAACAGGCCTGCGCGTTGCGGAACTCGAAGGGAAACACCGGCGCCTGCATGATGCTGTCGCCGTAACGGGCAGCGCGGTCGGTGATGATCCTGACCTCGGCGTGGTTGACGTTATTGAGCAGCGCGTAATTCGGCATGGTTGTCTATGCAGCAGCACGATTCGTGATGGCGTTGATGAGTTCTCTCGTCTCCGGCAGCAGGCGCGCCATTTGCTGGGCTTTTATCTGCACGCCATGAAAAACTTCGTCCGCCCGCTTGCGCATCCGCTCGTCCTGCGCTTCGGCGGTCGCGCAATAGCGCGGTCTGAAACCCATTCCGTAGAGTACGTATTGATAACTCGCGGAAGGAAACAACTCGTCGAGCCGGGGCGCGTCGTCATGCCAGGGCGGCTGTTGCTGCCATAGCGTGATTTTTTCGCGCAGGCTTTCGGGCCAGGTTTCCCGCGCCCGGTTTTCCCTCCAGTAGTCGCTGTCCTCGCGTGCGCTGACCGCGTAATGCAACTTGAGAAACTCGACGATTCGCAGCCAATGGTAGCGCATCTTGTCGTTGAATCGTCCGGCGACGACATCCATGATTTCCCGGTCGCGCGGCAATTGTTCGCCGATGATGGCCGCCGATTGTTCGATCAGCACGAGGGCCGAGGCTTCGAGAGGTTCAACAAAACCCGCCGACAGTCCCACCGCGACGCAGTTTCTGATCCAGAAGCGTTCGCGATAGCCCGGCTCGAAGGGAATCGTCCGATAGCTGAGACCCGCAAGATCGATGCCCGGAGAAGTCTCCGCGACATAGGCCTGCAGCGCTTCAAGGGCTGTTTCCTCATCGGCATGAGCGCTCGAATGAACGTAGCCGACGCCGCGGCGGCTGCTGAGGCCGATATCCCAGATCCAGCCATGCGCCTTCGCCGTCGACAAGGTCACGGGAGCGATCGGATCGCCGGGTCCGGCATAGGGAACCTGCACCGCGATGGCCCTGTCGTTGAACAGCACATCCTTGACCGAGACAAGCGGACTCCCGTAATGCGCGCCGATCAGCAGCGCTTTCTGGCCGGTGCAATCGACGAACAGGTCACCCGGCACGCGTTCGCCGGTGTCGAGAGCGACCGCGGCGATGTCCCCATCCGCGTCCGACTCGATGCCTTCGACGTTGCCGGCGATGTATTGCACGCCGAGTTTCCCGACAGCGTGCCGATGCAGCAATCCGGCGAACGCGCCGGCGTCGAAGTGATAACCGTAGTTGACGGTGAACGCGTATTGCGGGGCGCCCGCCTGTTTCGGCGCGAGCCCGAGTTCGATCACGCGCGCCTGGGGGGTGACCAGGTCGGCAAAAGCCGTGCTGGAGCCGTGGGCGAGCCAGAATTTCGCGGGATTGAGATCGGAGTATTCCAGCGGCAGGCTGAAAGGGTGGATGTATTCCGGATTCCCGGGCAGTCCCGACCAGGCGCGAAAACGGGTGCCCTGCTTGAAGCTGGCGCTGCATTCGCGAATGAGCTCGTCCTCGGCGAGGCCGATGCGCTGGAGCGTCGTGCGCATCGAAGGCCAGGTGCCTTCGCCCACGCCGATGATGGGGATATCGGGAGATTCGATCAACACGACTTCGGCCGCGTCGTCCCCGCGTTTCAGGGATTCGGCCGCGATCACGCAAGCGGTGATCCAGCCCGCTGTACCGCCACCCACGATGACGACTCTCCGCGTTGGCCGATTCATCACACCACCAATCCTGCCTGGGGGACCGATGATACAAAAAAGGCTGCCCCGGAGGGCAGCCTTTCCTGGTGCGCAATCAGCACTTACAACTTGTAGCGGAAGCCGATGTTGTAGCGCGGGCCCGACTGGGCGGCGAACAGCGTCTGGTTCTTGTCCCTGCCGTAGACGTGGGTCGTCTCGTCGGTCAGGTTCAGGATGTCCGCGAAAACCTGCCAGTTCTCGGTCACCCACCAGCTCGCGCTGACATCGACCTGCTGATACGCCGCGACGTAGGTGGGTGGCCCGGCGCCCACGTTGGCCTGGCCGGTGCCGGCGAGAAAATCGTCTCGCCAGTTGTAGGCCAGCCGCACGCTGATGTCGTTCTGGTCGTAGAAGGCGATGAAGTTCGCCGAGTCGCTCAGTCCGGTCAATACGAATTGCTGGGCGAGGCTGAAGTTGTCGTAGCCCACGTCGGCATCGACGATGGTGGCGTTGGCAATCAGGCCGAAACCGGTATCGCCGAAATTGTGCTGCACCACAACTTCCCAGCCTTCCATCTGGGCCTGCTCGATGTTGACTGGCACCGTGAGGTTGAAAGGCGACGCCGGGTCGCGTCCCGCTACACCGGAGATGACGCCGGTTTCGGCGTTGACGCCCTGTGCGTCGGCGCGATTCTCCAGAATCCAGCCGTAAAGTGTACCGCCGTCGGAACTGCCCGTGGCAGCCCGTGCTTCCTGACCGAGGGGGCCAAGCGTGGGGTGCGGCAGACCGAAGGTTTCCTCAACCACCGACGAGGTACCGCTGAAGTTCTCCACGTCCTTGAGGAAGTAGCCGACCGCAGCGTAGCTGTCTTCGGCGTAATACCACTCCACGGAAACGTCCCGGTTCAGGGAATCGAAGGGCAACAGGTTCGGGTTTCCGCGATTACCCGTGCCGCCGTCGATTCGCAGCAACTGGTTGATAGTCTGGCCGCCCTGGATATCGTCGTAGTTCGGCCGCGTCAGCGTTCTGCTGATGGAAGCCCGCGCTACCAGATCCGGCGTCAGGTCGAACTTCAGATCCAGGTTCGGCAAGACGATTCCATAGTTGCCTTCCAGAGAAGTGAAATCCGGAGCGCCTTGCACCGCCGACAATTCATTGCCGGCTACCCAATTGATCCCGGTGAAAGCAGGGGACAGCGCCTGGGAGGCGATGTCCGTTTCCTCGTAACGCATGCCGAACCGGATATCCAGGGGAACATCGCCGAGTTCGGTGGCCATGTGAGCCTGGAAGTACACCGCCAGCGACTCTTCCTGGGTGCGCCGGTCGGAATTGAAATTGCTCGACGAACATAGATCCGAGAAACAGTCGCCGCTGTGAGGCGCGGAGAATGGACTCGCCTCGCCCGAACTCAGGAGCTGCTCGGTTCTGGCGACGAGGTCGGACATGTCGAAGGTGTAGAACTGTGTCTGCCGGCGCGGGTCGCCGCCGCCGGGAATGTTCTCGAAAGCGCTCGCGGACGACGCCGGCGTCAGCAGGTCGGCGATCGCCCCGCGCTGGGTAACGCCGCCCCAGGCGTCGCGTTGCACGACCGAACCCGCCGAGCGGTTGTTCACTTCGGTGAGCTGAATGCCGAAATCGATTGACTCGACGAAATCAAGGTCGAGGTTATAGGTGCCCGACGCCGTCGTCTGGTTGATGTCCATCTTCGACAGGTTGTTGGTAAACACGCTGCCGGTGACGATCATGTCGTCGGGCGACAGCGGGTCGTTCAGTCCGAGTTCGAGAATCGGCAGATCGTTGCCGAAATAGCCCGTGGTCCGGTCGCGGGTGAAAGCAGCGGTCGACAGCAGGGCCGAGTCGCCAAAAGGGCTGTTGGGCGAACGCTTGGCGTCGGAATCGTGGTAGTCGAATTCCATCGTCAACCTGTCGGATACGTCCCAGACCAGGTTCAGCCCGGTGGAGCCGTTCTGGGTGCGCCAGGCATCCTCGCCGCCGCCCATCGAGAAGTCGGAATTGGATGAATTCTCGGTGTAGATCAGCGGGCTGGCCTGGGGACCGTCGGTCCAGAGCGTTTCCTGGCCGCCGAAATTGAACCAGGCCGACAGATTGCTGTAAGAGCGGGAAAGTTCCAGCTCGGAATATGTGTAATCGAGCGTAGCCGTCAGATTGTCGGCCGGGCGGAACTGCAAGGTAAGCTGGCCATTGGTGCGGATCCGATCCCATTCGGCCATTTCATAACCAATGGACTGGGGCACGGAATACAGGTCGCCTTGACCGGGCCGGTTCTGCTGGTTGGGGTCGGTATGAGGAGGAATGCCGCCCCATTCGGACGGTCCGATGCCGCACCTGCAGTTGTCGGTTTCGCCCGGGAAAGTGCGCCAGCCGCCGACGCTCACGGTACCGGCGCCGTTGTTCCGCTCCTGGCGAACCGCGCTGAGCGCGATTCCGACGGTATCGTCGGCGAAGGTGTCGGAAAACAGCGCGGACATTTCGGGAGTCAGGCTGTCGCCGGTTTCGGTGGATTGATCGTTCAGTCCGCTCAATGCCGCGGTGAAGTTCCTGCCCGGAGCATCCAGCGGCCGCGTGGTGCGGATGTTCAGGGTGGAACCGATGCCGCCGGTGGGCACGTCGGCCTGGCCGCTCTTGTAGACTTCCACCGCGGAGATGCCTTCGGAGGCGAGATCGCCGAAGTCGAAGGATCGGCCCAGCCCGCTCGTCGTCGGCATCTGCCTGCCGTTAAGCAGGACGAGATTGAAGTCCGGGCCAAAGCCGCGAACCGTTACCCGCGCGCCTTCGCCGCGTTCACGGTCGATGGAGACTCCCGTGATCCGCTGCAAGGATTCAGCAAGGTTGCTGTCAGGAAAGTCGCCGATGTCCTCGGCGGTGATTGCGTCGACGACCCCATCCGTGTTCCGCTTCAGGTCCATCGACGCTCTCAAACTCTGGCGAATGCCGGTTACCACGATCTGTTCGATCTGTTGTGCTCCCGGTTCCGCCTGTTGTCCATACGCCGCTCCGCCGGCCAATGCGAGCGACACCGCCGCGGCCAGCGGCGACTTTGCATAAAACCTGACACCCACCTTGATTCTCTCCTCCACCTTCCCGGGCTCAGCCTGACGACGAGGCGCGGGTAGTGATTTTCCTCATCTCACCGCATTGGCGAGAAAAATGATAACGTTGTCATAACGTCTTATATGCTACATGGAAAGGGTTGTCAACATTCTTGTGACGGATTTTTTCGAATACCGCGAACAAGAACCGCCGGATCGGCCGAACGGCGGCTTTTCTAGCGCACCAGCAAGGCCAGAATCAGTTGCAACTGGGTGTCGTCCAGGCGTTGTTCGTCGAAGGCGGGCATGACGCCGAAACGCCCGTTGATCAGGGATTCACGAATGTTTTCCGGGTCGCCGCCGTAAAGCCAGATTCGGTCGGAAAGCCGCGATGCGCCAAGCAACGTGTTGCCGCCGCCGTCGGCGCCATGGCATACGGCACAATACAAGTCGAAGGCGGCCTTGCCCGGATGGTCTTCGTCGACACCGTCGGCCAGGCTCAGCACGTAGTCGCCGACCTGTTCGATGCCTTCCTCGCCCAACGCGGCCTCCCAGCCGATCATGATCGCATTGCGGCCGCTCCGGATCGACTGACGGATCTGCTCCTCTTCGCCGCCCCACTGCCAATCGACATCGTGCAGATTGGGAAACATGTCAGCCTGCCCGCGGCCCTCCGGTCCGTGACAGGCGGCGCATTCCCGGCGGAAGATGCGTTCGGCCACCCCCATCAGCCCGGCATCGTTCTGAATCTCCGCCAGGCTCATGTCGGCGATTTCGACCCTGGCGCCGGCGAATCTGGTCTCGTAGTCGTCATAGCTTTCGGCAACCCGGCTGCCCTGGGACCAATCCAGCAACCCCGCGAAGCTGCCTAGCCCCGGGAAGAGCATGAGATAAACCACCGAGAAAATCAGTGAGCCGAACAGCAGCCAGAACCACCACATGGGCGCCGGCCGTTCACCCTCCTTGAGATTGCCGTCCCAGACCGGCCCGGATCCCGGCTCATGGCCCCGGTCGCGGCCGAAATAGACGCTCCAGACCAGCCAAACCATCCCCGCCAGGGAGGTAAGGGTCAATACGGCGATCCAGCCGCTCCAGAATGCCGATGGCATGTCAGCCATGATCGTCCTCGTCTTCCAGCGGTATGCGCGCGATTTCGTCCAGGGCTTTCGAATTGCCGGGATAGAGAATCCACGCGGCAAGTCCCGCCATGAACGCCATGACGAGCATGTCGCCGAGGAAAATGAAAGCCGTCATGGTCCTTCCTCCGTATACCCCGTTCCCAGGGATTGCAGATAGGCGATCAGGACGTCGATTTCGAGGAGGCCTTCCAGTTCCGCCCCGGCATTCGCGATTTCCTCGTCGGTGTAAGGGTGGCCGAGCCGGCGCAGGCCGGACATCCGCGCCGCAATGTCTCCCGTTGCGGAGGCCTCGCGCCGCGCCAGCCAGGGATAGGCCGGCATGATGCTGCCCGGCACCACTGCGCGGGGGTCGAGCAGGCGGATGCGATGCCAGTCGTCGGAATACCTGCCGCCGATGCGGTGCAGATCGGGTCCGGTGCGCTTCGATCCCCACAGGAACGGCCTGTCGTAGACGAATTCCCCGGCTCGCGAATAGGGCCCGTAGCGTTCGATTTCGGCGATCAGGGGGCGTACTTGCTGCGAATGGCAGACGCTGCAGCCTTCGCGGATATAGATGTCCCTGCCGGCGAGTTCCACGGCGCTATACGGCCTGGTGTTGGCTTCCGCCGTCTGCAGACTTTCCTGTTCCAGGATCGGAAGCAATTGCACGAGACCGCCGATCGCCGAAACGAACAGGATGCCGAAAATGAGCAATCCGGTGTTCTCCTCGATCTTGCGATGCAGCCACATTCCGTTCATCAGCTCACTCCATAAGCGGGGGCGACCGCCGGCGGAGTCACGCGTTGCGCTGGCCGGCCCCTGACCGTCATGTACAGGTTGTAAGCCATGAGCAAGGTGCCGGCTAGGAATACAAGTCCGGCCACGAGCCTCAGGATGTAGTAAGGCGCCATGCTCGCCATGATGTCCCTGAAGTCGAAGCTCAACTCGCCGATTTCGTCGACGCTGAGCCAGAGCAGCCCCTGGGAGACTCCCGCAGCCCACATAGAGACGATGTAAAGCATGGTGCCGCCGAGCGCGAGCCAGAAATGCAGATTGGCCAGACGGCTGCTGTACAGTTCCCCGCCGACCAGCCGCGGCGCCATGAAATAGAACGTGCCGTAAGTGATCATGGCGTTCCAGCCGAGGGCGCCTGAATGCACATGGCCGATCGTCCAGTCGGTAAAGTGGCTGACCACGTTGACGCTGCGAATCGACATCATCGGCCCTTCGAATGTCGCCAGCCCGTAGAAGGCCAACGACAGTACGATGAACTTGAGCGCCGGGTCGGTGCGTAATTTTTCCCAGGCGGTGCTCACCGTCATGATGCCGTTGACCATGGTCGCCCAGGACGGCGCCAGCAGGACGATGCTCATCACCATTCCCAGCGACTGCACCCATTCCGGCACCGAGTTGTAATGCAGATGATGCGGCCCGGCCCAGATATAGCTGTAGACGAAGGCCCAGAAAGCCAGCACCGACAGGCGGTAGCTCCAGATCGGCCGGCCCGCGTGTTTCGGCAGGAAGTAGTACAACATGCCGAGAAAGCCGCCGGTGAGCAGAAAGCCGACCGCGTTATGCCCGTACCACCATTGCACAACGGCGTCCTGGGCGCCGGCGAAAATCGAATAGGACCGCATCGGGCTCACCGGCAGCGCCAGGCTGTTGACGATGTGCAACATGGCGATGACGATGATCAGCGCGCCGTAGAACCAGTTGGAGATATAGATGGGCCGGATCCTGCGCACGGCGATGGTGCCGAAAAAGACCACGGCGAAGCACACCCAGACGATGGCGATGGCGATATCGAAAGGCCATTCGAGTTCGGCGTATTCCTTTGAGGTGTTGTAGCCCGCGAGCAGGGACAGTCCGCCGAGCAGCACGATCAACTGCCAGGCGTAGCAGCAGAACGAGGCCAGCCGCGGCAGGAACAGCGGCGCATGGGAAGTTCGCTGGACGCTGTAGAACGCGGTCGCCATCAGCGCCGAAACGCCGAATCCGAAAATGATGCCATTGGTGTGCAGCGGGCGCAGACGGCCGTAGGAAAGCCAGTACTGGCCGAAATCGAGGCCGGGCCAGATCAGTTCCGCCGCGAGCCAGACGCCGCCGAGCATCGCGACCAGCGCCCAGATCACCGAAAACTGGATCAGCCGGATAACTACGTTATCGTGATAGACCTTGTCGTTTGCAGCTTCCATTTCAAACGCCCAGCAACGGACCTGTCCCCATGACCCACAAGGTCATGCTGACGCCGAGCAGGCTCACCACGGCCACCAGCAGCCAGGCCATCAAGGACGAAGCCATCAGCATGCCCCTTTCCGGCGAAGTCTCCAGCGTGATCGGAATTCCCACGTACAGCAGGCGCATGCTCCAGATCGCGGTGGGAATGAGCACCAGCACCTGCACGAGTACATCGGGAAACAGATGGGCGACGCTGGCTGCCGCCAGGGGCTGGCCGACGATCGTGATCAGCGCCACGTGGCGCCCTAACGAGGCGTTGGCGGCGTAGGTGACCGCCATCCATTTGCTGATCAGCGCCGTGCTGAACAGGCCGAAAACCAGGATGAGGAAATAGCCCGCGCTGATCAGCCGGAGTTCGCCCGGCGGCAGGAACAGCGGCTGTTCGGCGCCGACCCGCCAGCCGAAACTGGCGCCGCCGATGAGCGCGAAAACAGGCGGCAACAAAAGCAGCCACAGGGAATAGCGAAAGAAAACGGCAAGCGGATTCGGCTCGCTGCGGGACAATTCCTCAAATGCCGCTACGGGTTGATACAGCGAACGAAAAAACAGATACGAATGGATACTGGAACTCATGCCCCCGGCCGAAGCTGACACAGCCTAATCTCCATATCTCGACGACTTCGGTTAACTGACTCCAGTATGCGATTGACGCAGACATTTATCAAGGCCGCCGGCGCCGGCCTCGCCCGATTTTTCCCCGAGATCACTTCGGTTCGAATTCAACTGAAGTCCATGGCCGATCGGGAAAACCGCGCCGACCTTCGGGAGCAGTCCGTCCTTGTGTTCCGGTCCCGGCCAGGGAGTCGGCAACCGGCCGGTAAAGTCGCAGTCTCCCATCAGAACTTCGGCGACGCCGCGGCCTTCGGCGCCGGGCAGCCAGCCCGCGACGAACGCCGCCGACGCGTCGAGTTCCTCGTTGACGATCAACGGGCGGCCCGAGATCAGCACGGTCACTACCGGAATGCCCCTGGCGGCTATGTTGCGGATACAGGCGAGATCCTCTGGATGAACTTCCGAGTGCACGAGGGTGCCGGCATAGGCCTCGAGCGGATTCATCAGGCCGTTGATCCTCGATCCGGCTTCGACGAAGACGTGGTCGCCCGGCCGGATGTCGCCATGGCCTTCGGCGTAAGGCTTCTCTCCGATCACCACGACCGCGATGTCGTGCCGCTCCGGGTCGGCGTCACTGCCGTCGAGGCCTTCGCTGAGTACGGCGTTCGGCGTCAGCGCCCGGATTCCCTCCCAGATCGTCTCGCCCCTGATCGTGTCGTTGCCAGTCTCGCCTTGCCAGCTCACGGTCCACCCGCCGCATTGGTGGCCGAGGTTGTGCGCGTTCTTTCCGGCCACGAGGATTCGCTGCCCGCGATTCAGCGGCAGCGCCTCCCGTTCGTTCTTGAGCAGCACTTGTGATTGCCGGGCCGCCCGCCGCGCGAGCTCCCGGTGAGCGGCGCAGGCGAAGTCGCTGTTTCCGATACCGGGCCGGTTCGCGGGGCGCGGCATGTCGAACAGCCCGTAACGCAACTTGGTGCGCAGGATGCGGCGCACGGCGTCGTCGATCCTGGCGATGTCCACATGTCCTTCGAGCACCTGCCGCTCGAAAGTGTCGATGAATTCCTTCCAGCGCTCGGAGATCATGAACATGTCGAGGCCGGCGTTCACCGATTTGCGGATTGCCGCGCCGTAATCTTCGTCGAGATAGTCGATGCCGTCCCAGTCGGACAGCACGATCCCGTCGAATCCGAGTTTCTCCTTGAGCAGTTCGGTGACCAGGAAACGGTGGCCGTGGCATTTGTCGCCGTTCCAGCTGTTGAAGGACACCATGACGCTCATGACGCCTTGCTCAAGCGAGGGGTAGTACGGCGCGATATGGGTCGCTTCGAGATCATCCCAGGACAGGGTCGTCTCGCCCTGGTCCATTCCCTGCCAGGTGCCGCCATCGCCGACCCAATGCTTGACGCAGCCGATGACGCCTTCTGCCTGCAATGCTTCGGCGTAGCTCGCGCCAAGCGTGGCGACGAGTTCGGGATCGCTGCCGAAACTTTCGTAACTACGCCCCCATTTGCAGTTCTGCACGACGGAAAGCGCGGGAGCGAAATTCCATTCCAGCCCGCTTGCGAGGATTTCCCTGGCCGTGGCGCGGGCGACTTCGGCGACGAGTTCCGGATCGCCCGCGGCGCCGAGACCGATGTTGTGGGGAAACACCGTGGCTCCCTTGAGATTGCCGTGACCATGCACCGCGTCGACACCGACGAGTATCGGGATACCGGGGCTGTCCTCGTCTCCTACGGCGGCCTGCCAGTAGGCGTCGTTCATGGCGACCCAGTCGTCCAGGGTATTTTCCCCCGGGTGGGAGCCGCCGCCGCACAGAATCGCGCCGAGGGCGTAGTTCTTCACGTCATCCGGCGTTATCGAAAGCCGTTCGGCCATCGTCATCTGGCCGATTTTCTGGCGCAGCGTCATGCGCTCCAGCCAAGCGGAAAGAATCCCTTCCAGATCCAGATCCGACATTTGTAATTTCTCCGGACTACTTAATTTTCGTCGACATAAAAAGGAATGTTTGCGTGGGCGACGCGGCCACGGCCGTCGCCGACGTAAACGAAAAGGCGGTAGGCGCCGGGGTTTGCCGGCGCCCGCAAGTTGATTTCGGGCAGCCCCGGATCGCCGATCAGGCCTTCGAGTTCCGGCGGGATATCTTCCCGGTCGCCTCCGGTCTGGGTCGCCGTGCTTTCTTCCATCACGCGCCAGTCGAAGATCAGGCGGTCGCCGTCCAGGTCCTCGGCGCTGACCGCCGCGGAATAGTCCTGTCCCGCCGCCAGCCGTACGCTTTCGTCCGCCTGCTTGCCTTCGAGCCGCATTTCCCCGAGCAGCGGAGCGCGATTGTCCGGCCATTGCCCGGTCCAGATTCGATGCAACACGTCCACGGCCTGAGTGCTTCGCCCGTCGGCGGTGAAAACGCCGTACCAGGTCGGAGTGCGTTCCTGCTTCTGTCCCCAAAGAAACGCGTAATTGCCGATCAGCCTGCCTTGCATCGGCGCAAGCATTTCCTCGTAAGCGCGGTTGTAGACGTCCGCCTTGGCCGAGCTGTTCAATTCGATGGGCGCGCCCCATTCGGTCAGCGGCACTTCCCAATGGCCGATGGTGCCCCATTCGGTGATCATCAGCGGCATTTCCGGATCGACTCCCGCCAGCATCAGCGGCAAATCGTAAACCGCGCCATAGACCTGAACGCTGAGAAAATCCAGATCCGGCGCCCGCTGTCGAATCACCCGCGCGAGATCGGCGCCCATGCCGGCGGTGGTCGAGGTAGTGGGGTGGTAAGGGTCCAGTTCGTGAATCATGCGCGAGATGTCGTTGATGGCGTCGTACACGCGCGGATTCTCGTATTCGAGGTTCATTTCGTTGCCGATGATCCAGGCGAGCAGGGCCGGATGGTCGCGATAACGCAGCACGATTTCCCGTGCTTCCTCGAACTGCCGCGCCACGGCTTCTTCGTCGTCGTAGTCGAAGCCATGCCGCTCGCGGGCGATTTCGATGCAAAGCGCGACCGTCAGGCCAAGCCCATGCGCGATATCGAGCACGCTGCCGTCGCCCGGCCGCCAGGTGCGCACCGAATTGGCGCCGTTCGCGGCAAGCGATTCGAGATCGCCAAGCGTTTCGGCGCCGGCGCCCCTTATGTGATAAGGCTCGCCGCCGCGGTAAAGCATGAAGTTGCCCGGTTCGCCGCGGATTTCGACGGGGACGGGTCCTTCCTGGGCTGCCGCGCCCGCGCTCAAGCCCGCGACGCAGACGAGTCCGGTCAAATTCGCTTGCAATCTGTTCATGATCCGCTCCTCGCGGCCAGCGTCTGTTCCAGTTCTTCCAGCGATTTGCCCCGGGTTTCGGGCATGATTCTGACGAGAATGGCGAGTCCGGCAATGGCCACGAGGCCGTAAATCAGAAAAGTCAGGCCGCTGCCGAAAGTTGCGAGTTCCCATGGAAACAGCATCTGCACCAGGAAACTGACGCCGGAATTCACCAGGCCGACGAATGAGATCGCCGCCGCCCTTACATAGTTGGGGAAAAGCTCGGAGAACAGCACCCACATGATCGGTCCCACCGAGAACGCGAAACAGGCGACGAAACCCAGGATTCCGGTCAGCACGAGGGCCGTGTCGACTTCTACCGCCTGGGCGACGAGTTCCGATTCGAGGCCGCCGGCGTCGCCTATGCCCGCATCGGAAAGGGCGGCCCGCAAGGCGTTTTCGTCATCGAATTGCCGCCCCACGAGCGGTTCGAGCGCGGCTCTGGACTCCACATCCACGACCGCGGCGACCGACTCTTCGCTCAACTCGTACGTGGCCTGGTTGAAAGTCCAGGAGAGCAGCAGCATGAAGACGGCGATGCCGGCAAGACCCGCGAACAGCAGCGGCTTTCTGCCGAGCCGGTCGATGCACAGGATCGCCACGATCGTGAACAGCAGATTGACCAGTCCCACGAGCACCGCCTGCAGGAAGGCGGCGTCGTTGCCGATGCCGCTTTGCTCGAAAATCATCGGCGCGTAGAAGAACACCGCGTTGATGCCGGTTGCCTGTTGCACGATGCCGATGCTCAGGGCGATCAGCAGCACGAGGCGCAGATGCGGGCGCAGCAACTCAGCGAAGCCCGCCGGCGCGCCGGATTCTTCGCTGGCGAGACTGGCTTCGATCGCGGCGTGCTCGCGCCTGCCGCCCGCTTCGCCATTGATTCGGACCAGTGTCTCAAGTGCCTCGCTTTCGCGGCCGCGCAATTGTAGCCAGCGCGGGCTTTCGGGAACCCACTGCAATACGATCAGATAAAGTGCGGCCGGCAAGGTTTCCACACCGAGCATCCAACGCCACAAGTGTTCCTGACGAACCAATGGGAACTCTTCCCCTGACCATTGCAACAGCAGGTAGTTGCTGAAGAACGCGGCCGAGATTCCGATCACGATATTGAGCTGGTTAAGAGATACGAGGCGACCTCGGATTGCCGCCGGGGCGACTTCGGCGATATACATGGGCGCGACGATCAGCGCCGCTCCCACCGCAAACCCGCCGACCATGCGCGAGAACACCAGCCAGAAGTAGCCGGGGGCGACGGCGCAACCGAATGCGGAAACCAGGAACAGCAGCGCCGCGGCCTTGAGTACGCTGACGCGGCCGATGCGATTGCTCAAGGGGCCGGCGCCGAGCATGGCCAGGGTCGAGGTCAGCGTCAGGGAAGCGACTGCCCAGCCGAGTTGGAGTTCGTTCAACTGGAACTCGTCCTCGATGAACCCCACGACGCCTGAAATTACCGAGGCGTCGAAGCCCATCAGGAATCCGCCCAGCGCCGCGCTCAGGCTGGTCAGCCAGATATAGACGCCGCCCCCGTTCGCGGCCCGGGTTTGCTCTGCCGGCATGTGGGAATCCCGAATATATGTTCAGGCTCCTCTATTACCAGCAAGCTGACAGCGTTGTCAACGTATGTCGACCGAACAGCCGGAATTGTGTCAAGCGAGAGAGGCCGTGGATTCCCTGATGACCA
>CAZUSL010000180.1:0-17597 GCA_964622925.1 uncultured Pseudohongiella sp. | reverse complement strand
CCCTCAAAAATGCCCCAAAAGTAAAACTGAAAGCAGGAGTTTGTTGATGGCCGATCAGGCCTTGCCGCGCAGGCAACTCGCCAACGCCATCCGCGCCTTGAGCATGGATGCCGTCCAGAAGGCAAAGTCCGGGCATCCCGGCGCTCCCATGGGCATGGCGGACATCGCCGAAGTGCTCTGGAACGATTTTCTCAAGCACAATCCCGGCCATCCCCAATGGTTCGACCGGGACCGATTCGTGCTGTCGAACGGTCACGGTTCGATGCTGATCTATTCCCTGCTGCATCTCAGCGGCTACCAGTTGCCCATGGACGAGATCCGGCAGTTCCGCCAGTTGCATTCGATGACGCCCGGCCACCCGGAATACGGCTACACCCCCGGCGTCGAAACCACCACCGGCCCGCTCGGCCAGGGGCTTGCCAACGCCGTCGGCATGGCCATCGCCGAGAAGACGCTCGCGGCCCAGTTCAATCGCCCGGATCACGACGTCGTCGATCATTACACCTATGTCTTCGCCGGCGACGGCTGCCTGATGGAAGGCGTTTCCCATGAAGTCTGTTCGCTCGCCGGAACCCTCGGCCTCGGCAAACTGATCGTTTTCTACGACGCCAACGGCATCTCCATCGACGGCGAAGTCGAGCCCTGGTTTTCCGAAGACACCATGGGCCGCTTCGCGTCCTACGGCTGGCATACACAGGAAATCGACGGCCACGACACCGAGGCGATCGGCGAGGCGATCCGTGCGGCCCAGGCCGAAACCGCCAGGCCGAGCATGATCCGCTGCCGCACGATCATCGGTTTCGGCGCGCCCGGCAAGCAAGGCACCGCGGCCACCCATGGCTCCCCGCTCGGCGAAGACGAAGTCAAGGCCGCGCGGGAAGAACTCGGCTGGCCCCATGCGCCGTTCATCGTGCCGGAGGAAATCCGGCAAGCCTGGAACGCCACCGAGAAGGGCTTCAAGGCGGAAACCGCCTGGAAGGAAAAACTCGTCGCTTACGAGGAGGAATATCCCGAACTCGCATTGGAATTCGTGCGCCGCATGAAAGGCGAATTGCATGGCGACTTCGCCGAGCGCGCGCGGGAATTCGCCAGGCGGCGCCAGCAGGAAGGCGCGAACATCGCCAGCCGCAAGGCGTCCCAGGACTGCCTCGAGGAATACGGATCCCAATTGCCCGAACTGATCGGCGGCTCGGCCGATCTGACCGGCTCCAATCTGACCTTGTGGTCGGGAAGCCGTTCGATCGCCGATGAACCCGACGGAAACTACATCTATTTCGGCGTGCGCGAATTCGGCATGACCGCGATCTCCAGCGGCATCGCCCTGCATGGCGGCTTCATTCCCTATTGCGCGACCTTCCTCATGTTCATGGAATACGCGCGCAACGCCGTGCGCATGGCGGCGCTGATGAAACAGCGCAACATCCTGGTCTACACCCACGACTCCATCGGCCAGGGCGAAGACGGGCCGACGCACCAGCCGATCGAACAACTGACGAACCTGCGCACCACGCCGAATCTTTCGGTCTGGCGGCCGTGCGACAGCGTCGAAGCCGCCGTCGCCTGGCAGGCGGCCATCGAGCGCCGGGACGGCCCCACTGCGCTCGTTTTCACGCGCCAGTCGATCCGGCACCAGGATCGCGGGGACGAGCAGGTCGACGCCATCGCCCGCGGCGGCTATGTACTCGTGGACTGCGAAGGCGAGCCGGAAATCGCGGTCATCGCCACCGGCTCCGAGGTCGCGGTCAGCGCCGAGGCGGTAAGCGCATTGCAACAGGATGGAATCGCCGCGCGCCTGGTTTCCCTGCCCAGTGTCGACGTGTTCGAACGGCAGGACGAAGCTTGGCGCGAATCGGTGCTGCCTTCGAGCCTGCGCAAGCGCGTCGCGGTCGAAGCCGGCGCGGTGGATTACTGGCGCAAGATCGTCGGCCTCGACGGCTGCGTCGTCGGCATGACCACTTTCGGCGAATCCGCTCCCGGCGGCGTCCTGATGGAGCATTTCGGCTTTACCGCCGAACGGGTCGCGGAAGCGGCGCGTTCGCTGCTCGACTGATTTTTCCTTATTTTTGCTTGGCCCGGCAATGACATTGAGAGTCGCAATCAACGGATACGGCCGCATCGGCCGCTGCGTGTTGCGCGCCGCTTACGAGGCCGGCCGCCGCAACGGCCTGCGCGTCGTCGCCGTCAACGATGTCGCCGACCCGGCCACCTTGGCGCACCTGACCCGCTACGACAGCACCCATGGCCGCTTTCCGGGTGAAGTGGAACTTGTCGATGGCAATCTGCATATCGAAGGCGACGTCATCGAATTGTTCCAGGAGTCCGACGTCGCCGCCTTGCGCTGGCCCGAAGTCGACCTCGTGATGGAATGCAGCGGCGCCTTTCACGATGTCGCCACCGCCCGGCTGCATCTCGGCTCTTGCGGGGATTGGGGCGCCAGGCGCGTGCTTTTCTCCCAGCCCGCGCAAAGCGACGTCGATTTCACGATCGTCTATGGCGTCAATCACGAGGACATTCCCGCGGACGCGACCGTGCTGTCGAACGCCTCCTGCACGACGAATTGCATCGTGCCCGTGCTGAAAGTGCTCGACGACGCGTTCGGCCTCGAAGCCGGCGCGATCACCACGATCCATTCGGCGATGAACGACCAGCCGGTGATCGACAGTTTCCACGACTCCGACCTGCGCAAGACCCGCAGCGCTATGCAATCGATCATCCCGGTGGACACCGCGCTCGCGCGAGGCATCGCGCGAATCCTGCCGGCGATGGCCGGCAAGCTCGAAGCCCGTGCGATCCGGGTGCCGACGGTGAACGTGTCCGCTATGGACGTCAGCCTGCGCTTCGCCCGCGCGGCCGGCGCCGACGACGTGAACGATGTAATTATCCGCGAATCGCGTAACCTGCCGGCAAACGTTCTGGGATATACTCGCGAGCCGCTGGCCTCCTGCGACATCAATCACGATCCCAGGTCGGCGGTGGTCGACCTCAATCAGACCCGGGAAATCGCCGGCCTGGTCAAGGTCTTCATCTGGTTCGACAACGAATGGGCCTATGCGAATCGCATGCTGGACGTGGCCGAATACCTCCACGCCCGGACTTCTTAAGTGAATAGTCGATGACCGAATCTCCGCTGCGAATGCAGCAACTCGACCTGAGCGGCAAGCGCGTCCTGATCCGCGAAGATCTGAACGTGCCCCTGAGCGACGGCAAGGTCGTCAACGACAGCCGCATCCGCGCGGCGCTGCCGACGATCCGCGCGGCGCGCGCGGGTCATGCCGCCCAGGTGCTGCTCATGTCACATCTCGGCCGTCCGAGCGAGGGCGTGCCGATCGCCGAACAGCGGGAGTTTTCCCTGGCGCCCGTCGCCGCGCATCTGTCGAAGCTGCTGGGCGCAGAAGTGCCGCTCGTGGACGACTATCTTCAATTTGGAGCCACCTTGCCCGAGGCCCCGGTCTGCCTGCTCGAGAACGTGCGCGTGAATGCCGGCGAAAAAGCCGACAGCGATGAACTGGCCGCGCGCTACGCCGCGCTTTGCGATGTCTTCGTCATGGACGCATTCGGCACCTCTCACCGCGCCCAGGCAAGCACCGCCGGCGTCGCGCGGCACGCCGCCGAGGCCTGCGCCGGCCCTTTGCTCACGCGGGAACTCGACGCCATCGGTCGCGCCATGCGCGAGCCGAAGCGGCCGCTGCTCGCCATCGTCGGCGGCGCCAAGGTTTCCGGCAAGCTCGAATTGCTGCGCAATCTTTCGTCCCTGGCGGACCATCTGCTCGTCGGCGGCGGCATCGCCAACACCTTTCTGCTCGCGGCAGGCAATCCGGTGGGGCGTTCGCTGCATGAAGCCGAACTCGTCGGCACCGCCCGCGAACTGATGGACAAGGTCGATATTCCCCTGCCCGTGGACGTACGCGTGGCCAGGGAATTCGACGGCGGCGCAAAGGCCGCGATCAAGCCGGTGGCCGATGTCGCCGAAGACGAATTGATCCTCGACATCGGACCGGAAAGTGCGGCGCAATACGCCGCGCTGATAGAATCCATGGGCACCGTCATCTGGAACGGCCCGATGGGCGTATTTGAATTTCCTGCCTTCGCCGAAGGCACCGAACGGATTTCCCGCGCCGTGGCGCGCAGCGCCGCCTTCAGTCTTGCCGGCGGCGGCGAAACCGTCACCGCGATCGACCGATTTGACGTGGCGGACGGGGTTTCCTATATCTCTACCGGAGGCGGCGCTTTCCTCGAAGCCGTGCAAGGCGTTACGCTTCCCGCCGTCGCCGCGCTCGCCGGGCGGGCGGCAACCGAACCAGCACTTCAGACAGCAATCAACCAGGAGAACCAATGGCCCTCATAACCTTGCGACAACTGCTCGACCACGCGGCCGAGAACGACTATGGCGTACCCGCCTTCAACGTAAACAACCTCGAACAGGTTCGGGCCATCATGGAGGGGGCTGATGCAGTCAGCAGCCCGGTCATCTTGCAGGCGTCGGCTGGCGCCAGAAAATACGCCGGGCCGAATTTCCTGCGCCACCTGATCCAGGGCGCGATGGAGGAATTTCCCCACATTCCCATCGTCATGCACCAGGACCACGGCGTTTCTCCCGCGGTTTGCCAGCGCTCGATCCAGCTCGGTTTCACTTCGGTGATGATGGACGGCTCCCTCGGCGAGGACGGCAAGACGCCGATGGATTTCGAATACAACGTCCGCGTAACGCGCCAGGCGGTGGAAATGGCCCACGCCTGCGGCGTTTCGGTGGAAGGCGAACTCGGTTGTCTCGGTTCGCTGGAGACCGGCATGGCCGGCGAGGAAGACGGCATCGGCGCCGAAGGCAAGTTGACCATGGAGCAATTGCTCACCGACCCCCAGGAAGCCGAGGAATTCGTCGAGGCCACGGGCGTCGACGCCCTCGCCATCGCCGTCGGCACCAGCCATGGCGCCTACAAGTTCAGCCGTCCGCCCACGGGGGACATTCTCGCCATCGACCGCATCAAGGAAATCCACGCCAAGATTCCTTCCACGCATCTCGTCATGCATGGCTCTTCGTCGGTGCCCCAGGACTGGCTCGAAGTGATCAACGAATTCGGCGGCGAAATCCCCGAGACCTATGGCGTGCCGGTGGAGGAAATCCAGGAAGGCATCCGTCATGGCGTGCGCAAGGTCAATATCGATACCGATTTGCGGCTTGCGTCGACCGGCGCGGTGCGCCGATTCCTGGCGCAGAACCCGTCCGAGTTCGACCCGCGCAAGTTCCTGACGCCGACGATGCGTGCCATGCGCGACATCGTCAAGGCGCGGCTCGAATCGTTCGGCTGCGCCGGCATGATCGACCGCATCGGCAAGATCTACAATCTCGAGGAGATGTCGGTCCGTTACGCCAGCGCCTGAAGCTGCATGTTCAGCCGCTCGCACGCCGAAGAATTGCGCGCCCTGGCGCCGCCGCGGAACAATCCAGCGGCGGCGCCGGACAGCGGCTTGCTGCGGAACTACCTCGATCATTACGGTCTGCGTTTTTCCCGAGACGGCGGCCCGGTTCACCACAGCTTCGGCGTCTTCGACGGGGGCGGTGAACGGCTTGTTGCGCAATATTTCACGCCGCCGGCGCCTCGCGGAACGGTCTTCCTGCTGCATGGCTATCTCGACCATGCCGGCATTTACCGCCATCCGCTAAGCTGGTGTCTCGACAGGGGCTATGCGGCCTTCGTCTTCGACATGCCCGGACATGGACTGTCGAGCGGGGAAATGGGCGGCGTGGACAATTTCGCCCGCTATTGCGATGCGCTTTCCAGGGCGCTGGCGCTCGCCGGCGAGCAGCGGCTCGCGCGCCCCTGGCATGCCGTCGGCCAAAGCACGGGCGCGGCGGTCCTGATCGATTCCATCCTGCATCACGAGTTGATGGAAACCCATGCCCTTGACGGCATAGCCTTGCTCGCGCCCCTCGTGCGCATCCTGCGCCACTACCGGAGCCGGCTGGCGTATCTGCTCAGCGGCTGGTTCGTCGATGGCACGCCGCGGTTGTACGCGGAAAGCAGCCATGACCGGGAGTTTCTCGAATTCCTGCGCCATGAGGACGACTTGCAAAGTTCGCGCATTCCCCGGAGCTGGATCGGGGCGATGTTCGATTACGGCAGGCGCTTTGCCGCCGCGGCCCCGAATCCGGCGCCGCTGACCGTCATCCAGGGCACCGGGGACGACACCGTCGACTGGAAATTCAATCTGCCCGCCATTCGCGGGAAATTTTCCGCCGTGAAGGAGGTGCTGGTCCCCGGAGCGCGTCATCATCTGGTCAACGAATCGCCCGAGTTTCGCGACCCGGTTTTCAAGGCGCTGGAGGATTCATTGCCAGGGTCAATATGACCATATGGTCATGAAGACCGTGCCAATTTCCTCAAAAAGCGGGGTTTGTAACAATTCGTTGCCATAATTCATTGCCCCGGACGGGGCAGATTCAGTATAAAGGCCCATGCATGAACGCAGGCAGTATCCGGGGGAGGATTCTCCCAGCGCGCAACATGCGAGGGAGAAATAACGTTCCGCGCTAGCGGAATACCAATTTTCGGAACAAGAGATAGATATGTCAGAGCCAGTAGAAGGTGTGGTCAAGTGGTTCAATGATGAGAAGGGCTTCGGATTCATTGAACGCGAGGGAGGCAAGGATGTCTTCGTACATTTCAGTGCCATAAACGGCACAGGCCGCCGCACATTGCATGAAGGCCAGAAGGTCACGATGCAGGTAAGCCAGGGTCAGAAAGGGCCCCAGGCGGAAAACGTAACTCCGCTGTAATTGCCTGTTGTCAGGCGCCGGGGAGCAAGGTGCGAATGCCCTGAGCCCCGGCGAGTAACAGCCGGTCCGCCGCCCGGCGCACGAACAGCCCGTTGCAGACAACGCCGGTGATCTGGTCGAGCCGCGCCTCCATTGCGCGCGGGTCGCGCAGGTCCAGCTTGTGGATGTCGAGGATATGGTTCCCGTTGTCGGTGACGAATCCGTCACGCCAGACCGGGACGCCGCCCATGGCCGAGATTTTGCGCGCGACGTGACTGCGCGCCATGGGAATGACTTCCACCGGCAGCGGAAACTTGCCGAGCACCGGGACGAGTTTCGATTCGTCGGCTATGCAGATGAATTCCTTCGCCGCCGCCGCGATGATCTTCTCCCTGGTGAGCGCGCCGCCGCCGCCCTTGATCAATTGCAAGTGGCGATTGGCTTCGTCGGCGCCGTCCACGTAGAAGTCGACGGATCCCGCCGCGTTGAGATCGATCACGCTGATGCCGAGCTCGCCGAGCCGGCGTGAAGATTCCTCCGAGCTCGACACTGCCGTGTCGATCCTGCTCCGCAGGTCGCCCAGCGCCGCGATGAAATGATTGACCGTGGAGCCGGTGCCGACGCCGAGTATGGTGTCGCGCTCCAGCCTCGGTTCGACATACCGCAAGGCGGCTTCGGCCGCCTGTTTTTTCAGTTCATCCGCCGTCATCGATGGTCCTCTCTATTTCTTTCGGCAATAGCCGGCCGATTTTGCGGCCCATTCGCACGCTGTCCCCCGGCGCCAGACCGGGTTCGAATTCCATCGCGCCGGGCGGGAACAGCAGGATCACCGTGGAGCCGAGTTCGAAGCAGCCCATTTCCGCGCCGGCGGCGAGCGTGGGGCCGCGGTCCGCGAAGTCTTGCACAGGCGCGCGCAAACGCCCTTCGCGGCCGGTTTCGTCCCACACCGCACGGATGCCCGCGACGATCATCGCGCCTACCATCACGACCGCAAAACGGCCGTATTCGCCTTCGAACACGCTGACCAGGCGTTCGTTGCGGCTGAACAGGCCCGGAATCAGCGCCGTGCTCGCCTCGTTCACCGAAAACAGTTTGCCGGGGATATGCCGGGTTTGCAGCAGCCGGCCCTGAAGCGGCATATGCACGCGATGGTAATCCCGCGGCGAAAGATAGATCGTGACGAAGCGCCCGCCGCCCAATGCTCGCGCCAGTTCGCCGTCGCCGCCGAGCAGGTCGCGCAATTCGAAATGACGGCCCTTGGCCTGCAACAGTCTTTCGCCGTCGATCGCGCCGAGTTCGCTGACCGCGCCGTCCGCGGGACAGAGCACCGCGCCGGCCTCGCCTGCCAGCGGCCGCGCGCCGGGTTTCAATTCGCGGGTGAAGAATTCATTGAAATTGCGGTAACTCGACGGATCGGGGTCGAGCGCCTCGCTCATGTCCACGCCATAGCGGCGGATGAAGAGGCGAATCAGGAGCCCGGCGAGGACTTCGCCACGGGCAAGGGCGCCGGCGGCCGAGGTCAGCAGCCGCTGGGGCAGCAGATATTGCAGGAGCACGAACAGGCGTTGCATCGGGCTCAATTTTCCACCGGCGTATCGTCGGCGTTGCCCCATTCCGACCAGGAGCCGTCGTAAGCGCGGATATCGAGGCCGAGAGCCTTGCCGGCGACATAAGTCAGGCCGGAGCGGTGATGCGTCTGGCAATGGGTAATGATCTTCCTGCCGGGAACGATGCCCAGTTCCGCCAGCCGCGCGCGCAATTCCTCCAGCGGCCGCAGGCGCAGGTCCCTGTGCCGGTCCATCAGTTCCAGCCAGTCGAGGTTTACCGCGCCGGGAATATGGCCGTTGCGCCGGGCGGTGACGCGGGCGCCGGCGTATTCCTCGGGCGAACGCGCGTCCCAGACGATGCTGTCGGGGTCGTCGATCTGGTCGAGTACCTCTTGCCTGTCGGCGATGGGAGAGCGGTCGATTCGCGCCTCGAAGGGGCGCGCTTCCCCCTCTCGGAGGCCGCTTTCGAGCGGCAATCCGGCGCCCGCCCAGGCGATCACGCCGCCGTTGAGCAGGCTGTAGCGGGTATGGCCGAGTACGTCCAGGGTCCAGATCAGTCTTCCCGCCCAGCCGCCGCCTTCGTCGTCGATGGCGACGACATGCCGCTCCGGAGCCAGACCGGCGCGGGAGAACAACTCGCTCAGGCGCTCGGCGGAAGGCAGTTTGCCGGTGGCGGGTTCGATGCCGGAGACGAGTTCGCCGGGCTGGATCAGGACCGAACCGGGCACGTGGTGGGCCAAGTATACGCGCGGCTGGCAGACCGTGATCAGCAGCAGATTCTCGTCGGGCAAAGCCGCTTCAAGCTCTTCCGGTTCGACGATCAGGGGCAGGCGATTCTCGGTCATGGCTGGTTTCGGCCTTGTACGGATTTATCGCGGAATCAGGCCTGTTGCAGGCTGTCGACGATCCGCGTGTAGCTGCGCAGCCGCTCGCCGCTGATTGCGCCGTTCTCGGCGGCAGCCAGGACTGCGCAGCCCGGTTCGACGCGATGCGAACAATCGCGGAATTTACAATGTTCGGCCAGGGACCTCAATTCGACGAATCCTTCGACCACCTCGGACGGCTCAAGGTGTCCGAGGCTGAATTCACGCACCCCTGGAGAGTCGATCAGGTCGAAGCCTGGCAGATGAAACAGCCGCGCGGCCGTGGTCGTATGCGTGCCGCCGCGCCGCCAGGCGTCGAGTTCGCCGACTTCGGCCAGGGACTGCTTGCCGAGCCGGTTCAAAAGCGACGATTTGCCGACGCCGGACTGGCCGACGACCACCGCCGTCAGCCCTCCCAGCCGCTCGGCGAGCACATCGACGCCGGCGCCGGTCAAGGCCGAGAGTTCGAACAATTCAAGATCCAGTTCGCGATAGATCGCCGCCATCCGCTCCAGCGCCTGCGGATTCGCCGGCGGCAGATCGATCTTGTTGAGTACGAGCAGGCATTCCAGGCCCAGGTTCTCGATCGCCACCAGGTAACGATCGATCACGCTCATCTCGGTTTCCGGCACGGTCGCGAACATCGTCAGAACGCAGTCGATATTGGCGGCGATGGGCCGGAAACGGGAGCTCGTGTCGGCGCGGCCGAATTCGTTGCGGCGCGGCTCGAGGCCGGTGACCACGCCGCCTTCGGCCTTGTCGGGCGTCCAGCTTACGCGGTCGCCGGTGACGACTTGCGGCAGATTGGCGCGGGCGTGGCAGCGCACGACCTTGCCCGAAGCGTCCTCCACCTCAAGCTGCCTGCCATAGTGACTGATAATAACGCCGGATCGCCCCCCCTCGGAGCGCTCATCCCGCCGCGCCGCGATGCGGCGTTGCTGCCGCTCGCTGAGCCTGCGTCCGGACGGCATATACTAGCTATTGAAAAATGGGACACCCATGGCGAAAATTATCGCACATGGCCAAAAATGGGACACCCATCAGCGCGTGCTACAATGGCGTCAGTTTCCGCACCCATTGGAAAACCGCATGGACGGCAATCTCAACCTGATCTGGATTGATCTGGAGATGACCGGGCTCGACCCGGGCAGCGACCGGATTCTCGAAATCGCCACTCTCGTTACCGACGCGCATCTCGGCATCATCGAGGAAGGCCCGGTGCTCGCGATCCGCCAGCCCGAATCGTTGCTCGAAGCCATGGATGAATGGAACCAGACGCATCATCAGGCTTCGGGGCTGATCGAACGCGTTCAGTCGAGCCCGATCGACGAAGCCGAGGCCGAACGGCGCACGCTGGCCTTTTGCGAACGCCATACCAGTCGCGGTTCCTCGCCCATGTGCGGCAGCACCATCTGCCAGGATCGGCGCTTCCTCGCCCGGTACATGCCGGACCTCGAAGCCTGGTTCCACTACCGCAATCTCGACGTCAGCACCGTCAAGGAACTCGCGCGCCGCTGGAAACCCGAAATCCTGCACGGCTTCACCAAGATAAGCAGCCACAAGGCGATCGAGGACATCCGCAATTCGGTCGCCGAATTGCAATACTACCGCCGCCACTTCATCGGCTGCTGAGCGCAATCCCGCGAGTTCTCCTGCTGCCGGCCCAGGGCCCAGCGCACATGTTCGCCGACGAGTTCCGACGGATGGTCGAGCCGGGCGCGCAGGGCAGAGACGTTTGCCTCGCTCGCCGGGGCGTTGCCGAGGGCCACGGCGATATTGCGCAGCCAGCATTCGTAGCCGATGCGGCGGACCGGGGAGCCGGCGGTTCGCCGGAGGAACTCCTCTTCGGTCCAGGCGAACAACTCGCGCAGTCCGGCGGTGTCGAGCCGATGCCTTGGCGCGAAGTCGCCCTCGCCCGAGATGCGCGCGAACTTGTTCCAGGGACAGACGATCTGGCAGTCGTCGCAGCCGAAGATGCGATTGCCCATGGGTTCGCGCAATTCTTCGGGGATCGGCCCGCGCAATTCGATCGTCAGATAGGAAATGCACTTGCGCGCATCAAGGCTGTTCGGGCCGGTGAATGCGCCGGTGGGGCAAATGTCCAGGCAGGCCCGGCAGGTTCCGCAATGTTCGCCGCCGGGCTCGTCCACCGGTAATGGCAGGTCGGTAAACAGTTCGCCGAGAAAGAACCACGAGCCCGCCTCGGGATTGATGAGCATTGTGTTCTTGCCGATCCAGCCGAGCCCGGCCTTTTCCGCGATCGCCCGCTCCAGCACCGGCGCGCTGTCGACGAATGCGCGATAGGAATGGCCGCCCGCCTCGGCTTCGATCCGGTTCGCCAGGCGCTGCAGGCGCATGCGCATCATCTTGTGATAGTCGCGGCCCCGGGCGTAACGCGCCACATAGGCGGTATCCCCTTCCTCCATGGGCTCAAGCGACAGTTCTCCCACATGGTCGTAATCCATGCGCACGCTGATGATGCGGGCCGCGCCGGGATGCAACCTGTCGGGATGGCAGCGCTTGTCGTGATTGCGCGCCATGTACGCCATCTCGCCGTGATGCCGCCGGGCGAGCCAGGATTCGAGATGGGCGCGATAACTTTCCAGGTCGATATCGGTGATTCCGACCTGCTGGAAGCCCAGTTCGGCGCCCCATTCGCGAATGCGCCCGGCCAGGGCCGGAAAATCGAGGTCTGTGCGCCCGTTCATCGCAACGCCTCTTACAGGCTGCGGAGAATTTCCGCCGCGCGTTCAAGGGTAGCGTCTTCCTTGCAGAAACAGAATCGGATGTGGCGCGCGCCCGAAGGCGTGCGATAGAAAGGCGACAGGGGAATGGCCGCCACGCCGATCTCCCGCGTGAGCCGGTTGGCGAACTCCCGGTCGGGGAGATCGGAAATCGCCGAATAGTCCGCGAGTTGGAAATACGTGCCCCTGGAAGGCGTGAATCGGAATCGCGAAGGCGCCATCAATTCGCAGAACAGGTCGCGCTTGCGCTGATAGAAGCGCGGCAGTTCCCAGGCGTGTTCAGGACATTCGGCCATGAAATCGGCGATGGCGTATTGCACGAAACTGGAACTGGTGAAGGTGACGAACTGGTGCACCTTGCGGAATTCTTCGGTCAAGGCCGGCGGGGCGATGCAAAAGGCGAGCTTCCAGCCGGTGGCGTGGTAAGTCTTGCCGAAGGAAAAAATCGCGAAACTCGATGCGCTCAACTCCTCGTGGGCGGCGACGCTGGCATGGCCGAGCCCGTCGAACACCATGTGCTCGTACACTTCGTCCGACATCACGTAAATCCCGGTGCCCCGGATCAATTCGGCGAGACGGTCGAGATCCGCCGGTTCGAGAATCGAGCCGCAGGGATTGTGCGGGCTGTTGATCATGATCATGCGGGTGCGGTCGGTGATGTTCTCCGCGGTCAGGTCCCAGTCAACGCCGTAGTCGGGCTGGGTAAGCGGCAAGCGTATGGCGGTGCCGCCGGCGAGTTGCACCGCGGGTTCGTAACAGTCGTAGGCAGGATCGAACATGATCACTTCGTCACCCGGGTGCACGACGGCCTGTACTGCATCGAACACGGCCTCGGTGGCGCCGGAAGTGACGGTGATTTCAGTCTCCGGATCGGGACTGACCCCGTAATGCGCGGCCACCTTTTCGGCAATCCGCTCACGCAGTTCCATCACCCCGGCCATCGGCGGATACTGGTTGCACTCCCCATTGAGCCGCTCGGACACAAGCTCCCGCAGGCGTTCCGGACAATCAAAATCCGGATACCCCTGAGACAAATTGATCGCCCCGCACTCCGCCGCCATCCGCGACATGACGGTGAATATCGTTGTACCAACCTCTGGCAATTTGCTTTTCATTGAAAGCAGGACCCTTGCCGCCCCTGTGAAGTTAGTCGCCGCCCGCTGAACCCCACCCCAGCCGGCGGCGACGGATCGAAGCCACAACAGTCTATTCTCCCTCCTGCAGCCAGGCATTCAATTCAATTATGTCCTGCGGAGTCAGAATGCCGGCTACCTGTTTGAGGATCAGGGAGTCGATTACGTAGTTGTAGCGGGCATCGGCGTAGGCTCGGAGGGCGCGGAAGAGGATTTCGCGGGCGCGCAGCACTTCGACGATGTTGCGGGTGCCGACTTCCGCGCCGAGTTCGGTTGCTTCGAGCGAGCTTTGCGCCGAGGTGATCGATTGCTGGCGCTGGGCGATCACGAGTACGTCAGTGGCTACGCGGCGGTAAGCGTTGCGGATGTTCTGGATCAGTTGCCGTTCGGTCAGTTCGAGCGATTCCTCGGCGGCCATGACGCCGTATTCCGCCGCCCGCTGGCGCGAACGCATCGCGCCGCCGCTGTAGATCGGAATCGACAGGTTCAGCGCGAGCTGGGTGCGGTCGCTCGATCCGCCGCCGATCTGGATGCCCTGGCTGACGATCGGCTGAGTCGCGAAGTGGCCGAACTGGCCGACGAAGTCTATCGTGGGCAGGCGGTCGGACTTGCGCGCCTGCAAGGTCTTGCGCGAGGCCTCGAGGTTGAATTCCGCCGCGGTCACGGCCAGGCTGTTTTCCATCGCCTGGGACTCCCATTCTTCCAGGCTGCCTTCCACGTCGAGAATCGGAAAGTCGTCGCGCAGCACGTCGATTTCCGGATGCGACTGGCCGGTGATGGCTTCCAGCACTTCATAGCGCGAACGCAGAATATCGGCTTGCAGGATGGTGGTGTTGCGCGCCAGATCGTATGCCGCCTGGGCGTCGTAGACATCGGTAATCGCCACCAGGCCGACTTCCTCGCGCTGGCTGGTTTGTTCGAAGGAGCGCTGGGCGGCTTCCTCTTCCTGGATATTCACTTCCAGCAGGTCGAGCGCGCGCAACACGTCGAAGTAGGCCGTGGCCACGCGCATGATCAGTTCCTGTTCCTGGGCGGCGAGATTGACCGCGGCGGCCCGGTTGGTCGCCCTGGCGCTCTGGAAGTTGTACCAGTTGGCCAGATTGAGCACGCTCTGGTTCAGACTGACGCCCCAGTTGTGGTTGTTCACGCCGTTGCTGAAACTGTGTTCTCTTTGCACCAGCACGCGCATGCTTTCGCCGGTCATCGGATTGGTCACGTTCCGGTAGAGATTGGAAGTCGGTCCGCTCGTCAGCCGCGATGTGCCGCCGCCGGCGCCCAGGTTGGGCAACAGCGCCGAGCGGGTCTGGATCATGGTCTCGCGATTGGAGCGGTAGGAAGCCTCCGCCTGGCGCAATACGGGATCGTTGTCCAGCGCGAGTTGCATAATATCGAACAGATCGTCGGCGTATGCCGGCCAGGGAGCCAGGCTCAACGCGAGCAACATGAGTAAGGACTTGATGAAATGTGTCATCGTAAGGACCTGCCTTGGTAATGAGTGATTGAACGGAAGGCGAATGCCGGGCCCGTTTTTGAACACGGGAGCGGGCATGATAACCTAAGGAACTCAGGAGTACAGATGAGCGCAACCCCCGAACAGTTACATTTCATGGACCGGATTTCCGGTCTCGACACCGAACTCGGCCGGCATTTTCCCAATTCCAGGAAGATTCACGTCAGCGGCAGCAGACCGGATCTGCGCGTTCCCATGCGTGAGATTTCCCTGACGCCCACTCGTACGAGCAGCGGCGAGGAGCCCAATCCACCGGTACGCCTCTACGACACGTCCGGTTCATATACCGACCCCGACGTGGCCATCGACCTGCATCGGGGGCTGGAGCCGGTGCGCGCCGGGTGGATCGGGGAAAGGGGCGATACCGAGGAACTGCCGGAGCCGACTTCGACCTATGGCCGCTCGCGCCTGAACGAGTTGCGCGACGACCACCTGCGCTTCCGCCTCGCGCGCAAACCGCGCCGGGCGCTGCCGGGGGCCAATGTGTCCCAGATGCACTATGCTCGCCGGGGCATCGTGACGCCGGAGATGGAATACATCGCGATCCGGGAAAACCTCGCGCGGCAGCAGTTGCCCGGACAGGATTCGAGCTATCACGCCGGCGAATCCTTCGGCGCGGCGATACCGCGGGAAATCACGCCGGAATTCGTGCGCGACGAAGTGGCGCGGGGCCGGGCCATCATCCCCGCCAATATCAACCACCCCGAAGTCGAGCCGATGATCATCGGCCGCAATTTCCTGGTCAAGGTCAACGCCAATATCGGCAACTCCGCGGTCTCTTCCTCGATCGAGGAAGAGGTGGAGAAACTCGTCTGGTCGGCGCTGTGGGGCGCCGATACCGTGATGGACCTGTCCACCGGCAAGAACATTCACGAAACCCGCGAATGGATCATCCGCAATTCCATGCTTCCCATCGGCACGGTGCCGATCTACCAGGCGCTGGAGAAAGTCGGCGGCGTCGCCGAGGAACTGACTTGGGAGATCTATCGCGACACCCTGATCGAACAGGCCGAGCAAGGGGTCGACTATTTCACCATCCATGCCGGCGTGCTGTTGCGCTACGTGCCGCTGACCGCCGAGCGCGTCACCGGCATCGTCTCCCGCGGCGGCTCGATCATGGCCAAGTGGTGCCTGGCCCACCACAAGGAAAGTTTCCTCTACACGCATTTCGAGGAAATCTGCGAAATCATGAAGGCCTATGACGTGTCCTTCTCGCTTGGCGACGGCCTGCGCCCCGGTTCGATCGCCGACGCCAACGACGCCGCCCAGTTCGCCGAACTCGAAACCCTCGGCGAACTCACTAAAATCGCCTGGAAACACGACGTGCAGACGATGATCGAAGGTCCCGGCCACGTGCCCATGCACCTGATCCGCGAGAACATGGAAAAACAGCTCGAAGTCTGCGACGAAGCGCCTTTCTATACACTCGGGCCGCTGACCACCGACGTCGCGCCGGGCTACGACCATATCACCTCGGGCATCGGTGCGGCGATGATCGGCTGGTACGGCTGCGCCATGCTTTGCTACGTGACGCCGAAGGAACATCTCGGCCTGCCCAACAAGCAGGACGTGAAAGACGGCCTCGTCGCCTACAAGATCGCCGCCCACGCCGCGGATCTCGGCAAGGGCCATCCGGCGGCGCAATTGCGCGACAACGCCCTGTCCAAGGCGCGCTTCGAATTCCGCTGGGAAGACCAGTTCAACCTCGGCCTCGATCCGGTCACCGCCCGCGAGTTCCACGACGAAACCCTGCCCAAGGATTCGGGCAAGGTCGCGCATTTCTGCTCGATGTGCGGCCCGAAATTCTGCTCGATGAAGATCTCACAGGAAGTGCGCGACTATGCCGCCGCCCGCGGCACGGCCGAAGTCGACGAAGCGATCCGCCAGGGCATGGAAGAGATGGCCGGAGAATACAACCGCCAGGGCCGCAAACTCTATCGCGAGGTGTAGGGGCGCTCAGACCAGGCCGGAGTCGAGGTACTCCTCCAGCACTTCAAGACAGGAAACCGCAAGCCGCCGGCAGCGCTCGGGCGACCAGCCGTGGCGCTCGTCCGGCGCGTTCGCATTGTCCTTGAAAGGCATTTCCAGGGTCATGGCGAGACAGTCATGGCGTCCGGCGGTCTGGTTCGTGCTCATTCCCATGTTGGCCTTGCCGCGCTTGTTGGGCGGATAACCGTAACGCGTCTGGAAATCGGCATTGGCGGAAACCAGTTTCGTGAGATAGAAATCGAGCCGCGCCTGCTTCGCCTCGTCCCAGTCCGCCAGCCCTTCCGTGCCCGCGATGAAGCAATACGGCAGGGCTTCGTCGCCATGCACGTCGAGCAGGAAATCGACCCCGGTGCGTTCCATGACCTGCTGCACCAGAAATACTTCCGGCGAATGCTCCATGCTCGCCGAATCCCATTCCCGATTCAGATTGCGCCCGGCCGCATTGGTGCGCAGATGTCCGCGCCGGCTGCCGTCCGGATTCATGTTCGGCGCCAGATACAAATCGCATTTCCCGAGCAGCGAATCCGCCTCCCCGCTGCAAAGCCAGTCCAGCGCGCCTTCCATCCACCATTCCGCCATCGTCTCCCCGGGATGCTGCCGCGCAATCACCCAGCAAGGCCGCCGGCCTTCCCCGGTACTGAAATGCAGCAGATCCAGCGGCTGCCCGTCCAGGGTCCGCCCGAGATCAATCAGCCGGCAGTTGGAATTCCGCCCGGCCCGCGCAAGCAGGTCGTGATGCCGCTCCATCGAAAACGGAACGTAATAGGCAAACCAGACCGCATCGCAATTGAAATTGAAATCCCATCGCAGCGCGCCGCCCTCAAGCCGCGTCGGATGCCGAAACCACTCAACCCGGTCAAACGAACAAAGCACCCGATAATCCCGAAATCCCTCGGGATAAGCCGCCGCCGCCGCATCCAGAATCCCGATCCCGCAATCCTCTCCCCGCACCCCCGAAACACGAAAAAAGAACCACTGATAAAACTCCGACAGATTATCCTTACGAATCCGCAACCGGATATCCCGGCAATCCCCGGCATCCACTACCTCGATATTC
>CAZUSL010000179.1:0-23730 GCA_964622925.1 uncultured Pseudohongiella sp. | reverse complement strand
GGGCGGCGATCGATTCGGCGTCTGCACGATAATCGCCAGTGGCGGGAATGCTTTCGAACAGTTCCGCCAGCAACTTCCGGTGGGATTCGGCGAGTCCGTCCAGCAGAAATTCCCGCACGGCATGGATCGCCTCGACATCCGCGGTTTCGGCCTGCTCGATCAGATAGCTTTCGGCCGGCAGGCGCAGCAATTCGGCGAGCATGGCACGGTCCGCCGCCGCCCCGGAAGCGACCGCCTCGCCGAGTATGTTCCGATGCGCGTCGCACAGAATCTGCGGCAAGCGCAGCTTGCCGCCAGCGCGGAATTCGTCCTGCAATTCTCGCATGAGCATCAAGGCGAGTTCCTGGCCGGCGTTCCAGCGATTGAAGCCGTCGCTGTCATGGCTCATCAGGAACAGCAGGTCTTCGGGCTTGTAGTCGTACTTGAGCCGCACCGGCGCGCTGAAACCGCGCAAGAGCGAAGGTACGGGAGGGTCGGCCACGTCCTCGAACACGAATGTCTGCTCCGGCCCGGTGACCGCCAGCACGCGGTCGACTCCGGCTGCCGCGGATTCATCCTGCAATCGCAGCGGAACCTCCTCGCCCGCCGGGTCGAGCAGGCCCATGCGCAAGGGAATATGAAACGGGTTCTTGCTCTCCTGGCCCGGCGTCGGCGGGCAGGACTGGCGGACGCGCAATTCGAATCGCTGCCGCTGCGCATCGTGACGGCCTTCGATTTCGAGCAGCGGCGTGCCGGCCTGTCTATACCAATTGCGGAACTGCCGCAGGTCGATTCCGCCGGCTTCTTCCATCGCGGCGACGAATTCCTCGATCGTCACCGCCTGGCCGTCGTGCCGCTCGAAATACAGATCGGCGCCGGCGCGGAAGCGCTCGGGGCCGAGCAGATTGCTGATCATGCGCACGACTTCGGCGCCTTTCTCGTAAATCGTGACGGTATAGAAATTCGAGATTTCCATGTAGGAATCGGGCTGCACCGAATGCGCCATTGGACCGCTGTCCTCGGCGAATTGCACAGAGCGCAGAAAGGCCACGTCCTGTACGCGCTTGACCGTGCGCGAATTCATGTCGGCGCTGAATTCGCTGTCGCGGAAAACCGTAAAGCCTTCCTTGAGGCTCAACTGGAACCAGTCGCGGCAGGTGACGCGGTTGCCCGACCAGTTATGGAAATATTCGTGGGCGACCACGGCTTCCACTCGCTGGAAGGCCCAGTCGGTCTGGGTCGCGGAATTGGCCAGGATGCAGGAAGTGTTGAAGATGTTCAGGCCCTTGTTTTCCATCGCGCCCATGTTGAAATCGTCGACCGCGACGATCATGAATACGTCTAGATCGTATTCGCGCCCGTATTTTTCCTCGTCCCAGCGCATCGCCTTCTTCAGCGAGACCATGGCGTGATCGCATTTGTCCAGATCCTTGGGCTCGACGAAGATGCGCAATTGCACCTCGCGGTTCGAGGCCGTCGTGAAACCGTCGTCGAGACTGACGAGATCTCCGGCCACCAGCGCGAACAGGTAACTCGGCTTTGGAAAGGGGTCCTCCCAGGTGCGCCAATGGCGAGTCGGATCCTCGCAATCGCCTTCGGCGACGCAATTGCCGTTGGACAGCAATACGGGATACCTGTCGCGTTCGGCCCGGATCGTGGTGGTGAATTTCGACATCACGTCGGGGCGGTCGAGGTACCAGGTGATGCGGCGAAATCCCTCCGCCTCGCATTGCGTGCAGAACATCTTGCGCGACTTGTACAGGCCTTCCAGGGCGGTATTGTTCTGCGGTTCGATCCGGGTGCGGCAATAGAGCATGAAGCGGTCGGCGCCGGCGGACGCCAGCGAACGCAAGTTCGGAATCCGCAGGCTTTCCTCTTCGAGCGTGAAATCGGAAGCGTCCAGCACCCGCTCGTCGAGCCGCAACTCCTCGAGCAGGAGTTCGCGGCCATGCAGGACCAGCATGTCCTCGTCCGCGCCACTGAAATCCGGGTTACGCCTGAATTGCAGTTTCGCCTCCACTACCGCATGGGTCTCGTACAGGTCGAAATCGAGTTCCGTGCTTTCGATGGTGAACGGCGGCGGCCGATAGTCATGCAGATATGTAGTGCGTGCCTGTGCGTCTTTCATCAGGAACTGGTTCCTTTCCGTTGCAACTGTGTCGGAGTTCTTTGCCTTCGCCGGCCCATGCGATCAGGACGGGAGCCTCAGTTCGATTTCATAGCCGGCGAAGCGGCGCAGGTTGATCACGCCCTGGTCGAAGATCAGGTATTGGCCCTTGATGCCTTTGAGGATTCCGCCGACCAGCGGCTCCTTGTCGAAATTGAAGGAATTCAGCCTGGCCGGATACTCGAGCACCGGATAGCGGATTTCCACCGGATCGAGGCCGGTCAGGACGCTGATGGCGAAGAAGCCGAAACGCTCGGAGAGATCGTCGATACCGGTCTTGCAGGTCTCGATCAGGCGCTCTTTCTCTGCGAGCAGGTCGAGGGGCTCGGCGGTGCCCTTGAGCATGTCGCGCCAGTTGGTCTTGTCGGCCACTTCCTGCTTGAACAGCACTTCGAGATAGCCCGATTGCATGCGGCTGCGGACGCGGATGATCGCCAGCGCCTGGGTCGCCCCCTGGTCGATCCAGCGGGTCGGTACTTGCACGGAACGCGTGATTCCGACCTTGAGGCCGGAGGAATTGGCGAGATAGACGATATGGTCGCGCATGCAGACGCGCTCGCCCCAGTCGGGTTCGCGGCAGGTGCCCTGGTCGAAATGGCATTTTTCCGGATGGATGATGCAGGAATCGCATTGCGCGAGCTTGCGGAAGCAGGGGTAGCAATAGCCCTGATTGAAACTCTTGGCGGACTTGCGGCCGCAATGAACGCAGAAGATGCGGCCGGTCCAGGCGAGTTGCACCGATTGGCCGAGCATCGCGTTGAGCGGCACCCGCTCTTCGGAAAGCGCCATGCTGTAGGCGACCGGGTCTTCGAGGCGGCTTTCCATTTTGCGCATGGTGCCGCAGGCTGCGGTGCGAAGCGCGTTGTCCTGTAGATCGAGCATGTCAGTTATCGAATCCCCCGCCGCGGGCGTTCCCGCGTCTGCGCATTGCAGCCGCCACAACAATACCGAGGAACAGTCCCGCGAGCAATCCGCCGATATGCGCCGCGGTGGCGATCCATGACGAGGCGAGCAACTCCATCGCCACGAGCATGAATACGAAAACCATGAACATCTGGTCGCTGAGAATCGGCCTGCCGCCGGGCAGCATCTTCTGCATTACCCAGGCGAAGCCGAGCAGGCCGTAAACCACGCCGGACATGCCGCCGAAATTGTTGCCGCCGCCAAGCAGGTATTGCGCCGTGTTGGCGGTGAACGAGGTGAACAGAATCGCGGCCGGGTAGAGCCAGCGCGGCCGCCGCGGCTCGAGTTGCCGGCCGAAATACCATAGCCACAACATGTTGAAGACCAGGTGCAATTCGCCGAAATGCAGGAACATCGGCGTCAGCGTGCGCGCCATCAGCACCGGATTGACGATATCGCCGAGCAATGCGCCGAGGCTTTCGGGCGCCAGCAGAGGATAGAACAGGAAGTCCACCCGCCAGGCCTGCATGCCAAGCCGGCTGAAAACCGCCACCAGCGCGCAGGCGAACATCAGCGAGATCGTGATTGGGCAAAGCCATACTTCACGCACAAAGGCGTTCAGCATTCGGCCGGGACGGAACAGGGGTTGTCTTGTTGGCTCAGGCGCTTGCTGTTCTTGCTCGAGTTCGCTCCATTGCGCCAGGGCGTCGCGAACCATGCGCGATTCCCATTCGGTCGGCGTCCAGATCACCTGCCGGCCCGATTCCTCGATGATGCGATGCCGCACGCCCTGGTGCGCAAGCGCCTGGCTGAAAGCGAGCAGATCGACATCGATCGGCAGACTGGCAGCCTTAATCATCTGCCCGATTGGAATTGGCAAGGCGGCTGCCCCAGCCGAGTTTGCTGCGGCAGGCCTGGTAACTGGTGTAGTCGAGAGGATGGATCAACTTGAGAAAAGTCGAATTCTTGCGCACGAAGATTTCGTCGCCGGCGCGTGCCGTATAGCGCACCTGCCCGTCGCAACTCAATTGCGGCTCGAGTTCTTCCTTCGCCCCGACCACCAGGCGAATCTCGCTGCCGCCGTCCACTACCAGGGGGCGGCTGCTCAGCGAATGCGGATACATCGGCACGAGTACGAGCGCGTCGAGCCGGGGATGCATGATCGGCCCGCCGGCTGAAAGCGCGTAAGCCGTGGAGCCGGTCGGCGTAGCCACGATGAGTCCGTCGGATTCCTGGCTGTATACGAATTGCCCGTCGATGAACAATTCGAAGGAAATCATCTGCGCGGCCTTTCCGGGATGCAGCACGACATCGTTAAGCGCGCGGCCGACCGCCTGACTGCTGCCTTCCCGGACCACTTCGGCGTCGAGCAGAAACCGGTCCTCGCTGACGAACTTGCCATCGAGGACTTCGCCGATGCGCTGTTCGAGTTCGTCCGGCAGCACATCGGTCAGAAAGCCGAGACGGCCGCGATTGACGCCGATCACCGGCGTATCGAAGACATGTTTCGCCACATGCAGCAGGCTGCCGTCGCCGCCGACGACGATGACGAGATCGCAATGACTCGCCAGTTCCTCTACCGGAACTGCCCGCGCTTTCGGCAATTGCATCATGCCGGCGGTTACGTCGTCGAAGATGACCTTGCGGCCCTTGCCTTCGAGAAAAGAAATCAGCCGTTGCAGCGTTTCCACGGCGCCGTTGTGGCCGGGCCGTCCTATCGCGCCGATGCTGGTGAATTCCGCCATGTCGCCAAACCGGGCCGGGCCGCGGGGAAGCCGCCAAGGGGCACGGAGTATAGCATGCAGGACTATTGCGGACGCTCAATGCCGCCGCGGTCAGTCCGTAAATCGCAGGCGCAGGGGCTGGTGCAGATAGATGATTTCGCCCGGAATCTGATACGCGAGATAGATCTGGATTTCAATGCCGCGCAGATTGGCGGCGACCTCGTAATTGTCGACGATGTGGAATCGCTCGACCGGCCGCAGGGCGCGTTCGAATGTGGCCGACCTGAGTCCACCCAGGGTCCCGTCCCACAAGGTGAGGCCGATTTCCCGATCAAGTTGATGGAACTCGCGGGAATCCGCCGTGATGAGGATGTGGAACGAGCCCGTCAGCCCGATATGTTCCGGGTCCACCTCGATTTCCGCCACCAGGCGCAGCACATCGCCGGACCCGGCGCTTTCGGCGTAGCCGAGTTCATCGTTGATCTGGCCGGCCAGGGCCAGTCGCGCCGTCGTAGATCCGGCGATGAGGCTCCGTCCATGCAGGAACGGCAGGTCGGGCATAGTCCGGGGCAGCCATGACTCGACCTGGGGCGCCACGACGTTGAGAGTCGCTGTCGCGTTGGCGCCCATGTCTTCGTTTTGCGGACGGCCGCAGGCGGATTCGCCGCATTGCAGATCGGGGTTGGAAAAAATCGACGTTCGGTTCGGCACGGAAAACTCTGAGGGAGTCGCCATGACCGTAGCGAATTCCTCATCGACTCCATAACCCGTTGCAAAGTCGAAAGTGCCGCCGTAGCCGTCTTCCCGGTGCGAATGGGTCAGGCCCATGTTGTGTCCGATTTCATGGGCGAGCACCAGGTCCTGGGCGCAGTCGGCGGCGACCCAGGCGTAGCCGAGGGCCATTTCCGCGGGATCGCTGAAGTCGCCTTGCATGCCGAATCCGCCTATCGGCGCCAGACCGCATCTCGCTTCGCTTTCGGCAGCGTCGAACAGCACCACGAGGTCGGCGCCATAGCGCTGCCGCAACTCCGCGACGCCGGCAAAGGCGGAATGGGATCCGCTCATCAATTCGGTCAACGTGCGGTTCGCGTCTCCGCTTTCTGCGTAGGGGACGAACTGGAAATGCACCGGCCGCAGGCGAACTCGCGCCTCGCTGTTGTACAAGGCGCTGTTGGCCGCGTTTACGAAACCGTTTATTCGATTCTCGATGCTCGCCGGATAGAGCCTGGCGGCGGCCGGCGTATACAGGGCCATGAGGTCGATCGCGGCAATCGAATCGTCAACCGAAGAAGCGTCGCCGGGATCGGTGCGGCGCAGCGTCTCGATGAAATCGCTGACCCCGTCGCCGTCATTGTCGCTGACAGTGTCGTGAACGACCGGCGCCGATGAATCCACCCGCAAGTCGCCGATCAGCGCGGAGGCGACCACGGCCGGACGGCTGCTCTCCGACGTCGCCACCGTAACCGAAAAGGACCTGCGGCCCCCCGCGGAAAAATCGCCGAACTCGCAATAGAGAATCTCCTGCCCCGAAAGGCTTGGCTGCCGGCGGCACTGGCTCGGCGCGGAAACCAGGCTGGTGTTCTCCAGCAGAAAATAGATTTCCAGGGCGATGTCCGACCGCGCGCCGGCGCCACGATTTTCAAGTTCATAGTCGACCGTGAGGTTGCCGCCGATGATTACGCTGGGTTCAGTGAAATGCTGGGACAGGCGAAATCCGTCCGCGTCAATCGCTACCGAAGGGCCCATATCCGGCACCGGCAGCGTATCCTGCGCGGCCGCATGCATTCCCGCCGTCAAGAATAGCAACGCGGCAAGAAAGGAATCCGAACTAGGCAATGATTCAAGTCCAAACGGGACATTGCGCCGTTTGCGGGAATTTTTGCCAATTATCCTGTTACACTCAAGCGCGATTTTTTTCTGACTACCGAACTACGGGAGATATTTCATGGCATACATTGACGGCTTCGTGCTTGCGGTTCCGGCCGCCAACAAGCAAGAGTTCATCGAACATGCGGAATTCGTCGACCAAATCATCAAGGATTTCGGCGCCGACCGCATCGTCGAATGCTGGGCCGATGACGTGCCCGACGGCGAGGTCACCGATTTCCGGCGGGCCGTAAAGGCGAAGGACGACGAAATCGTGGTCTTCGCCTGGATCGAATGGCCCGACAAGGAGACGCGCGATGCGGGCATGAAAAAGATGCAGGAACACGCCAAGGACGACGAACGCTGGGATCCGGAAAAATACCCGCCCCCGTTCGACGGCAAGCGCATGGTCTGGGGCGGCTTTACGCCGGTGGTGGAAATCTGAAGATTGGTCGGGACGGCGGGATTTGAACCCACGACCACTACACCCCCAGTGTAGTGCGCTACCAGACTGCGCTACGCCCCGAAGGCGGGGAGTCTACAACAAGTCGATGACTTGTTCGAGTTCCCGCGCCAGGGCGCCGATCTCGGCCGCATTGGCCGGCGGATTCCTCGCGGCCTCGTTCAGTTTTCGCCGCGCTCCGTCGATGGTAAAGCCCTGTTCGTACAGCAATGTCCTGATATTGCGCACGAGCAGCACATCCTGCATTCGATAATAGCGCCGGTTCCCCCGCCGCTTGTCCGGTTGCAGGTTGGGAAACTCCTTTTCCCAATATCGAAGCACATGCGGTTTGACCGCGCACAGTTCGCTGACTTCGCCGATGGCGAAATAGCGCTTGGGGGGAATCGGCGGCAATTCTGCGCTAGTCATCGGGCCCGTCGTATCCTTCCACGTTGGACTTCAGTTTCTGCCCGGGCCGAAAGGTCACCACGCGGCGCGCCTCGATGGGAATCTCTTCGCCCGTCTTCGGATTCCTGCCGGGCCGCTGCTTCTTGTCGCGCAATTCGAAATTGCCGAACCCCGACAGTTTGACGGGCTGATTGTTTTCCAGGGAAAGACGGATTTCCTCGAAAAACAGCTCCACGATTTCCTTGGCTTCGCGCTTGTTCAAGCCCAGTTCTTCAAAAAGATGTTCCGCCAAATCTGCCTTGGTCAGCGCCTTGTCGCCCATGGATATCCCCGGTTCAGTTACGTAAAGAAGCCTTAAATCTTGTCTGTAGCGCCTTGATTGTACTGTCAATTACCTGGTCGATCTCGGCATCTCCAAGAGTGCGCGAAGGATGTTGCCAGGTCAAGCCCAAGGCGATGCTTTTACTGCCTTCCGGCACCGCGCCGCCGCGATACACGTCCAGCACGCGCAGGCTCGCCAGCAGCGGACCCGCCGCGTCGCGCACGGTTCGCTCGATATCGCTTGCCTCGAATGCTTCGCCGACCACTATGGCCAGGTCCCGGCTGACTTCGGGAAAGCGCGACGGCTCTTCCGCCGCCGGTACTTCCTGCCGGCATAGCGCGTCGAGTTCCACTTCGAACAGAAAGACGGCCGGCAATTCGAATTCCCTTTGCATTGCGGGATGCAAGGCGCCGACATATCCGGCGCGTTTTCCATCGAGCAGGATCTCGGCGCATTGTCCGGGGTGCAGGCCGGGCCGGGCGGCGGCGGCAAATCGAAGACGGGAAGTCCTGCCGCCCAGATCGAACAGCGATTCCAGGTCCCCTTTCGCATCGTAAAAGTCCGCGGTTTCACCGGAATTGTTCCAGTTCTTCGGTTCCCTGCCGCCGGCGATCAGACCCGCCAGCATCGCTTGCTGGCGAAATCCTTCGGCTGTACGGCCGAATGCGAGACCCGTCTCGAACAGGCGCAGATGTTCCTGCCGCCGATTCACGTTGTAGCGCAAGGTTTGCACCAGACCGGGCATGAGACTGCCGCGCATGACCGACATGTCGCGCGAGATCGGGTTCCGCAATTCCACGGTTTCCGAGGCTTCGGTGCTGAAGCGGTCGGCCAGTCCCGGTTCGATGAAGCTGTAGGTGACGACTTCCTGGTATCCCAGCGCCACGAGATGATCGCGGACGCGCTCCAGGCCGATCTCGTTTTCCGGCGCCTGGCCCATTTCCTGACGATTCAGGCTCATGGCGAGGGGCAACTTGTCGTAGCCATGGATGCGGGCGAGTTCCTCGAGGAAGTCGGCCTCGATGGCCACATCGTATCGGTACGAAGGCACTTCCACTGTGATGTCCTCGGCGCCTTCCTCGAGCACGGCAAAGCCGAGCCTGGTCAGAATGTCCAGGACGTCTTCGCGCGGTATCTCGACGCCCAGTACGCGCGCAATGGAAGCGAATTTCAGCCGCACCTGGCGGGCTTCCGGAATTTCGCCCAGCGCTTCGGTAACCGGACCTGCCTCGCCGCCGGCGATTTCGAGCAGCAATTCCGTCGCCCGCGCCATGGCGCGATGTTGCAGGAGATAGTCGACCCCGCGTTCGTATCGTTGTTGAGCGTCGGTCTGCAATCCCACGGCGCGTCCCCTGCCGGCGACCGCGAAGGGCGCGAAGGAGGCGCATTCGAGAAAAACGTCGCTGGTCTGTTCGCTCACCGCGGTGTTCATGCCGCCCATGATGCCGGCCATGGCCACCGCTCCGGCGCCGTCGGCGATAACCAGCGTGTCGGGTTGCAACTCAAGTTCCTTGCCGTCGAGTAATGTCAGTTTCTCGCCCGGATGGGCCAGCCGCACGTCGATGTGTTTTTGCAATTTGCCGAAATCGAACGCGTGCAGCGGCTGGCCGAGTTCGAGCAGAACGAAATTCGTCACATCGACGACAGGGTCGATGCAGCGCAGACCGCCGCGCCGCAATTTTTCCTGCATCCACATGGGCGTTTCCGCATCGAGATCGATACCCCGGACGATCCTGCCGAGGTAGCGCGGGCATTCCTTCCCGGCGCTGATGCGAACCGGAAATTCATCTTCGAGAGTTACGGCGGGATTGGCATCCGGCGGTATGGCGACGTCGAGCCGCATCATGGCGCCGACGTCCCGGGCCAGGCCGAGCATGCCCAGGCAGTCGCCCCGGTTCGGCGTCAGATCGAGTTCGATACTGCTGTCGTCGAGCGTGAGATAGTCCCGGATATCGGTCCCGACCGGGGCATCGGCGGGCAGTTCGAGCAGGCCGTCGGAAGATTCTGCCATGCCGAGTTCTTCCGCCGAACAGAGCATGCCGCCGGATTCGACGCCGCGAATATCGGCCGCGCCTACTTCCCGGCCTCCACCGCCTTCGCCAGCCTGCCCGAGTCCGGCGCCGATCCTGGCGTATGGCGCCTTCAGACCGACTCTCGTGTTCGGCGCGCCGCAGACGACCTGATGGCTCGATACGCCGTCATCGACCTGGCACACATACAGGGATTCCGCCGCGGGATGCGCTTCGACGGCTGTGACTTCAGCCACGACCACACCCGAAAACTCGCCGGCCACGGGGGCGAGCCCCCCTACTTCGAGGCCCGCCATGGTCAGGCTTTCCGCGAGTTCGACTCCGCCGACCGGGACATCCACCCATTCCCTGAGCCAGGATTCGCTGAAGATCATCGAGGCTATCCTTCCGGTCTAGTTGAATTGTCCGAGAAAGCGCACGTCGTTTTCGAAGAACATGCGCAAGTCCCCGACCTGGTAACGCAACATCGCGAGCCTTTCCACGCCGAGGCCGAATGCGAAACCGTTATATTCGACCGGATCCACACCGGACATCTCGAGCACCCGCGGGTGCACCATGCCGCAGCCCATGACTTCGAGCCAGCCGCTGTTTTTGCAAATGCGGCAGGCTCTTGCCTTGGCTGGCCCACCGCAGGCCACGCAGGTCATGTCGACTTCGGCCGAGGGTTCCGTGAACGGAAAATAGGAAGGACGGAAGCGCACTTCCACCGCCTCCTCGAAAAACGCCCGCAGGAAGCTGACGATCGTGCCCTTCATGTCCGCCATGCTGACTTCCCGGTCCACGAGCAGCCCTTCCACCTGGTGAAACATCGGCGTATGGGTGAGATCCGAATCGCAGCGATAGACCCGGCCGGGACAGATCATGCGGAACGGCGGCTCGCCCTGTTCCATGACATGCACCTGCACCGGCGAGGTATGAGTGCGCAGCACCGTGCCCGGCTCGACGTAGAACGTGTCGTGCATCGCCCGGGCGGGATGATTTTCCGGGATATTGAGCGCCTCGAAGTTGTGGTATTCGTCTTCGATTTCCGGACCTTCGGCGACATCGTAACCGGCGGCGCGGAAGATGCGGGTGATGCGGTCGAGAGTAATCGTGACCGGATGCAATCCGCCGCTGGCGCGGCGCCGGCCCGGCAGGCTCACGTCGATTTTTTCCGCTTGCAGGCGGGAATCGAGCGACTCCCGCTCAAGCGCCAGGCGGCGCAGCTCGATCGCTTCCTGCAAGCGATTCTTGATCAGGTTGATTTGCTGCCCGGCGGCGGGCCTTTGTTCGGCCGGCAATGCGCCGAGGTTTTTCAGATGGCCGGTGAGCACTCCCTTGCGGCCGAGAAGGCGGACCCTGAGCGCTTCGAGCGATTTTTCATCGGCGCTTTCCTCGACCGCGGCAAGCGAAGTCGCGGCAAGTTCGTCAAGGTCCGTCATTTGGCCTCCGATCAGGCGGCCAGAGAAGCTTTTGCCTGGTCTACGATCGCCGAAAAAGCGGGTTTGTCATGCACCGCGAGATCCGCCAGCACGCGCCGGTCGATTTCGATATTCGCCTTCCTGAGTCCGGCGACGAGTTGGCTGTAACTGATGCCGCATTCGCGCGCCTGGGCGTTGATCCGGGTTATCCACAAACCGCGGAAAACGCGCTTGCGCGTCCTGCGGTCCCGATAGGCGTATTGCGCGGCCTTGGTAACCGCCTGTTTGGCGACGCGGAACACCCGGCTGCGAGCGCCATAGTAGCCCTTGGCCTGTTCCAGTACTTTCTTGTGACGGCGCCTCGCAACCACGCCTCGCTTGACTCTTGCCACTTTTATATTCCTCGAATTCTTCCCGGGCTTACTTGTCGCCGAGCATCCTCTTGACCGCCTTCACATCGGCGGGGTCCACGGGGGTGGTGCCACGCAGATTCCGCTTGCGCTTGGTGGTCATCTTGGTCAGGATGTGGCTCCGGTTGGCGGACTTGCGCTTGTAGCCGGAACCGGTCGCCTTGAATCTCTTGGCGGCGCCGCGCTTTGATTTCGCTTTCACATTACTCACTCTTTAAAGGTCTCGTTCGCACTCAGACGCGCTTCTTGTTGGGCGCCAGCACCATTACGATCTGGCGGCCCTCCATCTTGGGCTCCTGTTCCACCGTGCCGTACTCGTCCAGGTCCTGGCGAATACGTTCGACCAGTTCCTGGCCGATATGCTGGTGCGCCATCTCCCGGCCGCGAAATCGCAAGGATACCTTGGCCTTGTCACCATCCGTCAGGAAGCGGATGAGATTGCGCAATTTGACCTCGTAGTCACCCTGCTCGGTTCCCGGCCTGAACTTCACTTCCTTGACATGCACCCGCCGCTGTTTCTTGCGATTGGCGGCGCGTTGCTTCTTCAGATCGAAAACGTGTTTGCCGTAGTCCATGACCTTGCAGACCGGGGGATCCGCGTCCGGGACGATCAGCACGAGATCGAGTTGGGCGTCCGAAGCCGCTTCGCGCGCGTCTTCGATGGAAACGATTCCGACCTGTTGTCCGTCGGCTCCGATCAGCCGCACTTGCGGCGCATCGATCTGTTCGTTGATGATCGCCTTTTTGGCACTGCTCCTCATTTTCTCAGCGCTTCAACCTCATGTTGCCGTCCACCGGAGAGCTGCCGGAGAGCGCCATCGGAGCCTGCGCGGCCATACTCGGCGATTTCCTCGCTCAATTGGCCGCAAAATGCATCGAGTGTCATTGTGCCCAGATCTTCACCTCCCCGTTTTCGCACCGACACGGTGCCAGACTGCGCCTCGCGGTCGCCGACGACCAGCAGATAAGGCGTCTTCTGTAACGTGTGTTCGCGGATTTTAAAGCCGATCTTTTCGTTTCTCAAGTCCGAATCGATCCTGAAGCCCTTGTTTTTCAAGGATTCTTCCACTTCCCGGCAATACTCCGCCTGATTGTCGGTAATGTTCATGACCACGGCCTGCACGGGCGCCAGCCAGACCGGCATGGCGCCGCCGAAATGCTCGATCAGCACGCCGATGAAACGCTCGAAAGAACCGAGCGCCGCGCGATGCAACATGACGGGATGCTTGCGGCTGTTGTCTTCATCCACGTATTGGGCGCCCAGGCGTTCCGCCATGAAAAAATCCACTTGCATGGTGCCGCATTGCTGCAGCCGGCCCATGCAATCACGCAGCGAATATTCGATCTTGGGGCCGTAGAACGCTCCTTCGCTCGGTACGAGTTCCCACTCGCGGCCGGTGGCGTCGAGCGCCTGGCGCAAGGCGTCTTCCGCCCGGTCCCACAATTCGTCCGAACCGACGCGTTTTTGCGGCCGCGTGGAAAGTCGCAGCAGCACTTCGTCGAAGCCGAAGTCCCGATAGACCTTGAACAGCAATTGCATGAAATCCGCCACTTCCGACTGGATCTGATCTTCGGTGCAGAAGATATGACCGTCGTCCTGGACGAAATTGCGCACGCGCATGAGTCCATGCATGCTCCCGGACGGCTCGTAACGGTGGCAGGAGCCGAATTCCGCCAGCCGCATCGGCAGGTCGCGATAGCTTTTCAGCCCCTGGTTGAACACCTGGACATGGCAGGGGCAATTCATCGGCTTGATCGCGTATTGGCGATTGTCCGATTCCACGGTGAACATCTCTTCGGAGAACTTGGCGGCATGTCCGGACTTCTCCCACAGCGAGAAATCGACGAGTTGCGGCGTGTTGATTTCGAGATAGCCGTGCTCGTCCTGCACTTTCTTCATGTAGGACTGGATGACCTGGTAGATGGTCCAGCCTTTCGGATGCCAGAACACCATCCCCGGGGCTTCTTCCTGGAAATGGAACAGGCCGAGTTGCCTGCCGAGCTTGCGGTGATCGCGTTTCTCGGCTTCTTCGATGCGTTGCAGATGGAGCCGCAATTCCTTCGCGTTGGGCCAGGCGGTGCCATAGATGCGTTGCAGCATTTCCCGGCTTGAGTCGCCGCGCCAATAGGCGCCGGCGACCGAAGTCAGCTTGAATGCCTTGAACTTGCCGGTGCTGGGCACGTGCGGTCCGCGGCACAGGTCGATGAATTCCCCCTGGCGATAGAAGGAAAGCGGCTCGTCCGAAGGTATCGACTCGATGATTTCGACCTTGTAATGCTCGCCCATTTCGCGGAACAGCCGCACCGCTTCGTCGCGTTCGAGCAACTTGCGTTCGACGCCGAGATCTTCCTTGACGATTTCCGCCATGGTCTGCTCGATGGCGCCGAGATCTTCGGGCGTGAAAGGCCGGCTGAAAGCGAAATCGTAGTAAAAGCCGTCTTCGATGACGGGACCGATGGTGACCTGGGCTTCGGGAAACAGCCGCTGCACAGCCTGGGCCATGAGATGGGCGCAGGAATGGCGCAACACTTCGATGCCATCGGCGTCGCGCTCGGTCACGATCGCCACGCTGGCGTCCTTTTCGACAAGGTAGGAGGTATCGACCAGCCGGTCGTCCACGCGGCCGGCGAGCGCGGCCTTTGCCAGGCCCGGACCGATGGAATGCGCGATCTCCGCTACGGAGACCGGCTGCTCGTAATCTCTGGTGCTGCCGTCCGGCAAGGTTACCGTCAGCATGTCTCTTCCCGATCTGTGAATTGGTAGGCACGACCAGATTCGAACTGGTGACCTCTACCATGTCAAGGTAGCGCTCTAACCAACTGAGCTACGCGCCTGCGTGCCGCCGTTCGAATCCGGAAAGACCGGGTTCCGGCGGAGAGCGGCGATTATACGAGGTTGCGGCCCGCGCTGTCACCGGCATTTTCTCAATGAAAGAGCCGGCGTTTGAGTTCGGCGATGCGGTCGCGGGTGGCGGCGGCCTGTTCGAAGGCGAGGCTTCTGGCCTGTTCGTACATTTCCTTTTCGAGCCGGACGATTTCGGCTTTCAGGCGCTCGGGGTCTCCGTCTTGCGGCGGATGGTAGGCCGGGACTCTTTCGGCCACCTTGCGCGTTCGCCCGCCCGCGCCGGCATAGGCGCCTTCCATGACATCGAGCACCGATTTGCGGATACCGGCGGGGGTGACATTGTGTTCGCGATTGAATTGCAGTTGCCGTTCCCGGCGGCGGTTGGATTCTTCGATCGCCCGCTGCATCGAGCCGGTGATCTCGTCGGCATAGAGAATGGCCTTGCCGTTCAGGTTGCGCGCCGCGCGGCCGACGGTCTGGATCAGCGAGCGGTCCGAACGCAGGAAACCTTCCTTGTCGGCGTCGAGTACGGCCACGAGCGAGACTTCGGGGATGTCGAGACCTTCCCGCAGCAAATTGATTCCCACCAGCACGTCGAAACTGCCGAGGCGCAGGTCGCGCAGGATTTCCGAGCGTTCGACGGTGTCGATGTCCGAATGCAGATAGCGCACGCGCACATCGTGTTCGGCGAGATAATCGGTCAGGTCCTCGGCCATGCGCTTGGTCAGGACCGTGACCAGCACACGTTCTTCGCGTTCGGCCACCAGCCTGATTTCCGACAGCAGATCGTCTACCTGGGTTGACGCGGGCCGCACTTCGAGTTGCGGGTCGACCAGCCCGGTCGGCCGTACCACCTGTTGCACGAGTTGTCCCTGCTTTTGCTCCTCGTACGGTCCCGGCGTGGCCGAGACGAAGATGATCTGGGGAGTCAGGGATTCCCATTCCTCGAAGCGAAGGGGCCGGTTGTCCAGCGCCGACGGCAGCCTGAAGCCGTATTCGACCAGGGTTTCCTTGCGCGAGCGGTCGCCGCGATACATTGCGCCGAGTTGGGGAATCGAAACATGGGACTCATCGGCGACGATAAGCGAATCCGACGGCAGGTAATCGTACAGGGTCGGCGGCGGCTGCCCGGCTTTGCGCCCCGAGAGAAAGCGCGAATAGTTCTCGATACCGGCGCAATAGCCGACTTCCTGGATCATTTCCATGTCGTAACGCGTGCGTTGTTCGAGCCGCTGGGCCTCCACCAGGCGGTTGTCCCCGCGCAGGAACTCGAGCCGTTGGGCGAGTTCGTCCCGAATCTGGTCGATGGCGTCCATCAATGTTTCGCGCGGAGTCACGTAATGCGATTTCGGAAAGACCGTCAGCCGCGGCACTTCGCGAATCACGCGGCCCGTCAGCGGGTCGAAATACGACAGCCGCTCGATTTCGTCGTCATAGAGTTCTATGCGAATCGCGTCGCGTTCGGATTCGGCCGGATAGATGTCGATGACGTCTCCCCTCACCCGATAGGTCGCCCTCCGCAATTCCATGTCGTTGCGCGTATATTGGAGTTCGGCCAGGCGCCGCAGCAGATTGCGCTGATCGATGCTGCGGCCGCGGTCGAGTTGTACGACCATGCGCAAATAGGCGTTCGGATCGCCGAGCCCGTAGATCGCCGACACCGTCGCCACCACGATGACATCGGGCCGCTCAAGCAAGGCCTTGGTCGCCGACAGCCGCATCTGCTCGATGTGATCGTTGATCGAGGCGTCTTTCTCGATATAGAGATCGGAAGACGGAACGTAGGCCTCGGGCTGGTAGTAGTCGTAATAGGAAACGAAATATTCCACCGCGTTGTCGGGAAAAAACTCGCGAAATTCCCCATAGAGCTGCGCCGCCAGCGTCTTGTTCGGCGCCATCACCAGGGTCGGCCGCTGCACCTTCTCGATGACATTCGCGATGGTAAACGTCTTGCCCGAACCGGTAACGCCAAGCAGCGTCTGGGCATGCAGCCCGTCGCGCAACCCTTCCACCAGGCTCTCGATCGCCTCCGGCTGATCCCCGGCCGGCACAAAATCAGCCTGCAAAGCAAATCGGCGTTCCATGAAATTTCCTTTCTCGGCGACCAGATCAAGTCACCAGCATATTTTAACAACAATGAATTCTTAGCTCTGCACGACGGATCGAAGCCACTGACATTTTGACGCTAGGGCGGATTGTCGGTAGTATTCGTCGCTCGCCGACCGGCGCCGGTCCGGTTCGCGATTTTGCCCAATAGCTCAATGGTAGAGTAGGTGACTGTTAATCACTTGGTTCCTGGTTCGAGTCCAGGTTGGGCAGCCAGATTTCCAGGAGTCAAGACATGCGATCCCTTCTCTTCACCCTTCTGCTCAGCCTGACCGCCGCAACTTCGGCCCAGGAAAATCCCGTCGTCGTCATGGAAACCAGCATGGGTTCCATCGTCATCGAATTGTGGGAGGATCGGGCGCCGGTCACCGTGGAGAACTTCCTGCGTTATACCGACAACGACTTCTTCAGCGGCCTGGTTTTCCATCGGGTGATTCCCGGATTCATGATCCAGGGCGGCGGAATGGACGAGAATCTCGTACAGAAGTCCACCTACGACCCGATCGTCAACGAGGCGCAGGCCGACGTGGGCAATGACCGCGGCACCATAGCCATGGCGCGGACCAACGTCGTCGACAGCGCCACCAGCCAGTTCTTCATCAACCTCGTCGACAACGACTTCCTCAACCATACCAACCAAACGCCCCAGGGCTTCGGCTATGCCGTCTTCGGCGCCGTGATCGAGGGAATGGACGTAGTCGACGCGATCGCCGCGGTGGAGACCGCTCCCGGCCGATTCGGACATCAGAACGTGCCGGTGGAACCGGTCACCATCGTCTCGGTGAGCCGGCGGTAAATCGACCGGCTATTCCTTGAACAGGCGGGTGACGTTTTCCTGTTGCGGCAAGGCGGTTTCGTGTTGCGTGTTCCATAGCGGATCGATGACCTCTTCCTTCGGGTCGAAACCGTCCACCGCCTCTTTCAGCACGAGCTGAATCTCCTCCAGATCGAATTCGCCGCAGGCCTGCTCAAGCCGGGCGAGCAGCGTTTCGAGCCGCTCCCAACTCAGCGTTTCCTCTTCCGCGCGCAAGATCTTGGGATGCTCGGTGCCGGTCACCGATTCGCCGATCATCAATTCCTCGCGCAGTTTTTCACCCGGCCGCAGGCCGGTGTATTCGATGGCGATATCTCCGCGATAAGTATTGCCGTCCCGCACGTCGTAGCCCATCAGGTGGATCATCTTGCGCGCCAGGTCGACGATCCGGATCGGCTCGTGCATGTCGAGCACGAATACGTCGCCGCCGGTCGCCATCGAGCCGGCCTGGATCACGAGTTCGGCCGCTTCCTGGACCGTCATGAAATATCGCGTCACTTCGGGATGGGTGACCGTCACGGGCCCGCCCGCGCTGATCTGGCGCCGGAACAGGGGCACGACCGAACCCGAGGAGCCGAGTACGTTGCCGAAACGCACCATGCTGAATTTCGTCGTGCCGCCGCCCTGGGCCATGGCTTGCAGAACCTGTTCCGCGAGCCGCTTGGTCGCGCCCATGTAGTTGGTCGGGCGCACCGCCTTGTCGGTCGAAATCAGCACGAAATTGCTGACGCCGTGCCTGCGCGCCGCCTGTGCCGCGACCAGGGTGCCGAAGACATTGTTGCTGACGCCCTCGAAGATGTTCTTTTCCACCATCGGCACCTGCTTGTACGCGGCGGCGTGGTAGATCGTTTCGATGCGGAAGGTCTCGATCAGGTTTTCCATGTGACCCCGGTTGCAGACGGAGCCAAGCAGGGCGACGATTTCGATTCGGGGGGCGTCTTCTTTCGCCTCTTCACTTGCTTGCTCTCGTGTGTCCAGGCGCTTGCGCAATTCGTTCTCGATTTCATAGAGACCGAACTCGGAAGAATCGAGCAGCACCAGGCGGGCCGGGTTGACGTTGATGATCTGCCGGCAAAGCTCGGAGCCGATCGAGCCGCCGGCGCCGGTCACGAGAACGGACTTGCCCGTGATGCAGGCGCCGAGCAGGCGCTGACTCGGCGGCACGATGTCGCGCCCGAGCAGATCCTCGATGTCGATTTCCCGCACTTCGTGCACTTCCACCTTGCCCGACACCATGTCGAACAGGTCGGGCACCGTCTTCACATGCACCGGCAGATGTTCGAGCCGATTGATGATCTCCTTGCGTTCGGCGTGAGTGGCCGAGGGAATCGCGAGCAAAATCTGGCGCGCCGACCAGGTTTCGATGAGTTCGTACAGCGATTTGGGGCTATAGACGCGAATGCCGTGCACCGTGCTGCCGATCATGCGATGGCTGTCGTCGACGAAAGCCACGGGCAGATACTGGTCTCCGCTTTGCAGGGCAACGAGCAATTGCATGCCGGAAGAGCCTGCGCCATAGATGATTACCGGTTCCTTGGGCCTGAAATTCTGGATCAGCGCCTGGGTCATGGCCTTGACCAGAAATCGGCTGCCGCCGGTGAACAGCAGGGCCAGCATCCAGAAAATCGGAAACAGCGAATAATCGAGCACTTCTGGCGGCAGGGAAAGGAAACAGGCAGCGGCAACGAGGCAGGTGGCGAAAGTCACCGCCTTCAGCAACTGGAAAACGAACTGCAATCCCAGGTAGAGAACCAGCGCCCGATATACGCCCATGCGCATGAAGACGAGCAGGCTGGATGCGACAGCGGCGGCAAGATAGGCCTGGAACAATTGACTTTGCGCACCGAAATCGCCGCCGAGCAGGCCGAAGGAAAGCGACAGCGCAGCGACCAGCATGACGGCGTCCGCCAGCAACAGCCCGACCAGCTTCACGGTGCGGGAAAGCGGGAAATTGTACAAGTGCATCCGATTATCGACCTTCTTCCGTGGCGGGCGCCCCGGCGCCGAGTCGCAACGAAAGCAACACCAGCGGCGCCAGCCCGACCAATGCCAGCGGCATGCCCCATTGTGGCCGGATCACCGTCCCCCATGCAAGCGGCGCCAGCCACAGGCAATTGAGCGCCAGAATCGCCAGCGTCACCCGGCCGTGACTGCCAAGTCGCGCGACCGCGTGCTGATAAGCATGACAACAATGCCCTTCATACCACCTGTCGCCCCGGACAATCCGGCGAACAAGCGTCACTGTGGCATCGCTGACAAAAACACCGAGCAACAGCAGCCAGGTCCAGACCGTCATGCTGCCATGCTGCATGCCCAGCAACGCCAGCACCCCGAGACCGAAGCCTATGAAATTGCTGCCGGCATCTCCCATGAAAATCCGCGCCGGCGGCCAATTCCACGCGAGAAACCCCAGCGCCAGCGCAGCAAGCCCCGCGCTCAACAGCCCCAGCACGACATCGTCCGCCGAGACCGCAATCATGAACCCCAGCACCGTGACAAACACGAGTTCACTTGCAGCAAGCCCATCAATCCCGTCCATGAAGTTATAAAGATTGAGCAGCCACACCAGGGCCAGCACCGCCAATGCATCAAGCAAGAAGGACTCGCCAAGCGCAAAGAAATAGAAATCTATCGAAGGCGCTCCCCCCACCCAAGAAACCGCCCAGATCGCCGCCGCAAATTGCGCCGGCATGCGCCAGCCCAGCGACAACTTCCAGAGATCGTCAAGCAGCCCCACCAAGGCGACAAGGGCGCCCCCGGCCAGGGCCAGAAACTCACGCAACGGAATACTGCCCTGCAAATTACACGCTCCGGCATAAACCAGAAACAGCACTGCAATGACAACACCACCCCCAACCGGCTTCGCTTCGTCATGCAAACTGCGAGACACCGGAACGTCCAGCATCCCGCCACGCAACGCAAAACGCCGAATTGCGCCGGTCAACAAAAAAGAAGCAACAAACATTCCGCTGAGAACAGCCGCGAGCAACATGGGGAGGGTTCGCAGGAAAAAAGCGATTATATCCCCGAATACGCACTATGTGAGTCGCCGTCTGGTGAGTGGTGTTCAGCGGGCGTGCGAGGCATGGATGTCGAGGCCGAAGCGTACAGGGATGTATTCACAGCGTCCGCTGAACACCACTCACCAGACGGCGACGGATTGAAGCCACAAAACCAAGCGCTTCCGACAGATCCGGAAGCGCCTGATCCTGCAAGGGTTTACTCGCTTTCCAGCACGATCCGGTCGCGATTCCGCTCCAGCGTGCCCGGCCCGATGCCCTTGACTTCCATCAATTCGTCGACTGTCTTGAAGGCCCCGAACATCTCGCGATAGGCGACGATTTCCTGGGCCTTGACCAGCCCCACGCCGTCCAGCGCCGCCGCGATGGCCGCCGCATCGGCCGAGTTGATGTCAATTTGCACCGTCTCCCCCGCGCCGGCAACCGGATCGTCGGCCGCCAGGCTCAAGGGAGCTGCGAGCAGTGAAAACAGAAAAATGGCAATTGCAAACCAGTTGGTCTTGGTCATGGTCGTATCCTCATCCGTAATGAAAAAAATGAAACAGCCTTCCGGCTGCACAAAAGACTAGTACGGATTCGGAAGATTGCCTGAAACGGCGGACACAAATTCCGTGAGCGCCGCCTGGGGGTCTTCGGCGCGGGTGATGGGACGCCCGATCACCAGATAATCCGCGCCGGCGGCAACAGCTTCAGCCGGCCCCATGACGCGCTTCTGATCGCCGCGCGCATCGCCCGGACGACGGATTCCCGGCGTCACCAGCAGAAATTCCTCGGGCAACTCCTTGCGCAGCGTGGCGACCTCGCCTGCCGAGCAGACCACGCCGCCGAGATGAGCCTCATGGCACAGGCGGGCGAGCCGCAGTACCTGCTCCCGGGATGTGTCCTGCACTCCCAGTTGCGCGAGATCCCCATCGTTCAGACTCGTGAGCACGGTAACGCCGATGATGTGCGGACGCCGGCAGTCAGCGCCCTCGAGCGCCCCGGCGGCGGCTTCGAGCATCGCCCTGCCGCCGGATGCATGCACATTCAACATCCAGACGCCAAGCTCCAGCGCGGCGGCGCGTACGGCGCCGGCCACGGTGTTCGGGATGTCATGAAATTTGAGGTCGAGAAAGATTTCGAAGCCGCGCTTGCCGACTTTCTTCACCAGGGCAGGACCGCAGGAGGTGAACAGTTCCTTGCCTATTTTCACCCGGCAACTGTCGGGATCGAGCCGGTCCAGCAGGTACAGAACTTCCTTTTCCGTGGCGAAATCGAGCGCGACGATTATGCGCTTGCGGTTTTCTTCCCCGGTATCGACGAGCATCGTTTAATCGCGTGTTTTGAGTTGTTCGATTTCCTGCCGGGCCGCGGCCAGTTGCCGGGACAGTTTCCTGACCCGGCTGTTCCTGCGAAATCCCTGGAACAGTCTCAGGCCAAGCAATAATCCAAGGGCGCCGCCGATGACGAACGCGCCGAGAATCCAGATCGAGACGGCTTGCGGCGGCAGCCGCCAGTCGCCCAGGCCGACGGCCACCGGGGTGTCGTTGTACCAGGCGAAAGCCACCGTGGCGACGAATACGCAAACTGTGAAGAATCCGGCCAGCAATCGCTTCAATGTGCGCATAGGTGACGCGCGAATTCCTTGCCGGACGCAGCCGGCGCGACAATCAGAAGCCTGCGGCCCCTTCGGCCAGCATGCTGTCGTTCACCCGCTCGCGCAATTCCTTGCCGGGCTTGAAATGCGGCACGTATTTGCCGGGCAGCGATACCGGGATGCCGGTACGGGGATTCCTGCCCACGCGGGGCAGGCGGTAGTGCAGTGAAAAACTGCCGAAACCCCGAATCTCGATCCGACGCCCCTGCGACAGCACCCACGCCATGTGGTCCACGGTCGCCTTGACCGCAAGTTCCACATCCTTGGACGAAAGCTGGTCCTGTTTCGCGGCAATCTGATCGATCAATTCGGATTTCGTCATTACACTCTATCCGTCTTCCTTCGGGCTACCCTTGTTCATCTGCGCCTTGATCAGGCCGCCGATGGTGCCGGGCGATACCTCTTCCGCCTCCTGGCTCTTGTGCTGTTCGATCGCTTCTCTTTCCTGATCGATTTCGATCGCCTTGACCGACAGGTTCAACGCGCGGTTCTTGCGATCGACTCCGACGATCTTCACGTCGATTTCGTCACCGTCGTTCAACTCGGTGCGCGCATCCTTGACTTTTTCGCGCTTGATTTCGGAGGCCTTCAGTATACCTTCCATTTCATCGTCCAGCGCAATAATCGCCGCCTTGGCTTCCACCGAAACCACGCGTCCCTTGACGATGCTGCCGACGCTGTTGGAGGAAATATAGCTTGAGAACGGATCGTCGCTGAGTTGCTTGATGCCGAGCGAAATGCGTTCGCGCTCCGGGTCGATCGACAGGATGACGGTTTCGATTTCCTGGCCTTTGCTGAATCGGCGCACAGCGTCCTCGCCCGACTCTTCCCAGGAGATGTCCGAAAGATGCACGAGGCCGTCGATACTGCCTTTCAGGCCGATGAAAATGCCGAAATCCGTGATCGACTTGATCGCGCCTGAAATGCGGTCGCCCTTGTTGTGCTCCTCGGCGAATCGTTCCCAGGGATTCTGGTGGCATTGCTTGATGCCGAGCGAGATTCGGCGGCGCTCCTCGTCGATGTCGAGCACCATGACTTCGACTTCGTCGCCGAGTTGCACCACCTTCGACGGATGGATATTGCGATTGGTCCAGTCCATCTCGGAAACGTGCACCAGGCCCTCTACGCCCTCTTCGAGTTCGGCGAAACAGCCGTAGTCGGTGACATTGGTAACCACGGCCTTGACCCGGGTATGCATGGGATAACGCTTCTTGATGGCGACCCAGGGATCTTCGCCCATCTGTTTCAGTCCGAGCGATACACGGCTGCGGGCCCGGTCGTACTTGAGGATCTTGACTTCGAGCTCGTCGCCGACATTGACGATTTCGGAAGGATTCTTGATGCGCTTCCAGGACATGTCCGTGATATGCAGCAGCCCGTCGACGCCGCCGAGGTCGACGAAAGCGCCATATTCCGTGAGGTTCTTGACCACGCCCTTGATGAACATGCCCTCTTCCAGCTTCTCGAGCAGGGCTTCGCGTTCTTCCGAACTGACCGATTCGAGCACGGCGCGGCGGGAGACCACCACGTTGTTGCGCTTGCGGTCGAGCTTGATCAATTTGAATTCGAGATATTGGCCTTCCAGGTGCTGGGAATCGCGAATCGGCCGCACATCCAGCAGGGAGCCGGGCAGAAAAGCGCGGATATTGTTCAGGTCG
>CAZUSL010000178.1:0-17835 GCA_964622925.1 uncultured Pseudohongiella sp. | reverse complement strand
AGGCGCCGGCCTCGTGCTCCTTCAGGATCGATATGATCTGCTCCTCCGTATACCGTTTCCTCTTCATGTCGGGATCTCCTCCTGTCAAACATACAGGGAAATCCCACATCACGCCCGGTTCTAATTACGGGGATACGGTCAAAAAGGTCAATAGCATATTGGAGGGTGCAAGTGATCGCGGAATCTCCCCTGAGATTCCATGGGACACCCATCGCGAGTGGTCGGTGTGGCATCAGCTACTGTCAGCGTCATCCAGTCACATTCGGAGTATGCTTGAAGAGAGCGTTAATAACATGCGCGTTTATATCGACCATTCCAACAGCGTTCATCGGAATGGTTAAGAAACTGCTGCCGTGCGCGAGAGAATTTCTCAGGTCAGGCAATACGTCGGGAAGCGTCTTACAGTACTTCGTACCGTTCGGGCAGTATTTCGCCTCATCCAAGTGCGAGAAATCGCCATCCACAATCCAGTCGGATTTGACGGCATGTTTAAGCAATTTTTTCAGCCCAGGGCTTCGGCTTGACTTGACTCCCGTTTCTTTCTCGCACTTTAGATTTAGCGCCATCTCCACAGTGGCATTGGCCAACATGAAGGCCGATGAGGAAAAATCATAAACAAACCAACTATACAGAAGTAGGTTTAGAACAATATCGAACTGCTCGCGAACCTTGATTGGAACGGTCTCAACCAAATGAATTGCCCGAATATCACTATGCAGATCCTCCAATGTGAAGGGTCGTTCTTCACCTGTTTCCGAGTTTACTACGACGAAATGCCGATTTCTCTCGTCTCGTTCCATTACTTCATCAAGTGACTTTAGAGGCTGTCGCATAACCGAGTTACCTCTGAAGTGAGATGCTATGGGACACCCACCTCAATCCTCGAACCGCCTTTCACCACATCGTTGGCAACGATGAGCAATGGGTGTCCTATCAGTGCAGATGAGCATTGCCGGGGCGCTAGGGTGGGTTTCTCATGAAAGGGTCTCAACGCCTATAGCCCGCTTGAACTTCGCAATAGGCCAAAATTTTTGGCTGTATAGATTCATTCACGCGAATATCCATATCATTTGTTTCTATACCATCTTGATCAAGATTATCAAACTTAACTGCGATAATAACCATATCATACATTATGTTGTTACCAAAATTATCAAAGCATGTAGAGCTTTTCTTAGCAAAATATATCGATGGCAATCCTTCTTCAGAAAGAGATTGTTTAGACAAGAATCCCTCATGTATTATCGAACAAAGATTTTCCCGTTTTGTCATATGGAATGCTATATTTTTATCGTACTCAAATTGATTACAGAACACGCAGTAGTTATTCGCTTTAGTAGGTTTAACTAAACCCAATTTTTGTATCTTGTTTTTGTTTTTCATGTCTCCCTCAAAAGTGCATATCTACCCAAGCGAGAATATCGCTATTCATACATCGGAATTTAGAAATGTATTCAATTCTTTCGCTAGTTTTTCAGCTTCTTTACTTGATAAGTAAGGAACTTTAATGGTTTTTGCCCAGAAAAAATTTTTGCCTGTTATTTTTCGTATTTCTCCAATAGGCAAAAATCTATTCTTTCTCGATCCCCTTTTTGGAGTAGAAGTAATAAATTCAACATCCCTATATAATCCATCTTCTGAATCCTTGATTTTCCCATTGTTCACTTTTGCCGCCGCCGCAAGACCCTCTCCTCGATGATAAAAGAAGATTGTGTCTCCTGGATTTACATAAGTAACAAATTTTTTCGCATTCCCCCAAGCTTCAACTCGTTTGTTTTCCATCATTCTCCAGATACCCTCTTCATAATGAGATTTGCATGTATCAAAAAGTACGCCTTTGGTATCCATTGGATTTGTGTGGAAATCGTAGGGCAGGGCGAAAAATTCGAAATAAAGCTGTTTCTCTATCTCAAAGATTCGATATGGCAGAAAATCAATAGAAATTCCATTATTCTTCCAATAATCTACTGATTTCCTAAGTGAGGTATCTGCGGAACTTCCAACTATAACCAAGTGTTGTTTTCCGTTAAACTGGTCTTCTTGTAAAGTTTCATGTAAACCGAAACTTTCCTTATGTGCATCCTTTAATTCAGAATGAATATGTTGTTTTAGCTCCTCCGGGTACTTTCCCCACATTGACTGAAGTTCGTTGTATCTCCAATGCCCCGCATTCTGAGCATATCCAAGAATTTGAGTTACAGCACCCTTATCAGCAGTACTTCTCTTTAACTCGAATATGTGTAATGCGCCACTTTGGTCTAAGGCATAAATGTCTGCTTCACTTTGCAAGTCTCTCTCTTGAAAGATAGTCATTAAACGATTATCTTCATAGAGCTGCTCCAATAGATTTGCGGCTAAGAGATTTTCAAGTTCCTTTTCATGTTTTTCAAAATCTGAAAAATCTTTATAAGGAAGAGGCTCCAGCGTTTTGAAAACGTTATTTTCTTGGTTTAATTTGTACAACATACTATTTTTCAAATTCTAATGCGAGAAACCGGTCGATTCGCTCGGCGGCGAGGCGGCCTTCGTAGATTGCGCGTACGACCAGGGACTGGCCCCGGCGGCAGTCGCCGGCGGCGAAGACCTTTTCCACGTTGGTGCGGAAATCGCCGTATTCGGCCTGGTAGTTCGAGCGCCGGTCGAGTTCGATGCCGAGCGGTTCGCTGACGTAGTGCTCGGGGCCGAGGAAGCCCATTGACAGCAATATCAGGTCGGCTTTCCAGAACTTGCGGGTGCCGGGAATCTCCTGGAATTTCGCATCCACTTCTACCGTGTCGATGCCGAGCAGGCCGCCGTCGTCGCCGCGCACGAATTCCTTGCCTGAGATCGAGTAAACCCGGGGATCGCGGCCGAACTTGCGGGCGGATTCCTCGTGGCCGTAATCGACGCGGAAGATGATCGGCCATTGCGGCCAGGGATTGTCGGGTCCGCGATCGCCCGGCGGTTTCGGCAGGATTTCGAAATTGACGAGCGAGCGGCAGCCGTGGCGCAGGGAGGTGCCGATGCAGTCGGTGCCGGTGTCGCCGCCGCCGATGACGATCACGTCCTTGTCTTTCGCGCTGATGTAATTGCCGTCGGCCAGGTCCGAGTCGAGCAGGCTCCTGGTGTTCTTGAGCAGGAATTCCATGGCGAAATGCACGCCGGGGCCTTCGCGCAAGGGGATTTGCAGATCCCGCGGCGTGGTGGCGCCGGTGGTCAGCAACAGGGCGTCGTTCTCGTCGAGCATCTGCCGCACGTCGATTCCGTTTGCGCCATTGCCGCCGACGTCGGCGTTGACCACGAATTCGACGCCTTCCTCGCGCAGCAGGTTCACGCGGCGGTCGACGAGTTCCTTTTCCAGCTTCATGTTGGGAATGCCGTACATGAGCAGGCCGCCGATGCGGTCGTCGCGCTCGTAGACGGTTACCTGGTGGCCCTGCAGGCTGAGTTGCTCGGCGGCGGCGAGTCCCGCCGGTCCGGAACCGACCACGGCCACCTTGCGGCCGGTATCGAGAGCGCGGGGTTTCGGCGTGACCCAGCCCATCTCGAAGCCCTTGTCGGCGATGGCGCATTCGATGTTCTTGATCGTCACCGGCGGCTCGTTGATGCCGAGCACGCAAGCGCCTTCGCAGGGCGCGGGACAGACGCGGCCGGTGAATTCGGGGAAATTATTGGTCTTGTGCAAACGGTCGAGGGCGTCCTTCCATCTGCCCTTGTAGATCAGGTCGTTCCATTCGGGAATCAGGTTGTAGACCGGGCAGCCGTCTTCGGACTGGCAGAAAGGCACGCCGCAATCCATGCAGCGGGCGCCTTGCACGGTCAGCAGGGGCTCCTGGTGCTCGGTGTAGATCTCCTTGAAATCCACCAGCCGTTCGAGCGCGTCGCGATACGGTTCGGTCTCGCGCTGAAATTCCTTGAATCCGGTCGGCTTGCCCATTCTTCCCTGTGCTCAGGCGGCGGTTGCGGCTTTGCGTTCGGCCAATACGCGCTTGTATTCGGTCGGCATGACCTTGACGAATTCCGCCAGGCTGCGCTCCCAGTTGTCCAGCACGCGCCGGGCCACGGTCGAGCCGGTATGCCTGGCGTGATTTTCGATCAGGGTCTTCAGTTCGAGAATGTCTTCCGCCGCGGTCACGGTCTCCAGACCGAGCGTGCCCATGTTGCATTGCGCGGGCAGGCGCGCGTCCGGGTCCCAGACATAGGCGATGCCGCCGCTCATGCCGGCGCCCATGTTGCGTCCCACGGGCCCGAGCACGACCACGCGGCCGCCGGTCATGTATTCGCAGCCATGGTCGCCGATGCCTTCCACGACGGCATGGGCGCCGCTGTTGCGGACCGCGAAACGCTCGGCCGCCACGCCGCGGAAATAGGCTTCGCCGCCGGTGGCGCCATAGAGCACGACATTGCCGATGAGGATGTTCTCCTCGGCCTTGAACGTGCTTTCCTTCGGCGGATAGATGACCAGCTTGCCGCCGGACAGGCCCTTGCCGACATAGTCGTTCGCGTCGCCTTCGACGGTGATCCGCACGCCCTTGACGAGCCAGGCGCCGAGACTCTGGCCGGCCGAGCCGCGCAGGCGGATGTCGATGGTGTCCTCGGGCAGCATCTTTTCCTTCCAGCGCCGCGCGATCTCGTTCGACAACATGGTGCCGACCACGCGGTTGGTATTTTTCACTTCGCGCTCGATCCGCACTTTCTCGCCGCGCTCGAGCGCCGGCTCCGCAAGCCGGATCAGTTCGTTGTCGAGAGCCTTGTCGAGGCCGTGATCCTGTTCGCGGTTGCAATAGACATCGGTGTCCTCGAACAGGATTTGCGCCGGTTCGAGGATGGTGCTGAGATCGAGTCCGCTGGCCTTCCAGTGGCTGAGCGCGGCGTCGGTTTGCAGCAGATCGACCCGGCCGATCATTTCGTTGACCGTGCGCAGGCCGAGCTGCGCCATGATGCCGCGCAATTCCTCGGCCACCATGAACATGTAATTGACGACGTGCTCGGGCTTGCCGCGGAACTTGCGGCGCAGGTCCGCGTCCTGGGTGGCGATTCCCACCGGGCAGGTATTCAGATGGCATTTGCGCATCATGATGCAGCCGAGGGTGATCAGCGGCGCGGTGGAAAAACCGAATTCCTCGGCGCCGAGCAAGGCGGCGACCGCCACGTCGCGGCCGGTCTTGAGTTGCCCGTCGGTCTGCAGGACGACCCGCGAGCGCAGATTGTTCATCACCAGGGTCTGGTGGGTCTCCGCCACGCCGAGTTCCCAGGGCAGGCCGGCGTGCTTGATCGAAGTCAGCGGCGAGGCCCCGGTGCCGCCGTCGTGGCCGGCGATCACGAGATGGTCGGTCTTGGCCTTGGTCACGCCGGCCGCGATGGTGCCGACGCCGATTTCGGACACGAGCTTGACGCTGATGCGCGCCCGGCGGTTGGAATTCTTGAGATCGTGGATGAGCTGGGCGATGTCCTCGATCGAATAGATGTCGTGATGCGGCGGCGGGCTGATCAATCCCACGCCCGGCGTCGAATGGCGGATGCGGGCGATGTTCTCGTCGACCTTGCGGCCGGGCAGTTCGCCGCCTTCGCCGGGCTTGGCGCCCTGGGCGATCTTGATCTGCAATTCGTCGGAGTTCGCGAGGTACCACATGGTCACGCCGAAGCGCCCGGAAGCGACCTGCTTGATCGCCGAACGGCTCGAATCGCCGTTCGGCATCGGCTCGTACCGGGCCGGATCCTCGCCGCCTTCGCCGGTATTCGACTTGCCGCCGATGCGGTTCATGGCGACGGCCAGGGCCTGATGGCTTTCGTCGGATATCGAGCCGAAACTCATGGCGCCGGTGGCGAAGCGCTTGACGATCTCCTTCGCGGGCTCGACTTCTTCGAGCGGAACCGGTTCGTTCACATCCGTGCGGAATTGCAGCAGGCCGCGCAAGGTCGCGCGCTTGGCCGCTTCCTCGTTCGCGAAGCGGGCGAAGGTATGGTAGGCCTCGGCATTGTTGCCGCGGGCGGCGATCTGCAGATTGAAGATCGTGTCGGGATTCCACATGTGGGTTTCGCCGCCGCTGCGCCAATGGAAATCGCCGGGATTGCTCAATACCGGCAGGCGCTCGCTTTCGCGCAGCGGGAAGCCGATGCGGTGGCGGCGCAGCGATTCGGTCTCGAGCACGTCGAAGTCGACGCCTTGCACGCGGCTGGCGGTGCCGGTGAAGCAGCGCTCGATGATTTCGTCCGCGAGGCCCACGGCCTCGAAGATCTGCGCGCCCTTGTATGACTGCAAGGTGGAGATGCCCATCTTCGCCATGACCTTGAGCATGCCCTTGGCGACGCCTTTCTTGTAGGCGGCCACGAGCGCGTCCTCGTCGCGGTAGCCGTCGCCGAGCAGGCCGTCGCCGTTGGCCTTCCACAAGGCTTCGAAGGCCACGTAGGGATTGACGGCGTCGGCGCCATAGCCCGTCAGCAGGCAATGATGATGCACCTCCCGGGCTTCACCGGTCTCGACGACGAGGCCGATCTGGGTGCGCTGGTGATTGCGCACGAGATGATGATGCACCGTCCCGCAGGCAAGCAATGCGCTCAAGGGCGCGCGGTCGCGGGAGATCGCCCGGTCCGACAGGATGATGAAGGAATAGCCGTCGTGGATCGCGTCCGAAGCCTCCTGGCAGATGCGTTGCAACGCCTCCTGGAATGCTGTTTTGAGACCTGGATCGGATTGGGATTCATAGGTAATGTCGATGACCCGGCTGCGCATGCCGCGATAGTCCATGTCGCGGATTTCGGCGAGCTGGTAATTGGACAGGATCGGATGGTCGACGCTCAGCCGATGCGCTTGTTCGCGCGTGGTTTCGAGCAGGTTGCCCTCCGGGCCGATGAAGCAGCGCAGGGACATCACCACTTCCTCGCGGATCGAATCGATCGCCGGATTGGTGACCTGTGCGAACAACTGCTTGAAATAGTCGTAGATCATGCGCGGCTTGTCGGACAGGCAGGCCAGGGCGGTGTCGTTGCCCATGGAGCCGAGCGGGTCGCGCGCCTCGGTCACCAGTGGCAGCAACATGAACTGGATGGTTTCGCTGGTATAGCCGAAGGCCTGCATGCGCGGCAGCAGATCCTCGCCTTCGAGCGAATGGGCCGCACTGCCTCGGGTGAAGTCCTCGAGCACGACCTTTTCCACCGCGAGCCATTCGCCGTAAGGCCGCCGGCCGCAGATGTCGCTTTTCACTTCCTCGTCGGGAATCAACCGGCCCTGTTCGAAATCGAGCAGGAAAATCCGGCCGGGCTGCAGGCGTCCCTTGGATCGGACATTGGCCGGGTCCACCGGCAGCACGCCGACTTCGGAAGCCATGATGCACTTGTCGTCGTGGGTGATGTAATAACGGCTCGGCCGCAGGCCGTTGCGGTCGAGCACGGCGCCGATATAGTGGCCGTCGGAAAATACGATCGAGGCCGGGCCGTCCCAGGGCTCCATCAGCGCCGAATGGTATTCGTAGAAATCCCTGCGTGTCGGCTCGATGTTGCGGTCCGACTGCCAGGCTTCCGGAATCATCATCATGGTCGCTTCCGCCAGCGAGCGGCCAGCGAGCAGCAGCAATTCGAGGGCGTTGTCGAAAGCGCCCGAATCGGAAACGTCGTCGTCGATCACGGGAAAGACCGCCGGCAGGCGGGCGCCGAAAGCATCGCTGATCATCGTGCCCTGTCGCGCCACCATGGAGTTGACGTTGCCGCGCAAGGTGTTGATCTCGCCGTTGTGGCTCATGAAACGGTTCGGCTGGGCGCGGTCCCAGGAAGGGAAAGTGTTGGTGCTGAAACGCGAATGCACCATCGCCATGTGCGTGGCGAACTCCGGATTGGTCAGGTCCTTGTAAAAGGGAAAGAGTTGTCCCGGGGTCAACATACCCTTGTAGACGATGACCTTGCTCGACAGGCTGCAGGCGTAAAGCAGCTTGCGTTCGCTCAGCGAGGCGTCGTTGCGCAGCGCATGGGTGAAGCGCTTGCGGATGACGTACAGCGCGCGCTCGAAGGCGTCCTGCTTGAGCCCGGCGGCGGCGGCGATGAAAACCTGCTCGATGCGAGGCTGGGCCGCATGCGCCGCGGGGCCGACATCGGCGCCTTCGGCATCGACGGGCACGGGCCGCCAGCCGACGAGGGTCTGGCCTTCGGCGGCGACCATCTCGTTGATCGCCTTGCGGCAGAAAGCGCGCTCTTCTTCGATGCGCGGCAGGAAGATATTGCCGACCGCGAACCTGCCGTCCGGCGGCAATTCGCCGTCGAGCTCATCATGAGCGATCTTGCGGAAAAATCCGTGAGGCAGGCCGACCAGGATGCCGGCGCCGTCGCCGGTATTCGCCTCGAAACCGCAGCCGCCGCGATGATCCATGCGCGAATTGACATGGAAGGCGTCGAGCATGATCTGGTGGCTGGGCCGGCCCTTGATGTCGGCGACAAGACCGACGCCGCAGGAGTCCTTCTCCTGCGCGGGATCGTAAAGCCCTGTCTTTTCGGGATATCCGGCCGCCGGCAATTTGCTCATCGAATCTCTGTCCGGTCTTGAAACGGTTTCACTCCCGGCGCGGATCACCTTGCCTGGGAACATACATGAAACGGGGTTTGATTCGTCCAGACCGGCGTCGCTCAAGGAGCCGAAAACCCGTCCCCTGGCTTCCGGTTCCGCGCGTCCGAGAGGGCCGCTCAACATAACATCGACAAGAAAATTGTCAAGCTTGCGCCCAACCGTTTAATTATTGTTATTGCTAGGCTGAAACCCCGGTGCTACAAACTGGAAAGAACAATTCAACCCCGAAACAACCGTTCCAAAAGAGACCTTTGCTTTACGATCAATCAAAAGAAAATCAATGATTTCTGTAGGCAGTTGAATCAGCAGTCTTGCCTTGGCGATCCCTTCAAAGGACTCGGACGTACGGAGTATCAAGAGAGGAGCAGTCATGAAGATCAGAGAACTTCCCGCAAAGCGCAAGTGGATCACTAGCTGTGTTTTCGCCGCACTCGCCGGAAACGGCCCGGCAGTTCTGGGGCAAGACAATGTCACCGAAATCGAAGAGGTTCTGGTAACCGGTTCGCTGATCAGAGGCACTCCGGTCGACGCGCCGTCTCCGGTCACGATCGTCGACCGGGCCAATATCGAACAGCAAGGGGCTGCCGGTATCTGGGACGTCATCAAGAATCTCAATATCAACCAGGGTTCGACGACTCATACCAACGGGAGTTCCGGCAACGGAATTTCCGGTGCCACGTCGAATATCAATCTGCGAAATCTGGGCACCAACTCCACCCTTACGCTGGTGAACGGCAAACGGGTTACCCCGGTAGCCGGGGTGACCCTTGACGGCAGTGAATTCGTCGACCTGAACACCATTCCGATCGTAATGACCGAGCGTATAGAAGTGCTTACCGACGGCGGTTCGGCTCTCTATGGCTCCGACGCGGTTGCCGGTGTGGTGAACGTCATCATGCGCACGGATTTCGAAGGGCTGGAAGTGTACGGCGACGTGCAGCAAATCGCCGGGGAAGGATCCACAATGGATCAGACGGCCAGCGTGATCTGGGGGTGGGCCAGCGACGATCAGGCCACGCACCTGGTGCTTGCCGGTGAATTCTTCGAACGAGACGCGGTGCCCGCGGCGGCCGCATCCAATTTCGGTCCCGACTCGTCGGTGGTTGAAAACAACACCCGAATCATTGCCGTCCCCAGTCTGGGCTTTTCAGTGAATCCGGCATATATCAATCAACCTCTCACCGACCTGAAGGCATCGACGGGCGCGTCGGGAATCGAATACACGGATCCTCTCTGTACACAACTCGGATTCCAGGTTTCCACTCGAAACAGCCGGGACATCAATCCGGAATCGGGCTGCTATGACGATGTATCGCAGTACGAGTATCTGCTGCCTGCGCAAACCCGATCCTCGGTGGTGCTTTCTTTCGACCACTCGTTCAGCGAGCAATTCAGTTTTTACTCAATGCTCCAGGTATCGGACCAGAGCACCAATCGCTCCGATGACGGCACCGTCAACGTGGTCGGAATCGGTCCATACCACCTGCCGCCCTACGGCACGACCAATCACCCATTGGGTTCGGCGGCGCAACTGGGCGCATTCGCGGCGATTGCCGGAAACTCCATACCGACCATCACCAACGCTCCAATTGACGCTGCCAACGGCGGGCCGGGCTCACCCGCTTTTGTCGAGTACATATCCGAGGTCCCCAGACCGGGCGACCGAAGCTACGAAACCACCGATTTGCGTCATGAATCGTTTCAGGGAGGTTTCGAGGGCGACTTCGAGTTCATGGATCGTCCAATGAGATACGACGTTTCCTATTCCTGGAGCCGGAGCGATGTTTACCGCCTGGACAGATCTTTCCAGAGAGACCGCATGGAATTGGCGGCGAACGGGCTGGGCGGGCCGAATTGCACACCAAACGGCATTTCGAATTTCAATCTCGATTCGGAACTGTATTGGCGGCTTGTCGGGGCATCGGTTTTTCTGGTCGTGGCGCCTTCCTATCCGTGGATGATGCGGGAAAGCATTTCCCAGGCGCTGACCAGCAGCAACCAGGGTCAGGGCGGCTGCCAGTTTTTCAATCCGCTGCTGACCTCGGTCACCGACCCGAATTTGAGCAACAGCAAGGAGTTGCTCGACTGGATGTCGCCGATAGTGCCGGTATCGGACCGGACCAACACCCTGGGCGTCTTCGACGCGCTGGTGTCCGGAGAACTTTTTGAGATGAGCGGCGGTCCGGCGGCATTCGCCGTCGGTTACCAGCATCGGGACTTTCAGCAGGTCAGCCGCTCCTACCCGCTGATCGAACCGGGACATCCCAACGCCATCCTGTCTTACGGCGCTGGTCTGACGGAAGTGGCTGAAACTTACTATGTCAGCAATGACAATAATTTCGGCGGCTATATCACCCGGTCATTCGACAACAGCAGGAATGTGGACGCGATGCTCGCGGAAGTTTCATTGCCTTTTCTCGAAAACGTGGAGTCGCAACTGGCGGTGCGTTTCGAAGATTACGGTGGTGCGATCGGCAGCGAATTGAGTCCGAAAGCGGCTATCAGTTGGCGGCCGCGCGAAGACCTGCTGCTGCGGGCTTCTTATTCCAAGTCGTTCCGGGCGCCTAACATGGAATTGATCTTTGTTGGCCGGGCAAGCGCCGGACAATCGTTCATCGACCCCCTGGCGCGCCAGGAAGTGCGCGCCGGCTTGCTGTCGGCAACGGTAGCCAACGGCGAGTCCGAGCGGCTGGTCAATTTCGGCATCCCAAGCCCGAATCTCGGCAACGAGAGGGCCGACACCTACAGCGCGGGGTTCATCTGGGCGCCGGTCGAGGGAAGTCTCGAAGGCGCTTCGGTGCAGATGGACTTCTGGCGCTTCGACTTCGTTGACCGGGTCGTGTCCGAGCAGCCCTCCTCCGTGGTGGAGGCCGAAGTTGCCCGGTTCGACGCGGCCGTCGGCAATCCGGCGAACTATGTGACCCACGATTCGCTGGCGGATGGCGCACCATCGCCGTTCACTCCCTGCAACCCGGATGAGATTGCGGCCCGGTATGGAGCCGATTCCGACGAACGTCTCAACTGCGTGGTCGATCCCAGACTCTACGTTGTGCCCAAGGTAGAGCGAAAGTTTGCCGACGCCGACCTGGTATCGGTGGAACTTCAGTCTGTCAACGCCGGCAACATCGTCAGCGACGGCGTGGATGTGCGGCTTGGGTACACCTGGGCCAACAATCTCGGCGATTTTCGGATCGGGCTGGACTATACCCATGTGCGCCAATATGAGATCACCGGCCTGCCGGGATTCGACCAGGGCTTCAACGGCACCGGCGTAACCGATGCCGCCGGCACCACGGGCGACGGTGGCGCCACATTGCTGTCGCTGCCCGACAACAGAGGTTTCATAACCTTCAACTGGACGCGGGGAGATCACAGTTTCACGGCGATCAACCGTCACATCGGCAGCTACGAAAACCTCGGCTACGAAGCGGTATACGTCGATGGCAACGACCTGATTCGGTCGCTCGCCAGCCGCAGGGTGGAGGCCTACCAATCCCTGGACGTTCAGTACTCCTATACCCACGACTGGGATAATCCCCGTTTCGGCTCGACGACTTTCACCGTGGGCGTTCTGGACTTGTTTGAAGCGGAACTTCCCTATATCGAAAAAGGCGAGGTTACGTCATTGAACAATTTCGATATAAACACTTTCGATCCGAGAGGCAGACGTATCTATGCCCGGGCTCTGCTAAGTTTCTGAAACGCGGACTTGTTTAATTATCGCGGTTTCGGACGAACCGCGGGTTTGATAGGCTGGTCCTGGAACCCGAAGGATCAGGTGACAAGATTGCCGCCGCGTCAGTGATGATCACATGACCCGGCGACGTGATTTCCAGAGGGCTTGAACCATGAAGAAAATCCTGTTGGCGGCCACATTCCTCGTCGCGGCGCATTCCCTGTATGCCCAGGAGCGAGTCGGCGATTTTGCCTTGCTCGACCAGAACGGCAACTTCCATCAGATGGGGCGCTACAACTACCAGGATGCGGTTGTGCTGCTGGCCCAGGGAGCCGATTGCAGTTCATTTGCCACCACGCTGGCGCAATATAGCGTAGTCGACAACAAATATGCCGGTAACGGCTTCGAATTCATGATGATCAACGTCACCGGCGACCGGAATCGCGATAGCTTGCTCCGGCAGGCAACGCAATACGGTACGGACCTGCCGCTGCTGATGGATGAGAGTCAGGTCGTTTCCCATGCGCTCGGAGTAACCGGCATCGGCGAAGCCGTCGTACTGGATCCGGAACGATTCGAAGTATTGTATCGCGGCTCCGTGCGGGGACTGGATCCGGCATTGCGCGAGATTTCCCAAGGCATGAAGGTGAGTGGCGAAGCAACGGAGTTTGCCGGCTGTGAAATCGATTTCTCCGCCATAGAACGATATGACGGCACTCCGGTTTCGTATAGCCGGGACATCGCCCCGATGCTGGTCGAGAAATGCTCGAATTGCCATCGCGATATGGGAATCGCCCCATTCGCCATGGACAGCCACCTGATGATTCAGGGCTGGGCTCCGATGATACGCGAAGTAGTGATGACCAAGCGTATGCCCCCGGGACAGATCGACCCCCATATCGGCGATGTAAGAATTGCCCGCCACCTGTCGGCGGAGCAAACCCTGAAACTGATCAGTTGGATCGACGCCGGCGCGCAAAAGGACGCGGGGCCGGATCCCCTGGCGTCCGTAGACTGGCCGGACACCAAGTGGCCATTGGGCGAACCCGATGTTGTCGTGAGTATCCCGCCCCAGGAAGTTCCCGCAACGGGAGTGATGGAATATATCTGGGTGGATTCGGGCTTCGAGTTCGAGGGGGATAGCTGGGTCAAGGGAACCGATCTGATTCCGGGAGACAGAAGCGTGGTTCACCACATTCTCGCCCGGGCGGTCCCGCCGGGCGCTTCAGGCCCTGAAATCGGCATTTGTCCCACTCCTTGCGAAACCGGACAGGGATCGAGAAGCCCGGAAGAGAGAGGCATCAATCTTCCCGCCTATATCCCTGGCAACAACGCGAGATTCTTCGAGGAAAATACGGGCCAATTCGTGCCGGCCGGCTCGAGAATGGTGTTCCAGATGCATTACACCACCAATGGCAGGGCCACGACCGACAACTCGGAGTTCGGCGTCTATTTCCCCGAAGACGGCTTTGTGCCAACGGAGGAATTGCAGGATGGCGGCCTGCTGGCCAATGATTTCCTGATTCCTCCCAATGAAGGCGACCACGAGGTGGTCCGCGCGAGGGTGATTCCCCGGGATGCCGAAGTCATCAGTTTTTATCCGCACATGCATGTCCGCGGGAAGCGGATGAAATGGACGGCCATCTATCCGGACGGCAGTCGCGAGCCCTTGTTGTCAGTGCCGAATTACGATTTCAACTGGCAGATGACCTATTACCTGGCGGAACCCAAATTCGTTCCGGCGGGAACCACGATTCTGGTCGAAGGCGCATTCGACAACTCGCCGACCAATCCCGACAATCCGGACCCGAACGCCTCGGTTACCTGGGGCGATCAAAGTTGGGAAGAAATGTTCATCGCCAACATGCAGATGAAGTTCGTCGATTCGGGAGCGCCGTAATTTCGGCGTTACCGTTCGGCGGAGTCGTATCGGTCGTCCAGATAACGATCGAGTTCGTCGAGCTGGTCCTTGCGGAAAAAGGATCCTTGACCGACCTCGACGCCGATGATCTGGTGCTGTTGCGTTTCGAGTTCATAACCGGGCCAGACCGGCAATCCCGAACGATTGGGATTGCCGGTTGCCGCAAATTGCGTCCAGTAGTCGTTCATGAGTCGCGCGATGTTCCGGTCCACTTCTCCTGCGCTTTCGGGTAATTCGTCGAATACGTAACGCAGTTCCATGGCATGGGGCGAGCGCTGTGTCGGATCCTGCAGATTACGCGTAAACACGTACATGAAGCTGCTCGCAGTGGTTTTCGCCATGGCGTGAACTACCTCCCTGGTGGGCCTGGCAAACCAGGAGTCGCTGTTGTAGTCGATATCCACGGTCAGCACTTCTTCATCGGACTGCGCTACATAGTAGTCCAGCAAGTCACCCGCGAATTCTCCGAACTCGGCTTCCCTGGCGGCCCTTTGCTCGGCGGCGGTTGCAAATGAATTCTCCCGATTGACGAAAAGCAGCCCTTCCCCGTCGTTGCTGCCGGCCAGCAGAGGCACGACGTTGTGGGTACCTTGCGCGAATATTCGCGCAGGCGAATCGGGAAACATCCAGCCGTCTTCGACCAGCGAGACCTGGTGCCGCATGTTCAGCACGTCATCGGCTGAGAGCGAACGCATGGTCGCAAGCAGATCGCCATCGCCTGCGATGCCCAACTCGTCCAGCTTGGCCGCGACAGCTTGCCGGCCGCGGGATTCCGCGCTGTCCGAAAGGCCGTTATTGCGCTTCAGATGAGTCATGTTTCCGGTAGTGACCCAGACGCTCTGGCCGATGGCCTTGTGAAACAGTCCCGAAGCCAGCGGAGTCGCCAGCAAGGCATAGACACTGGCGCCTCCGGCCGACTCGCCGAATATCGTGACGTTGTCCGGGTCTCCGCCGAACCCCGCGATGTTGTCCCGCACCCATTCAAGCGCCACGATGTGGTCGAGGATTCCGTAGTTTCCGGAGACCCCGCGATCCGATTCGGCCGACAACTCGGGATGGGCCATGAAGCCGAACGCGCCAAGACGGTAATTCACCGAAACCAGCACGACGCCGTTTCCAGCAAACGCCTCGCCGTCATAGGTGCCGGTAATTCCGGTGCTGAACGAGCCCACATTGGCTCCCGCGCCACTGGACCAGCCGCCGCCATGTATCCAGACCATGACGGGACGCCTTTCATTCGCCGATTGCGCATTTGTCCAGACATTCAGATAAAGGCAGTCTTCACTCATGAGCGCGGCAGTCCGTTGCTGCATGCATACGGGCGCGAAGGAATCCGCTTCCAATACGCCCTTCCAGGGAATCGGCGGCCGGGGCGCTTTCCAGCGCAGATCTCCCACTGGCGGCGCCGCGAACGGTATGCCTCGAAACACCCGAACGCCGCTGTCGAGCTCGACTCCCGCAACAAGTCCGGAGGTCAGCGGTACCGGTTCCTCGATAGCGATGGCGCCGGAACCGGCGACAGCGAAGAAGACGGTCAATGCAATTACGGACGTCAGGCTGTTGGAATTCATGCCCATGGCTCCTGTCGGGCGTACCCGCGCTTCGATACGCAATGGCTGGTTTTCAGAGAGTAAGTGAAGCCGGGCGCCAATGTCCCAAAGTGAGCGAAAAAAGTTGCTTTTCAGTTAACTAATTGTTTAATTGGAACTCAATCGTCTGCTTTCGAGGCAATAATGACTTCGGGCAATGTACAGACGAAACACTCTCCTGGCCGGCCGGCCGATTCCGCCGACGACCCGGTAAGCGATCGGCTGCTGCATGCAGCCAAAGAATTATTCAGCAGCTACGAATACCGGGCCGTATCGATTCGGCAGATTGCGGCGCATGCCGGCGTCAATACCGCAATGGTGCATTATTACTTCGGAAACAAGGCTGGACTGTACAGGGACATGATGGAGAAAGTCTCCCTGCCCGTCGAGGACGCGCTCAAGAAGATTGCCGCCCGCGACGATCTTTCGATCACCGAGTTCATCAAGGTGTGGATGCAGACCTTGTACGATAATCCCTGGTATCCGGTTTTCATTTTGAAGGAAGGCATCCTCGGTCAGGGGTCGGTTCATCAAGTCACCTCGACCAGACTCAGTGAAGTCATGGCGCCGGCGCTGCGGAAAGCCCTGGAGAACGACAGGAAGAACGGCCGGCTGCGAAAGGAACTCGATCTGAACAAGGTGGCCATGTCTCTGGTCAGTCTGCTGACCTATCCTTTTCTGGTAAGGCCGTTGCTGGAGAAAACCCTGGGAATCTCATTCGATCAGGACCAGTTCGACATTCTGTGCGATCACACGACCGATATCTTTCTGCATGGCGTACTCGAATACGAGGGGAATCCCGGTTCGATGGCATAGCGGCCCCGCGCCGAGCGTTTAATTTCTTTCGTTGAGTCGTCAATTTCCGAGTGCTACCGTGACGCTCATGAACTCCATCAAATCCCTGTTGTTCGGAGTCTTTCCGCTGCTGGCGCTCGCCTCCGGCGTCGACGCACAAACGGATTACGAAGTTCCGAGGACCGAGTTCGGCCATCCCGATTTTCGGGGAGTCTGGAACTATGCCTCGAATACCCCCCTGCAACGCCCGGTCGAATTAGGCGAGAAGGCGTTTTACACGCCAGAGGAAGTCGCGGAACTGACGGCGCAGCGGGAAGCCGCGATCGCCGCCAATACGGAACGAACCACAGGCGGAGGAAGGCCTCAAGTCGGAGTTGGCGGCTATAACGATTTCTGGGTGGAAAGTGCGGGATTACAGGAGAATGTGAGAACTTCCCTGATTACCTATCCTTCGAACGGCCGATTCCCGCCACTCGCGGAAGGAGCCGTGATTCAGGAAAGCGATGCGTCCGGAGTGACCGAGATTCCCGGGGAGCGTCCCGTCCGATTTACCGTTGGCGGAATTGCGAGCGATGGACCGGAAGACCGGGGTTTGTCAGAGCGCTGCCTGGTCGGGTTCAATTCCGGCGCTCCGATCTTTCCCAGTCTCTACAACAACAATATCCAGATTTTCCAGAACAGGGATCATATCGTACTACTGACCGAAATGATTCACGACGCCAGAATCGTACCCATCGGCGACCGCCCGGCGCTCGATGACGGCATCCGCTTGTGGTCGGGCGATTCCCGCGGCTATTACGACGGCGAAACCCTGGTCGTGGAAACGAGGAATTTCAATGCGCTCACCGGTAGCTTCATGGAACCGAGAATTGCCTGGGGCGACTCTTACCACAAGGTGCTTACGGAGAAGTTCACCCGCATATCTCACGACACGATCGAATACGAATTCACTATCGACGACCCGGCCACATTCAGCGACAAGGTCACGGCGCTGATACCCATGACCAAGGTTGCCGGACACCTCTATGAATATGCCTGCCACGAAGGCAATTATGGATTGACGAACATTCTCCGCGGCGCCCGGGCACAGGAAGCAAACTGAAGAGGAGTCTTCAGTAAATGCGAATAATTATCATTCGTCGAACTCCTTGTCAGTAAACGATAAATTGGCATCGGGCGTTGCTGTTAGCCCAAAGCAGTAATGTCCCCTTTGCGCAAAGCTAAAGTGTCCCCTTTTTCTGTGAGGAGGGGTTGTCTTGTCGAGCGCGGAGGTGGTGTTGAGCATGCGGGAGTCGGATCGTGCGGGCGTGATCCGTGATGT
>CAZUSL010000177.1:0-26538 GCA_964622925.1 uncultured Pseudohongiella sp. | reverse complement strand
AGCCGCTCTTCCTTGGTCGAACCAAGCTTCATCAGCGCCTGGCCGGGCCGTTCGTCCACCGGGCCGAAAAAGGGATGCTGGTAGGTGAAGGTTTCACCCCAATAGGCCAGCGCAAAATCCGGGTCGAGCTCCTGCGCCTTGATGAACGCCTCGCGCGCCTGGGTCCTGCCGAAGCTGTGCAGGAATCCCACGCCCTGGATAAAGTACTCCTGGGCTTCAGCCGAAGCGGAACTCGGAAAATCGTAGGTGCCGATGGCGTCGAGATCGGCGGCCTGGGCGGCCGGCAATGCGAACGCGGCGGCAAGCAATGCGGTACGAAGTAGCATGGTTCTGGACATGAGTGCCCCCCTGGTTACTTGTTGGCGAATTCAATCGACTAGACTGCCAATTGATTGGATTGAATGCAATCGCTGAATTGCGACTTAATGTCACACCGTGCGGGAATCGCGGCGGAGCCTGGCGTATGCGATGGAATTGAGTTCGTCCGCGCCTTGTTCGAACACGATGCGGTCGAGCAGGTTCACCAGCGTGTTCTCGAAATCGTCCGCGTCGAGATAGGCGCTCGCGCGGCCGTGTTCCGGGTCGAGGGCCTCGGTTTTCAGATCCCCGCGATGGTCTTCGGTGACGACGATGACCGGCGTCGGCCGGCGCAATGGACTGCGCCGCTCTTCGCGCCGCAAACGGAAAAGCAATTGCTCCGCCGGACGGCGATGGCTGTTCCAGCCCGTGATCAGGCAAGCCAGGCGGTTGGTGAGCAGTCCGAAACCGCGGTTGTATTGGCGAATGGCCTCGCGGGCGTGGGTTTCGTTATAGGTGTTGATGGTCGCGTAACGCCCGCTTTCGCCGATCAGCCGCGCCCAGCGATCCACCATCCGGTTGTCGAGATCGTGCAGCAGGATTACGGGTTTCAGCGCCAAGTCATTATCCCCGCCGCCTTCATTCGGAGCGGAAAACGACGTTCTCGTCCAGGTCCGCGCGCGTGGTGCGGGTGGCGTTGGCGGGAACCGCGGCATCCTCGTAGCCGAAACTGATGCCGAACAGGATCCTGGTGCCGTCCCCGATATCGAAGGCTTCCCGGATCAGGTCCGGGTAGTTGCGCATGCTTCCCATGGGGCAGCTATGCAGGCCGAAGGCGACCATGGTCAACATCAGGGTCTGGGCGTACATGCCGACGTCGACCGCGACGGTCGTGCCGAACGCCGGATTCATGCCGACGAATGCGATATGGGGCGCGTCGAAGAATTCGAAATTGCGCAATACGGCGCGCATGCGGCCTTCGCGGTCGTGCCTGCCGATTCCCATTTCGGAATACAGGGCCACGGCGCATTCCACCTGCCGTACGCGATACTCGTCGCGGAAGTCGCCGCGATACTCGTAGTCCGGATTCGGCGCCACGCCATTGGCGGTGTTGTCGTACATCTGTTGACGCAGGCGGTCTTTCAGCGCGCCTGAAGCGACATAGACCTTCCAGGGCTGCACATTGCAGTTCGACGGCGCCTGCCGGGCAATGTCGAAGATGCGCCGCATCGTCTCGGGCGGTACTTCCCGGTCGAGAAAACCGCGCACCGAGCGCCGCGCGGCGATGGCTTCGAGCAGGCGCATGTCCGGGTCGAGCGCCTCGGCGGCGCCGGGGATTTCCTTGATCATCTTGTTCATGGTTGCTGACAGCCTGTTTGCGAATTCCGGTTAACTGAGAATGCGGCCGCCGTCCACATCGACGGTAGTGCCGGTGACGAAGCGGTTGTTCATGACGAAAAGTACGCCTTCGGCCACTTCTTCCGGCGTGCCGGCGCGCTGGATCAAGTGGCTTCCGGTGACGGCCTTGAGGCGTTCTTCCCTGGCGTCGCCCATCCAGTCGAACATCGCCGTGTCGATGGTGCCGGGAGATACGATATTGACGCGGACCGGCGCCATTTCAACCGCCAGGCAACGCGCGAGATTCTCGACGGCGCCGCCGACGCAACTGAGCGCCGACTGTCCCGGCTTGATCTTGCGCGCCGGCGAGCCGCTGACCAGCGTGATCGAGCCGTCTTCGGCCAGGAAGGGCGCGCCGACCCGCACCGCCTTGGCATAACCCCAGAGTTTGCCGTAGGCGGCCTTGAATTGTTCTTCGGTCTGCTCCAGGAAAGGCTTGAGCGTGCGCTCGCCGCCGATGGCGCAGAGAACCAGGTGGTCGATGCGGCCGGCTTCACGGAACAGCGCTTCGAGCGCTTGCGCGTCATGAATGTCCGCCTCGCGCACCGCAAAGGTTCCGGCGGCCGCTGCGACGGCCTTGTTGCGATGAGCTTCGCTGCGGCCCGCGGCCCAGACTTTCGCTCCCGCCGCGGCCGCCGCTTTCGCTGCGGCCAGGCCGATGCCGGCAGTGCCGCCGACGATTACGACGGTCTTTCCGTTCAGTTCATTCATTTGATGGCAGTCCCCTGATTTGGGGTAGCGGATGGTAGCACAGATGGCGGCATCGCGTTGGCCCCGATTCTTCCGCCGAGGCATGTATTGGGTTATCCTCCCGATGGGTTCCGCGACGGACGCAGGCAATTTTTCTGTATTAAAGGGAGGCAGTCTCATGAAAGAACATTTAGTCGAACTAGATGTGGAATTAGTCGATTACGATCACGATAATCCGAGAATAGCAAAGGCTCTAGAAAAGTACGGAACACTGACAGCGGAACGCATTGCCTTTGCTCTTAAATCTGCGACAGAAAATGGTTCTGCTTCGTCCTACAACAATTTGCGAGACTCCATATTGGCTAGTCGGGGAATTATGGCCCCCATAACAGTAATTGCTCACGATGGCAGATACACCTGCATAGATGGAAATACTCGACTTGCGATATACAAGGAACTACTAAAAACAGACGAGCGTAAAGAAGTCGACTGGTCGAAGATTAAGGCCACGGTGCTTCAGGAGTATTCGCAGACCGACATTGAAAAGATAAGAGTTTCTGCACATCTTGTCGGAGCACGAGAGTGGCCAGCATATGAAAAAGCAAGATATTTGCACTATCTTCGCAATCAGGAATTTATGGATTATGCAGAGATAATCGCTTTATGTGGCGGCAGAAGAAATAATATTGAAAGACAAATCGATGCGTATCATGACATGAATGAGTATTACAGGGATAAAGTGGATGAGGACGCGGAATTTCAAATTGACAGATTCAGTGGATTCGTGGAAGTGCAAAAACCAGGAATAAAGGATTCTATATTTGCAGCAGGATTCACCATGGATGACTTTGGTAGCTGGATTCGATTTGGAAATATTTATCGCTTGGAAGATGTAAGACAACTCCCTCGTGTGCTTGAAAATAAGGATGCGAGGGAAATATTTATAAAGGGTGGGCCAAAATCGATAGAAAAGGCAAGTCAGCATCTCGATCTTGAAGAGTCTACAAACAAGCCATCCAACAAAAAAACAACTCTAGAATCTGCAACAATGTATCAATTGGTTGAAGTATTACTGCGACGAATTTCAGATATACCGTATTCTGAAGTACGGGCTTTGAAGAATAGAGAAAGTGATAATTCTGAGGAACAAATTCGATCAATTGAAAGTTTGTCTGAACAGTTGAAACGATTACTTGACGACTTGGTAGATTAACCATGTCAGAGAGTGTTGACCATCGTAGGCTAATCAAAGGTGGCATCAGGCTCATATCGTCCAAGTATCCCAATATGAAAGTTACAAGTGATATTCAAGAGTCGCCCGGTGATCCAGTTCCCTTTCTGGTTGGTGGACACCGCCCTGACATATATGCAACAGATTTATCCCAAGGTGCCAAGCCAAATTTCATTATCGCTGAAGCGAAGACAGACGGCGATCTTGACAATTCCCATACTGAAAGCCAAGTTAAGAGCTTTATTGATTACTTGGAGCAAAGGGAGCAAAGTCAATTTATTTTGCTAACGACAGGTATAGGGGCTAAGCGCGCGAAATCGATACTACGTTTTGCGCACGATGAAGCGTCGATAAGACGTGCTCAATTGGTAGTATTTGATACTCTGGACTTGTGGCTATATAACAGTGAAGCGAAAAAATGGCATTTAGGCTGAGAAAACCACCGAGGCTTGTGGGTAAGCACGAGTCTTATCCGTATCAGCTCGATGCGGTTCTTGCCGTAAGAGATCTGTCCTATGCTGCCATATTTCATGAGCAAGGTTTAGGGAAAACCAAAATAGCAATAGACATTCTCCTATACTGGTTGATGAATGATGTGGTTGATACAGTTTTCATAGTGACCAAGAAAACTCTAGTACAAAACTGGTGTGATGAAATAGGAAATCACTCTCATATAACTCCTAGGATACTATCAGGCAATCGGAGAAGTAACAGTGTGGCACTTAATTCTCCGGTTTTAATATATGTTCTAAACTATGAGGTAATCTCAAGCAATCAGGACATAATTTCCAGTTTCCTGCTTACTTGTAGAGTGGGGGCGATACTTGATGAGAGCCAAAAAATAAAGAATCCGGAGTCAAAACTTACACAATGTTTTCTTTCAATATCAGAGATGTTTGAAAGGCGGATTATTGCAACAGGTACACCTGCAGCAAACAGACCGTATGATATCTGGTCCCAAATAGGATTTCTTGATGGCGGGGAAAGCTTGGGCAAGTCTTTTGAAAAATTTAAGGCAGGAATGGATTTGCCAGATAGTTCTTTTGGTACAGAGGGGTTTGGCGATCAGCTAGTAGAGACTTTTGAGAAGATTGCTTCATTTGCGGTGCGTGAAACAAAGCAATCTGCTGGTATAGAACTTCCAGAAAAATTGATTAAAACCATTTATGTTGATTTGAGCGAAAGGCAGCAAGAAATTTATGACTCATATAGAGATGAACTTGAATATGAAGTGAAGACAGAGAAAGGAATTGAAACGGATGATGTGGAGGCAATACTTAAAAGATTGTTGCGCCTTGTTCAATGTGCATCAAACCCAGCACTCTTAGACAAAAGTTATAATGAAGTGCCAGCAAAATACTTGGCACTTAGAGAATTGGTTGAGAACATTAATGTAAGGTCATATAAGGTAATCGTGTGGACAAGCTTTATTGAGAACACTAGATGGCTTGAATCGAAGAATTCCGACTTGAGCCCCGAAATAGTGCACGGAGACCTATCGGTGGAAAAGCGAAATATCTCAATTGAGAGGTTTAAACACGATGCAACTTGCAGGATGTTGATTGCCACACCCGGAGCAGCAAAAGAAGGCCTGACACTAACAGTAGCCAATCATGTGGTCTTCTTTGACCGAAGCTTTAGTCTTGATGACTATCTCCAAGCACAAGACAGAATACATCGGATTTCACAGAAGAGAACTTGTTTTGTGTATAACTTAATGGCTCGAAATACAATTGATGAGTGGGTAGATGCGCTGCTAAATGCGAAACATCAAGCGGCACAATTGGTTCAAGGTGATATATCGAAGGAAGCGTTTAGTGAAATTTTTGATGGAAATGTCTCAGATATGCTGGCAGACATTTTGACTCCAAATTGACTTAGTAATAGTGGTGCAAATACTAAACGATGAGAAAGTAGCAGAAAAACAGGAGCAGTCATAATGTCAACGATGAAATTGCTAGGGGAACAAATCCCATACACAGAAGATTATGTGGAAATAGATAAGCTCAAATTTTATAAAGAGAATCCAAGAGTATTTTCTGTTCTGCGTGAAGTGGCTGAATTCGAAAATCTTTCGGAAGTTCAACAGCAAGAAGAAATATATAAGAAACTTCTTAAAGAGCCAAGCGTTAAAAATTTGGCACCTGATATAAAGAGACATAAAGGCTTGATCGATCCAATTGTAGTTCTAGTTAATACTTGGGAAGTTATAGAAGGCAATTCTCGACTTGCTGCATATAAGAAGCTTGATGGTTCGGGGGTTGAAGGGGATTGGGATCTAATTCACTGTCGAATCATTTCACCTCTAGAAGACAACCAGTTGGCGGCGTTTCTGAACCAAATACACGTAAAAGGAAAAACTAAGTGGACTCGATATGAGAAATTTAATTTTGCATATCAACGTTTCCAAAAGAGTCAATCTAGCGGCAAGCCAAAGGGAGAGTCATACCAAGAAATTGCTGAGCTTTTCGGAGAAAGCCAGCAGACCATTAGGAATAAAGTTAAAGTGATCGAATTTATGGAGCGCAGAGGAGACAATGTTCGATCACACTTGAGCTATTATGAAGTGCTGGTGAACAATACCGCCGCTTTCAAGTTAATCAAGCAAGGTGGATTAGCCAGACTTCTTGACGAAGTAAAAAATACAGAAGTCAATGAACACGATAGTAAGGAATCCAATAAAGACTTTACAGCTCAGAGGTTACGTGATGCGTTGCCAAATTTGCTTAGGAAATCGGATTCAGTTCTTAAGCAATATGAGAGCGGGGAAATTTCATTTGAAGAGGCAGCAAGCCGAGCAGAAATTTCAGAATGCAAGAAGAAAATTGAAAGAGCGACAGGTTTTCTGGAAGATATTTCGCAGAAAGAATTAGAAGGATTGACCAACAATGATTTGAATGCATTTATTCAGGCATTAAGGAAACACAAAAGGGCCTGTGATCGTATCTCAAGAATGGTTAAGAATAAAGAGAAGGTCAAATAGTATGTTAAGACGTAACATATTGTTAATCGAACCTGGGTATACCAACAAGTATCCCCCTCTTGGGCTAATGAAGCTTGCAGCTTATCATAAGGGTCGCGGAGATTTTGTGCGATTTATTAAAGGAGAGGATAAATCGGTACTAGAGCATGTATGGGATCGAATTTATATTACTACCTTGTTTAGTTTTGAGTGGAAGCGTACCAGTAAGTCAATAGACTTTGGTATTGAAGTTGCCGGGGGGCAGCAAGAGCGAGTTTTTGTGGGGGGAATCGCTGCCTCACTTATGCACGAAGAATTCGTAAGGGAGCCTAGGTGGGCAGGCGTACGCTTTATCGCGGGGCTGCTGGATGGGCCGCCGGCGGCATCACTCCAGCTATCCAGTTTAGACGGCGATTTTGGCGCGGAGGACTTGAATGGGGTGCCTATAGAAAATCGAGTACCCGACTACGAAATTCTCGATCACATATCTTATGTATACCCGGTCAACGATGCCTACTTTGGTTATGCATCTCGGGGCTGCATACGTAAATGCCGTTTTTGTGGTGTTCCCAAGCTGGAGGGAGCACAGAAGGAAATGCCTCCCTTGTATGATTTGGTGAATGGCGTTGCTTCAAAGTACGGAGAGAAGAAGGATCTTGTCCTTATGGATAACAATGTAACTGCTTCTTCTCGCTATAAGGAACTCATTGACGAGATTGTCGATTTGGGATTCGAAAAAGGGGCGGTATTGTCGCGCGATGGTAGAAGTGCACAACGTCGAGTCGATTTCAACCAGGGAGTGGATGCGCGGATTCTGTGCAAGTCAGAAATGTACCTGCGTGAGATGTCCAGAATTTGCATTAGCCCTTTGCGTATCGCTTTCGATCATATCGGCGTACGAAAACCATACGAAACTTCCGTACGCATGGCGGCGGCGAACGGCATTGTAAAATTATCAAATTACATGCTGTACAACTTTAAGGATTCTCCCGAGGACTTGTTCGAGCGTATGAGAATAAACATTGCGCTAAACGAAGAGTTAGGGATTCGAATCTGGTCGTTTCCAATGCGCTATCAGCCGGTTACGTTGAAAGATAGGTCTCATGTGGGTGACAGATGGAATGCGTACTTTCTCCGCACCTTTCAGATCATATTGCAAGCCACTAGGGGAGTCGTCAGTGGGAGTTCTACGTTCTTCCATCGGGCATTTGGAAATGACACAGAGTCGTTCAGGCGACTCCTGAGCTATCCGCATGGTTTCATTTTCCATCGCGACTATTATGAGTATGGTGACGGTAGACCGGTGCGCGAAGAATACGAGTCGATTAGAAATCGAATGTCTGCTACTCAGGAAAATGAACTGCTGGATCAGCTCTTGGGAATAGTTGGTACGAAGCTTGAGCGGCAAAAGCGGCACGCCGCGCTTTATCGAGCGAAATGTGCCGACCCTCTAGTTAGGGAGGCCTTACGGTTCCATATCCTCGAAACGAAGCCGAGCGATGCTGTAGAAGTTCTTCCGGCTCTTGCTAATGATGACGGAGCGCTTCCGACAGAGGAAGAAACTGTGGAGGACGCAGGTCTTTACGATCTTGAGCCATTGCAGGAATCCTCTCGTCAGCATAGCCAGATAATTGCGACGACGGGCTAGGCAATGGACACAACACTCCAAAATACTGATTTGGAACCGAGTTCCCCAGAACTAGTTGGCGCCGACCTTCTTGATCTGGTTACCGGCGGAATGCATATCGATCCGCTAGTCATGTATCGGGAGTACATCCAAAATGCTGCTGACGCAATCGAAATGCTGCCCTGTCCCCAAGAAGGGAAGATCGAAATTGAAATTGACGCGGTCGGCAGATATGTAAGGATACGCGACAATGGTCCTGGGCTTTCTCACCAACAAGCGGTAGAAGCGCTAGTACCGATCTCCAGAAGCAGCAAGGACTATAGGCGTAATCGCGGATTCCGAGGCGTCGGGAGGATGTGTGGCCTGGCATTTGCGAAATCTATTGCTTTCAGGACACGTACTAGTAGTGAAAGTACTGTTACAACTGTCCTCTGGGATGGTGAGGTACTCCGAAATTGTATTCGCCAGGATTACTCTATAGCGGACACTGTTGCTCGTTGCGTTAGAATCGACCGGGAATCAGTTCAGGATGTTCCTGCCAACTTTTTCGAGATTGAACTACTAGGAATATCCCGACAAGCAGCAGTCGCGCTAAACCGGGTCGCAGTAAGGGATTACGTCAGCGAAGTTGGCCCTGTTCCATTTAGTGAAGCCTTTCCATATCGGACTGAGGTGGCAAAATCTCTTGAGGAGCATACAAGCCTGCTTGAGATTGATATTCATCTAATCGGTAAGTCAAGAGAATTCAATACAGATAGTGAGTCAATCACTAAGCCACATTCTGACGAAGCACTAGCGCTTGGTGTCAATTCCGGGAAATTTTTCGAATTAGAAAGCGTGAGGGTGCCTCGTCAATCTGGTGAAGGCTTGGCGGCTGTTGGATGGATAGCACATACAAATTATCAGGGCGCCTTACCTCGTTCATTAGGTATCCGGTGTTTGCGTGCAAGGTCTGGCAATATTCAGATTGGCGACGAATTCGTATTTGATCACCTCTTTAGCGAATCACGCTTCAATCGCTGGTGCGTTGGTGAGATACACATTCTGGACCCGGAAATCATCCCAAATGGGAGCCGCGACTATTTTGAACTAAACGTTCACTTGCGGAACTTGGAAAACCATCTGCGCCAAGTCTGCCGGAACATCGAAAGACAGTGCCGGCTAGCGTCACGGCATCGTAATCAGCTGAGAAAAGTTGGCGCCCTCGTGGAAGATGTGGAAGCCGTAGTTTTCCTTGTTTCAAGTGGATATCTACCAGATTCGGCCGCTAAGCGCTTAGTTTCACAACTGAGGGAGAAACTCTCAACGAACAGCCAGGCAAGCCTTATCGGGGAGTCTGCGACTCAACAAGACCAACTGAATTCTCTACAGGACAGGCTGGATAGCATTGAGAAAGAATCGAAAAACAAGCTAGCCGCGATGTCAGCTGATGAGCAGCGTGTTTACAGGCACGTTTTTCTGGCAATTACGGAGACTGCCTCATCGCTGTCAAAAGCCAAGGAAACGATTGAGTCCATCATGAAGTTCAATCGGGACGGATAAGCGGAAACGAAGTAGCCCGACTTGAAGTCAGGTGAATATTCGGCCCGGATTGAGGATGCCATGCGGATCCAGGCTCTGTTTCAGATTGCGCATCAGTTCGATTTCGTTCCTGCTCCGGCTGTATGGCAGAAAGGGCCGTTTCATGATGCCGATGCCATGTTCGGCGGAGACCGAGCCCTTGAGTTCGCGGATGAGGCCGTAGATCACTTCATCGAGTTGCAGGTGCAAGGCGCGTGTTTCCGGCCCGACATTGATGATGATATGCAGATTGCCGTCGCCGATATGGCCGAACAGGCCGAGAATGGCCTCGAGCCACTTTTCCCGCAGGCGGCGTTCGACTTCCTCGCCGAAATAGCCCATGTCGGCCACGTTCAGGCTGACGTCATAGGTATGCAGGTAGCCGACTCCCGGGGCGACCTCGGCGGCGGCGTCGCGCACGGTCCACAACTTCTTGATCTTGCCGGGCGTATCGGCGACCACGACCTCTTCGATCAGGTCCTTGCGGCTGGCTTCGTCGAGCATGTCGAGGAACAACTCGCCGTCGGTGGCCTCGTCGGAGCCCATGCTTTCGGCCAGCACGTAAAAGGCGTGGCTGTCGGGCAGTGGCACGCCGGCGTGGGGCACGTGGGCGTCTACCAGTCGGTACGTATTTTGCCAGAGCACTTCGAAGGCGCTCAGATTGGCGCCAAGCCTGGCCTGGGCGTGAACAAGCAGGTCGGCGACCTGCCGGAACGTTCCCATGCCGCACATCGCGACCGCCTGGCTGGCGGGACGGGGAAAGAGTTTCAGCACCGCCCGGGTGATGATGCCAAGCGTCCCTTCGCTGCCGATGAACAGTTGCTTGATGTCGTAGCCGGTATTGTTCTTGCGCAACTTGTGCAGATTGTCTATGACCGTGCCGTCGGCGAGCACCGCTTCGAGACCGACGACGAGTTCGCGGGTCATGCCATAGCGGATCACGCGGTTGCCGCCGGCGTTGGTCGACAGATTGCCGCCGATGGTGCAACTGCCGCGGGCGCCGAGGTCGAGCGGAAACAGCAGGCCCTCGGCGTCGGCCTGTTCCTGGATCGCCTGCAGGGGCACGCCGGCTTCGACGGTCATGGTGCTGGTGTACGGGTCGAGTTCGACCACCTTGTTCATGCGTTCGAGGCTCAGGCAGATCTCGTTTTCGAGCGGCGCGGCGCCGGAGACGAGGCCGGTCATGCCGCCCTGGGGCGCCACCGGCTGGCCCGCGGCGTGGCACAGTGCCAGAATCGCCGAAACTTCTTCGGTCGAAGCGGGGCGCAACAACAGGGGCGGGCGGACGGCCCGATCCTGCATCAGGTCCTCGAAGTTCTTCGGTTCGATATCGCCGCCTTCGCGATAGCCGGCGGGTCCGACGATTTCCTTGAGCCGGTCGAACAGGTCCGGGCGGGCGGAAACTGCTTGCGAGGTCATGTCCGGGTCAGGTTCAATACGGGGACGCGAATGGTAGCACACTAGCCAACGACCAACCGGAGTAGAAAGAATGAAAAGCAAAGCCCTGAAATCAATCGTCGCGGCAATTCCCTTTGCCTTCATTGCCGGCATCCAGGCCCAGGAACCGGACAACGCCACGCATATCCCGTACGCCGAAATCATGACCGTCTTCGAAAATCTCGGCGAAACGATCGATCAGCAGATCAGGACCGTCGATATCGGTGACGATCTCAACGTGGCCGTGGGCATTCTGCGCCGCGTGGGAGCGCGCACCGAAGGCGAGGAAGTGACCGCGATATTGCATCATCGGGTAACCGAGGTGTATTACATTCTTTCCGGTTCGGGCATCCTGGTCACCGGCGGCGATGAGGCGGATCCCGTCGAGTTTCCCGCCGATGTCACGGCGGTCCGGGAACTGATCGGCCCGAGCGGCCGGCGCACCGTGACCAACGGTCAGGTTCAGGCCGTGGCGGCGGGAGACATCGTCATCATTCCCGCGGGCGTGCCCCATGGTTTCCGCCATATCCAGGAACAGATCACGTATCTGAGCATCCGGGTCGATCATGAACAGGTATTGCCGGCCGGGTATGTGCATCCATCACTGGAATGACCGGCGCAAGCGTTTAGAATGTGGAAATGGTGATCGGCAATACCGACCAGACTCGAATGTGGTGAAAATTATGTTCAGGAAACTGTCGGCAGTACTTTCCCTGTCGATTCTCGTGACCGCGGCGGGGTTCGCGCTAGCGCAGGACGACTATCCGCGAACTCCCTCGGGCAAGCCCGATTTCAGCGGCAACTACGACATTTCGACATTGACGCCGTATCAGCGGCCCACCCGCTTCGGCAACCGCATGTATCTGAACGAGGAAGAGGTACAGGCGCTGAGGGACCGGGAAATGGGTATCCGTGAGGCCGACTCCGTGCCGGGCGACCCGAATCGCGCGCCGCCCGAGCAGGGAGGCGCGATCGGATCCTACAACGATTTCTGGTTCGACCGGGGCGACAATGCCTTCGCACTCGACGGGCAATATCGGACATCGATCCTGACCTATCCGGAGAACGGCCGACTGCCTCCGCTGACGCCGGAAGGCCAGGCGAAAGCGGCCGGCGCGCCCCGTTTCGCCTGGGAAGATCTGGGCGGGGCATGGTGGCTGGAAACGGGCGATCGGCCGTATGACGGTCCCGAGACACTTCAGGTCCAGGTTCGCTGCATATTCCACCCCGCTTCGACAATTCCGATAACGCCCCGGGTATACAACAATCTCAAGACCATCGTGCAGACGGAAGACTATCTGATGCTATACGTGGAATGGATGCATTGGGCGCGCATAATCCGAATCGGCGACGAAGAGCATACGCCCGCCGTACTCGCGACCTTCGATGGCGATTCCATTGGCCGGTGGGAAGGGGACACGCTCGTCGTGGAGACCGTGAACTTTCTCGATCGTCCCCTTGAGCCGGCGGAACGCCGCGTAGTCGAGCGCTTCAGCCCGCTGGACGGGGGCAATTTACTCTATAGCTTCACCGTCGAAGACGCGGATTACACCGACAGCTACAGCGGTGAATTCATCTGGCCGAAGACGGACCAGATTCCATACGAATACGCTTGCCACGAGGGCAACTACTCATTGCCCGCCACCCTGACGGGCGCCCGGGTCAGGGAAGTCGAGCACTACCTGCAGCAGGAATCCGAGGACTGATTACCTCGCAAGCGGATCGGGCCGCATCTGGAAGCGATAGACCTTGCTCGTGGTTCCCGCGCCGGTTTCCATATGGAACGGCGCCCGGCTGCTATAGGTCGCCCATAGTCCGCGGCCTTTCCAGCCGGCGTCCGGATCGTCGATGCGGCCGTCCAGCCACTTGGTGAAGAAACCGAGCGGATAAGGCACCCGCAGGCGCACCCATTCGCCGTCGTTGAGCACGAGCAGCGCGCCGGACTGATTGCCGGTATTGATCGGCGTGTTCTCGCCGAGGCCGAATGTGTTGAACTGGTCGACCCAGGTGTAATAGCTGCCTTCGGCGCTGCCCGGCAGTTCGAGATTCTTAAATTGCGGCAGGGGCTCGGTGTAGAAGGTCCAGCCTTCCGGACAATGTTGTCCCGTCGCTTCCGGGCCGTTCAGTGGGCCGGTGCAGAGCGAACGGTCGAAACTCGCCATGTGGCCGCTGGCCATGGCCGCCCAGACGACGCCGTTGCGGTCGATGTCCATGCCGCGCGGCGAGAAGCCTGCGACGGGGTCGCCATTGGCGTCCAGCGGCGGCTGATAGATTTCGGTCAGCGCGGTCGTGGCCGGGTCGTCTCCGGGAACGAGTCGCACGACGGCGCCGGGATAGCCGAGGGACGAACCCCAGATCGTGCCGTCCGGCGCCGGCGCAACGCCGTAATAGCGGCCGTCGATGCGCATGTCGCGCGCGGGGTCCGCGGCTTCGCCCGGTTCGGTATAGTCCGCGTCGCGCACGCCGTTGCCGTTGGTGTCGAGAATGAAAGGCGTCCAGCCCTGGGCCGCAACGGAATCGCCGGTTTCGAGATATTCCCGGGTATTGAGCCAGCCGATCACGCTGCCGCCGCCACTGGTCCACAAGGTATGGTCCTCGTCTTCGGCGAACATCAGATGATGCGTGCTGAAACAGGTGTTGATCGGCGTATAGACGTCGGATTCGGGATCGTAAACGCCGAGATGGCGCCCGGCGCGGCCGGTCGGAAACACCTGGGCCGAGGGATGATCGGAACCTTCCCGGCAGAAATCGGGCACGTTGTCCGGCGCCCGCACCCGGGCGGTGATCCAGACCCTGCCTTCGTGGTCGAGCATCGGGTTGTGAACCGAAGTCGATGCGTCCCAGATCGGCTCGTCGCCCCAATACGGCGATTCCGCCAGGGGAGTGGGCGGCGGGGGGTCGTACTCCGGGTCTTCCGGGAACACCCGCACCTGCGAGATCGAGTTCGTCGCGGGGTCGAGCACCGGTAGATAATTCGCGCTTTCCTCCAGGGCGCCGTATATCCGGCCGTAGCCGTTCACCGTAGGGTCGCGCCGGTCGGTGGAAACGAGGTCATGCAGATAGGCGGTCGGATCGGCCCAGTCCCATATCGTGATGACCACGTTGCGTTCGAGGCCCGCGGGGCGTTCCGGCGCCGGCGGCAATTCGCCCGCGGCGATGCGGTCGGTCCAGTCGGCGTACATCTGCACGCTGCGCTCGCCCATGGCGGCAAGTCCCCTGACCATCGAACCGCCTGCCTGGCCCGACATGACACGGCGATTCCAGGCCTCGATCGAGGTATCGTAGCCGCTGAAAAGGGCGGGCACGTTGCGGATGGCTGCGTTACCCATCTGGTGGCAGGCCAGGCAGCCGCCATTGGTCACGCGCCGGATGAAGTCGGCCTGATTGTGAATATCGGGCGAGATGCCGTTGCCTTCGGGGCCGGTGCCCGGAAACTCGCTCCGCGCCGGAATCTCAAGCAGCGAATACCAGTGACCTGCGGGATAGTAGGCCGCGGCTGCGGCGGCGTCGGGCGCGATCACCGCGTCCAGATCGAGCGATTGACCAGGAGACGCACTGACCCTGGGCGAATCGACCAGGCCATAACCGCGCACCCAGACTTCGTATTGCGCCGCAGGCAGGTCGGGAATCACGTAACGCCCGTTGTCGTCGGTGACCACGCTGCGGGAGAAAAGCGTGGGCAGGTCGCCGGTTTCGGCGATTACCCAGACCCCGGCTTCAGGTCCGTTGGCGCTGGTGACCACGCCGCCGATATCGTCCTGATCGATGGCGACATCCGCGGCAGGAGGCGTCCCGGCCACAGGTTCGGCCACGGTGGCGCTTTCCTGTTCCTGCTGTCCGCAAGCAGCCAGGGCCAGCAGGCAGCCGCCAATAACGGTTTTCAAGATCGATTCTACGATTTTCATGTTCCAACCTCTCGTCGTGTCGACAATTCAGGGCTCGAATTTTGAACACGACCCCCGAAACGAGTCCGTTCCAGTATGGGCGCATGCCGTTACTGGCGCAACATTAACGTGAATCGGAATTGGCGGAGGCAAATCGGCTCAGAAACATGACTAATTTGAGCCGATTAGCGACCAATATCGGCTCATAAGTCGAGATGAAATCAATTCCGTCGAATTCGACGGAATAAATGCGCGGACTGGCTGAACAATTTTGCTCTCCGATATTGCTTCTCGACATTTATTTGAATTGGATATACGTTCATTGGTCTGTCGTCTTGCTATCGAGGAACGCATTCCATGAAAAGCAAAGCCGGAAAAACAGTTGTACAGGGGTTAGGCATCGCGCTGGCCCTTTCCTTCATGCTCGGGGAGGTCAATGCCCAGTCCGGGCGCAATCCCTGGCGCCCGGCGGATGGACTGCAGGCGGGAACCGGTCCCGGCCTGATCGGCCAGCCCTGGGCCAGGCTGCCCGGCGACAGGGCCATGGGTTCACCCGGCGGCGTCCATATCGACAATGACGGCGAACATGTCTGGGCGATCGTGCGCTGCGGCAACGACGGCACACCGCGCGGCAGCCAGACCTATTGCGACCAGTCCGATCTCGATCCCATCCTGCGATTCGGTCCTGACGGCAATGTCGTCACCGAATTCGGCAGCCGCATGTTCGCCTGGCCCCATGGATTGCATGTCGACGGCGACGGCAACATCTGGGTCACCGAAGCGGGAAGCGGCGAATCGCCTTCCGGGCAGCCTTACGGCCACCAGGTATTCAAGTTCTCGCCGTCGGGCGAGGTCCTCATGACGCTGGGCGAGGCCGGCGTGTCGGGAGACGATCAATACCACTTCACCAACCCCAGCGATATCGTGACCGCGCCGAACGGGGATATCTTCGTTGCCGACGGCCATAACAACGACGGCAACAACCGCATCGTGAAGTATTCCGCTGACGGTGAATTCATCATGGATTTCGCCGAAACGGGCTATGGCCCCGGGCAATTGCTTGGTCCCCATGCGCTTGCAATGGCGCCCGACGGGCGAATATTCGTCGCGGACCGCGGCAACAAGCGCCTGTCGATCTTCGACCAGGAAGGAAATTTCCTCTCCCACTGGACCCAGTTCGGCATGCCGAGCGACGTCTGGATTTCAGCGGACGGCACGATCTACGTCGCCGACTCCGAATCCGACATGACCCAGAATCCGGGCTGGGAGAAAGGCATCCGGGTCGGTGACGTGGAAACCGGCTGGGTCGAGCATTTCATTCTCGACATGGGCGACAATCCACCCATCACCCAGGGCGGCAGCGGCGCCGAATCGCTCGCCGTCGACCGCCACGGCAGCATTTTCGCGGGAGAGCCTCGTCCCCAGCGCCTGCGGAAATACATCAAGGTGCGTTGAACGCAAGCGCCAATGAGCGGCCGCCTGCTTGTCCTGCTGACGGCGATTGCCTTCCCGGTCTTCGGCGCGGCCCAGGACGCATCGACTTATCGCGCCCCGCGCACCGAATATGGCGTGCCGGACTTGCAGGGATATTGGGAAAAGCGCTTCGCCACGCCGGTTGAACGCCCGGTCGCACTAGGCAACAGGAGAGCCTATAGCGAAGCCGAAGCCGCGGAGTTCGAACGCGAACAGACCGAACGGCGGGCCAATCGGGAGTCGCCGGTGGCCGCGGATCGGGGTCCGCCGCCCGCGGGAGGCAGCATCGAGTTTCGCACGGACACGAATTTTCTTCCGGGTTTGCCGGTGAGCGTGGCGCGGATAAACGGCGAATTGCGCACCTCGCTGATTATCGAGCCGGAAAACGGCCGCTTTCCCCTGCGCCCCGAAAGCGAGGAACTCGGCAGCCGCTACGGGGCGATCATGAACAACAACTTCGACGGGCCTGAAACCCGCCCCCCGGGGGAACGCTGCCTGCATCTCGGACCGCCGTTGCCCACCATGACGAATTCCGACGGCACGCATATCCAGATCGTGCAGACCGAAGACTACGTGGTGATTTTGAGCGAGGAAGCGATACAACTGCGGATCGTCAGATTGAACAAGGGACATCCGGATTTCCCGATCCGGAAATGGATGGGCGATTCGATCGGCCGCTGGGAAGGCGAGACGCTGGTGATCCATACGAACAGCTTCCGCCTGGAACACACATTCAGCCAGATTGCCATGTCGGAAGTGTTCGAGGTTACGGAAAGAATTACCGCGATGTCGGAAAACGAACTGCTGTACTCCTACACGATCGTCGATCCCGTGACCTATACGGCGCCCATCGTCGCGGAACTGCCGCTGCGGAAAATGGCGCCGGGGCAATTGCTATACGAGTCCGCCTGCCACGAGGGCAACCGGGCGGTACAGGACATATTGGCAGGCGCCAGACGCCAGGAACTCGACGCGCTACTCCATTAGCGTCGTTCGTCGGTAAGAAGCTGATCTACCGGAAATTGATCAAGTACAATGGATTTTCGAATTCAGCAATTAAGGAATTTGAAGATGAGGAAGTACTTCGAGTACGCGGCAAGAACCCGCACACTCATGCTGACATTCACCGGGACGCTGGTTTTCCTTTTTCTCGTGTTTCCGAACCTGCCGATAGGCGGCGAGATGCTCGACGTCAAGCCAGGCTATACGCACACGGAAGCAATGGCTGCGATGGACGAATACGGGACCGAAGGAAGAACGATCTACGCATGGTCAAGTGGAGTGCTCGATACCTTGTTCTTCCCGCTGATCTACGTAACGCTCTTTGCAGGATTGATCTACAGGTTCCGTCCGACCGAAGGCATGTGGCTACTCGCTTTTGTTCCGGTAATTGCCGGAATCTGGGATGTCGGAGAGAACGTCCAGATCATCATCATGTTGATCCAGTATCCGGATATAGGAGTAACCCAGGTAGCTTGGGCATCGGCCTTTACGTCGATCAAGGGGTATCTGGTACTCATCTGCCTCCTCCTCGGTCTGGGCTTGCCATCGCTTGCAATGAGCCGGAGACTGCTCGCCAAATTTAGATCGACGGCAGGATAATGGAGAGGAAAAAAATTATCATCGTAACAGGCAGTAGCAGAGGCATCGGAGCTGCTACTGCCATTAAGGCAGCCGAGCTTGGATACGAAGTTTGTATCAATTTTCTCGAAAACGAATCTGCTGCCTTAAATGTTGCAGAAAGAATTAGAAGTCATCATGGAAAGTGTATAGTTGTAAAAGCTGACATGAGTAAAGAAAAAGAGGTGATCAGACTCTTTGAAGAAGTCGACAAGAAACTTGGAACTGTAACAGCGTTGGTTAACAATGTTGGTGTAGTGAGAGAAAAAGCCCGGCTTTCTGAAATGACGGGCGACAGGATCAGCGACGTATTAACTGCCAATGTCTTAAGCTGTTTATTGTGTAGCCGTGAAGCAGTCCGAAGAATGGGAATCTCTTTTGGCGGAAATGGAGGGAGTATTGTAAACGTATCTTCTGCAGCCTCCAGACTTGGCGCTTCTGGAGAATACATAGATTATGCCGCCTCTAAAGGTGCAATGGACACACTAACAATCGGTTTGTCAAAGGAAGTGGCTTCGGATGGCATCAGGGTTAACAGCGTCCGACCTGGATATATTTTCACGGATATTCACGCAGATAGTGGCGACCCTGAAAGAGTCGACAAACTGGCAAAAAGCCTACCTATGCAAAGAGGCGGAGACCCAGAAGAAGTGGCAAATGCTATCTTGTGGCTATTGAGTGACAAGGCCTCTTATGTCACCGGAAGTTTTATCGATGTAGCAGGTGGCAGATAGATTCGGAATGCCGTCCAGCCATATAGAGTAATCACCTCGCAGTAGCTGTTCCCGGAAGGTTCAGTTCAAGCATCTTCCTCCCAAGTCTCACGGTCGAGAAAGGCTCGTGGAGACCATACCGTTACCGATCCATATCGCACCTCCGTGAAGTCGCGTGAATTGCCGGTGATTAAATCCGCCTCACCTGCCACTGCGGTGGCCAGATACACCTCGTCGTCTGGGTCGCGAAGATTGAATGTGATGTTTGCCGGCTCGACCATAACCGCTAATTGCTCGAACTCGTCAATCACGTATGTCAATGTCTCACGGTAAGGTCTCTGGCTAGGGCGTCCGGCGACTGCTTTGTACTCGGACAAGATTGGTCTGGACAAGACAACTTCGTGATCACATACCACCCTGTGTATGACCTCGCGGCATGTGCCGTCTATTCTCGCTGCCGACACCAGAACGTTACAGTCCAGAACAAACCTCATGTTCTGCGGCTTCGACTGCGGCGTTCACGACGTGACTGAATTATTTCGTCGATCGTATCTTCCATGATTTCGTCTTCGGATCGTCCGCGGTCCTCGGATGACGGCCGAGTCGCCGCAAACTTCTCGGCAATGCGGCTGGCGACCGCAACCCGGTCCACCACTTCTTTGGGCTTGAACAGGATGCCGTTATCGACAAGGGTCGCCTCAAGGATATCCCCTTCTCGAAGATCAATGCCTCTGCGCAGCTTGGCTGGGATGGTCACCTGAAATTTTGGTTTCACGGTTACTATCGACATAGCGGCCTCGTGCATTTTTGTTGGAAAGTTGTAAATTCATACCACTGGACAGCCGGAAAAGCAAGCCCTAGCACACACTGCGAGCAACACCCGTGTTTAGTCTTGAAGTATTATTGAAGACAATTTGTTGTCCTGATTGGCTTGTCGAGGAATTCATCATGAAGCGACTCGGATTATTGTCGATTTTCTTGCCTGCCATGCTATTGCTGATCCCTGTGGCCGAGGCACAGCAGGAAAGCGGCGAAGATGCGATAAAGACGCGGTTGATCGGGAGTTGGCGGCTGGTCCAGTTTGATGCGATTGGCGAAGACGGAGAGGCGGTGCGGCGTCCCTACTCGACGGGGCGGATCGATTATCAGCCGACCGGCCTGATGAATGCGCAATTGATGCCGGAAGACTGGGGCGACAGCAGCGGGACCGGCAGCGCGGGTGCGGGATACATCGCCTATTTCGGCACTTTCAGCGTCGACATCGAAAGGCAGGCGGTCATTCATCATGTGGAAGGCGCGTACAATCGCAACATGCTCGGTCAATCCATGTCGCGCTATTACGAGTTTTCCGACGACGGCAATACGCTGTTCCTCGAAGTGCGCAATAACGGCAGGACCAACGCGAGATTGCGCTGGGCTCGGGTCTTCGAGGATTAGCAGACCGCTCGGAGAACAGGTCCGGATGGAATTGGACATGAACCGAAAGATTTTCAGAGTTATCGCGGCCGCCGCGCTGGCGGGCGCCTGTCTCCCGGCGTTTTCCTACAAACCGCTCCACGAGAACATCGATAATCTGCCGCTGAAGGACAACCGGCTTGCCTGGCACGTCTGGGTGCCGGGGGAGTCCGACGACGGCGATGCCTGGGATCCGCTGTTTCACGATTCCGTCCGCTACTGGAACGCCGAGATTCCCTGGTTCGATCTCAGCGCCACAACCCGCAACATCGAGGATTGCACGAACGGATCTTCTCGCAACCAGGTCAATACCGCCACCTGGCGCGAGACGAATTGCGGCGGCGGTTCGATGGCGCACGCCGCCGGCTGGGCGCTGACTTTTTTGCGCGGTTTCGGGGATGCGAGGGTAATAGACGAAGGCGACGTCTACTTCAACGAGATGTTCGAGCACGCCGAGGGCGGCGCCGAACAGATGGTGTTCGACGAAACCAGTTTCTATTCGGTGGCCCTGCACGAGATCGGCCATAACCTCGGGCTTGGGCATGGCTATATCGATGCCGCGGTCATGGCCTACGGGCCTACGCACAAGTGGCGCAAGAGACTGTCGCCGGACGACATCTGCGGCGTTGCCGTGATTTCGGGCAACCGGGAATATTGTCCGGTCGCCCTCGGCGAGGCGTTGGCGAGCAACGGCGCGGCGATGCAGGCGCATTTCTCCGGCTACGCCAGCGCGGACGCGGGGGCAACGGCGCGGGAAATGCTGCGGCCCTGGCAGGAATTCAATGTCTACACGACGGTGCTGATCGACCCCGCGCACCGCTACAGGCCGGGTCAACTCCATGTCGTCACCGAAACGGAAAGCGGCGAGTATTTCGCGCGCAACGCGGACGGCGAATGGCATCCCTGGACAGGAGGCGAATTGCCCGCCGCGACGCATCCCGGCAATCTCGAGCACGCCATGGAACTGGTGATTCTCGGCAGGAACGGCATTTCGCGCGGACAGCCCACTTTCGACCCCCGCCATGGCTACAGCCTGTATCGCGAGGCGCTGACCGGGATTCGCCTCGGCCTGGAAGGCGTCAGATTGAAGATCTGGGTCGCCTATAGCAGCGAAGTCGAACCGGATTTGCTGATTTACGGCAGCGAACCGATTCGGGTCGCTTGGACGTTTGAATAAGTCGCGGCGGCAAAAATTCGTGTCCTGAGGGGCACATTCGGCTTGCTATAATTCGTGATTCCTCTATGGGAGGTGCGGGTCCATGCCGAACAGCGAAGCCATTCGCGATCTAGTTGCCGCCTGCGTCGGGCAAGTGGGCGCCCCTGTCACCGCGTTGCGGAAGATCGTGGAAACCCACGGCCATATCGAGGACGAGCACGTCCGCATCGTCGCCGACGTCTTCAATCTGAGCCTCGCGGACGTACGCGGCATCGTTTCCTTCTACGCCGACTTTCGCACTTCGCCGCGCGGGCGCAAGCATATCCGCATTTGCCAGGCCGAAGCCTGCCAATCGGTTGGATCCCGTGCGCTTACGAAAGAAATGACCGAGGCGCTCGGTATTGGACTCGGCGAGACCAGCGAAGATCTCGCTGTCAGCCTGGAAAGCGTCTACTGTCTCGGTCTTTGCGCCTCAGGCCCTTGCGCCATGGTCAATGAGCGCATACTGGTGCACGCCACCAGGGAGGAACTGCTGACATGAGCAGGGCCAAAGTGAAACGCGCATTAGTACCCAACGAAACTCTCGCCAACGCGCTTGGCGCAAACGAACTCGCGCGCGAATTGCAGGCCAGAGGCCATGAAGTCATCCGCACCGGCGGCTTCGGGCTCGCCTGGCTGGAACCGATGCTCGTGATAGACGGGGAGGCCTATGGGCCCGTGCAGGACCTCGATGCCCTGGATGCCGTCGCTCTTGGCCCGCTTACCGAATTACCGGAGCTTGCGCGTCAGCAGCGCATCGTTTTCGACCGCTGCGGCCATATCGACCCGCTCGACTACGATCCGGGTTGGCTGCTCGAACAACTCGAACGCGAACCGCGCGAGATTATCGAGGAAATCAAGGTCAGCGGGCTTCGGGGCCGCGGCGGCGCGGGCTTCCCGGCGCACATCAAGTGGCAAACCGTTTTCGATGCTGTTTGTGAAACCGGCGCACCGCAGAAATACATCGTCGTCAACGCAGACGAAGGCGATTCGGGCACTTTCGCCGACCGGCTCATCATGGAAGGCGATCCCTTTCGTCTCATCGAAGGCATGATGATCTCGGGCCATGCCACCGGAGCCGACAAGGGGATCGTTTATTTGCGCTCCGAATACCCGTTGGCGGCTGAAATCTTCGCAAACGCCATGGACAAGGCAAGGGCGCTCGGCCTGCTGGAAAGATTCGACATTGAGCTTTTCATCGGCGCCGGCGCCTATATCTGCGGCGAAGAGACTTCAATGCTCGAAAGCCTCGAAGGCAAGCGCGGCGAAGTCCGTTTCAAGCCTCCCGTCCCTGCCGTTGCCGGTCTTTTCGGCCAGCCGACGCTCGTCCACAATGTCATCACGCTTTGCTCGGTGCCGGGCATACTCGACATGGGCGGCAAGGCCTATGCCGAAATCGGCACAGGCGCTTCGACGGGCACAAGCACCTTTCAGCTCGCGGGCAACATCAAGCGAGGCGGGCTCTACGAACTTCCCTTCGGCATCAGTCTGCGCGAGCTTGTCGAAGACTGGGGCGGCGGTACGCGAACGGGACGACCGTTCGGCGCGGTCCAGGTGGGCGGGCCGCTCGGCGCCTATCTCTTCGAGCGCCACCTGGACACGCCGCTCGGCTACGAAGACATGGCCGCACTGGACGCTGGCATAGGACATGGCGGACTGGTCGTGTTCGACGACACGATAGATCTCGTCCAGCAAGCCCATTACGCCTTCGAATTTTGCGCACACGAATCCTGCGGCAAGTGCACGCCCTGCCGGATTGGCTCGGTGCGAGGCAAAGAAGCTGTAGCGGCGCTGGCTTCAGGCGAGTACACTGAAGACAGACTTGAAGTCATCGACGAGCTTTGCGATCTGATGGAACAGACGAGCTTGTGTCAGATGGGAGGCATGACCCCGATTCCGGTGCGAAGCGCGCTGGGCGAAGCTTTGCCCCGAAAGGGGGATTGATCCAGGGTAGGCCTTGTATGAGACTCGACGATCCTGACTACGGCACACCGGCCTCGGCCAGCGAGGAACAGGTAGCCGTCACCATCGATGGCTCGCAGATCACGGTGCGGGCAGGCACCTCCATTATGCGCGCCGCCATCGAGGCCGGCATACCCGTGCCGAAACTTTGCGCGACGGACAACATGGAAGCTTTCGGTTCCTGCCGCCTGTGCCTGGTGGAGGTCGAGGGGCGCAGGGGCGTACACGCTTCCTGCACCGAGCCCGTTCGCGAAGGGATGCAGGTGCGGACGCAAAGCGAGAAACTCGCGAAACTTCGCCGCGGCGTCATGGAACTCTATATTTCCGACCATCCGCTCGACTGTCTCACCTGCAGCGCGAACGGGGACTGCGAGCTCCAGGACATGGCGGGCGCCGTGGGCTTGCGCGAAGTCCGCTACGACGATGGCGAGAATCACCTGAGCGCCGCGGTCGACGTTTCGAATCCCTATTTCGTTTTCGACCCCTCCAAGTGCATCGTCTGCTCGCGTTGCGTGCGCGCCTGCAGCGAAGTGCAAGGCACATTCGCGCTGACCATCGCCGGGCGCGGCTTCGATTCGACAGTCAAGACCGGCGCGGAAGATTTTTTCGACTCCGAATGCGTTTCCTGCGGCGCCTGCGTGCAGGCCTGTCCGACCGCGACGCTGATGGAAAAGACGGTAGTCGACGAAGGCGTGCCGGACCGCAGCGTTCGAACGACCTGCGCTTATTGCGGCGTCGGCTGCTCGTTCCGCGCTGAACTCAAGGGCGATCAGGTAGTGCGCATGGTGCCCGACAAGCTCGGCAAGGCCAATCACGGCCATTCCTGCGTGAAGGGGCGCTTCGCCTGGGGCTATGCGAACCACCCGGAGCGGGTCGTCAAACCCCTCGTTCGCGACAATATCACCGACCCCTGGCGCGAAGTTTCCTGGGAAGAGGCCATCGCCGAGGCAGCCTCGCGCCTGAAGGCGATTCAGGCCGAGCATGGCTTGCACGCCATCGGGGCGGTCACCTCGGCGCGATGCACCAACGAAGAGATCTGGACCGTGCAGAAGATGGTGCGGACCGCTTTCGGCAGCAATAACGTCGACACCTGCGCGCGGGTCTGCCATTCCCCCACCGGCTACGGACTCAAGCAGACTTACGGCACCTCGGCCGGCACCCAGCATTTCGATTCGGTCCTGCACGCGGATACCATCGTGGTCATCGGCGCCAATCCCACCGACGGCCATCCGGTCTTTGCATCGCTCCTCAAGCGCAGGCTTCGCGAGGGCGCCAGACTGATCGTCCTGGACCCGAGACGCATCGATCTTGTCCGCTCGCCGCATGTCGAGGCCGAGTTGCACCTGCCGCTGCTGCCCGGCACCAATGTGCCGATGATGAACGCCTTCGCGCATGTGGTAGTGACCGAAGGACTCGTTGACGAGGACTTCGTGCGAGAGCGTTGCGACCCTGAATCCTTCGAGGAATGGCGCGAGTTCGCGGCGCGACCGGAAAACGCGCCCGAAGTCGTGCAGGAGATCGCGGGCGTTCCCGCGGCTGACATCCGCGCCGCCGCCCGGCTCTATACATCGGCGAAAAACTCCGCCATCTATTACGGTCTCGGCGTCACCGAACACAGCCAGGGCTCGACCATGGTCATGGCCATGGCCAATCTCGCCATGGCGACCGGAAACATCGGCCGCGAAGGCGTCGGCGTCTGCCCGCTGCGCGGCCAGAACAACGTTCAGGGTTCCTGTGACATGGGGTCCTTCCCCCATGAACTTTCCGGCTATCAGCCGATCGTCGATGCCTCGGTGCGCGACAAGTACGAAAGCGCCTGGCAGGTGAAACTCCTGCCCGAGCCCGGGATGCGCATTCCGAACATGCTCGACGCCGCCCGCGGCGGCAGCTTCAAGGGGATTTTCATCCAGGGCGAGGATCTGGCGCAGTCGGACCCCAACACGCAAGGCGTCGAGGCCGCCCTCGGCAATATGGACTGCGTGATCGTGCAGGATCTGTTCCTGAACGAGACCGCCAAGTTCGCTCACATTTTTCTGCCAGGGACCTCCTTCCTCGAAAAGGACGGCACCTTCACCAACGCCGAACGGCGCATCAACCGCGTCCGCAAGGTGATGCAACCGAAATCGGGCAGGTCGGAATGGGAGGCGGTGCAGGACCTCTCCGCGGCAATGGGCTATCCCATGCACTACAAGACCGCCGAGGACATCATGGCCGAAGTGGCAAGCCTCACGCCGGACTTCGCAGGGGTCACCTTCGAGAAGCTCGACCGTCTGGGGAGCGTGCAATGGCCCTGTAACGACGCCGCGCCCGAAGGCACGCCCATCATGCACGAGGCGCAATTCGTGCGCGGCAAGGGCCGGTTCATGCTCACGGACTATCAACCGACCGATGAGCGTACCAGCCGCAAATATCCGCTCTTGCTGACCACCGGACGCATATTGACCCAATACAACGTGGGTACCCAGACCCGGCGCACGGAAAACATCGAATGGCTGGACGAAGACCGGCTCGAAATTCATCCCGCCGATGCCGAAATGCGCGGCGTGCGCGCGGGTGACCAGGTGTCCGTCTCCAGTCGCATGGGCGAGATCGTCCTCAAGGCGGACGTGACGACGCGCGTCGCGCCGGGCGTCGTCTACACGACCTTTCATCATCCGGCGACCGGCACCAATGTGATCACCACCGACTTGAGCGACTGGGCCACCAATTGCCCGGAGTACAAGGTGACCGCGGTAGAAGTTCGCCCGGCCAACTATCTGTCCGCCTGGCAGCAGGAGTTCCGGCATCGGGAACAGCGGCAGCGCGAACTCCTGCCCGAGGAATGAGCGAACCCATGAGCGACGTCATGGCTGCCGGGCCGCGGGCGGCCGGGAGCCTGCAGCGCCAGGTCACGCGCCTGAACGCGACGGGAACGGAACGCGCGGGCGATGCGGTCAGCATCGAGGAGCCGCTCGAAATCCGCCTTTCGTTCAGCGACGGGCAGGCCCGCCGCGAACAAAGCGTCGCCGTCACCATGCGGACCCCCGGCGAAGAC
>CAZUSL010000176.1:0-20002 GCA_964622925.1 uncultured Pseudohongiella sp. | reverse complement strand
TCGCCGTACCGCGCGCGGATTGCGTCGAGCGCGGTACTCGGCGGTTCGACGACTTCGCGCGCCACGAGGTCGGCGTCGATGATCTCCACGCCCGATTCGGCAAATATGCCGGCAATGGTGCTTTTGCCGCTGCCGATGCCGCCGGTCAGTCCCACAGTGAACACGACTCGGGATTTCCTTCAGCCGAGCCAGCCGGCCATGCGTTCCGGCCCTATGAGCAGCACCGTGAAGCCCGCGAAGACCAGGAAGGGTCCGAAAGCGAGTGGCTGCAACCAGGATCGGCCGTGAATCGTGACCAGGGTCAGGCCCCAAATCGCGCCGGTGACCGATGAAATGAGTACGATGAACGGCAAGGCGATCCAGCCCATCCAGGCGCACATGGCGGCAAGCAGCTTGAAGTCGCCCTCGGCCATGCCTTCCTTGCCGGTCAACAGGTGATAGGTGTAGTGGAATCCACCGAGCAGGATGTAGGCGGCGGCCGCTCCGATAATGGCGTCGGCGGCGCCGGTTTCGAGCAGGTCCGGGGAAAAGGCATTCAGCAACAGGCCCAGCCAGAGCAGCGGCAAGGTCAGTATGTCGGGCAGCAACTGGTTTTCGGCGTCGATAACCGCGAGCGCGATCAGGGCGTAACAGAACACCAGCAGCGCCAGGGTAAGCCAGCCGATGCCGTACATCAGGACCAGCAATCCGGCCAGCAAACCGCAGGCCAGCTCCACCAGGGGATATCGCAGCGGGATCCGCTGCCGGCAGCCGGCGCATTTTCCGAGCAATAACACATAGCTGAATACGGGAATCATTTCCCAGGGTCTGATGCGGCGTTTGCAATTCGGACAATGGGACCAGGGCCGAATCAGGTTGAAGGGCCTGCCTTCGGCATTGCGGGGGTCTCCCAGCAGGCCGAGAAAATGCCTGGTTTCGATTTGCCATTGCCGATTGAGCATGATCGGCAGGCGATACGTTACGACATTCACGAAACTTCCGATCAGCAGACCGAGAACCAGGAAAACGGTGAAGGTCAGGCCGGGTGAGTTATCGAGAAGTTCCATGAATTGCATGGAGAAGCCGTAAGTCAGAGGACCGAGCCGAGCTGGAAGATCGGCAGGTACATGGCAATCATCAACCCACCGACCAGAAGCCCGAGCGCAGCCATTATAAAGGGCTCAAGCAGGGCCGTTAAGCGGTCTACCCGACTTTCGACGTCTTCTTCGAAAAAGCTGGCGCATTTGTCGAGCATGCCGTCGAGCGCGCCGGACTCTTCGCCGATGCCGACCAGTTGTTCCAGCATGGGCGGAAACAGTTTCGCCGTACGAATCGCGCCCGCCAGCGATTGGCCGTTGCGCACGTCCTCGCGGATGGCGCGGGCGGCTTCGGCGTAAACCACGTTACCCGTTGCATCGGCAACGGATTCGAGCGCGTCGGTCAGCGGCGCGCCTGCCCGGAACAAGGTCGCCAGGGTGCGGGAGAACCGGGCGATGGCGGCATTGCGCAACAGCGGTCCGATCACCGGCAGGCGCAACAGCATTCGTTGCCGCAAGGCGGCCGCCCGCGGGAAACGGCGTGGCAGCCAGACCGAGGCGGCGACTGCCCCAAGGGCGGCGGAGGCGGCTTGATGCCAGCGCGCTATGGCCAGGTCGGAAAGCTGCAGGACAAACTCGGTAAACCAGGGCAATTCGGCATCGAGCCCGGCGAAAGTTTCGGCAAAGGTCGGAACGACCCGGGTCAGCAGCACGACGGTGACCACCAGAGCGACGCAGACCACGGCTATCGGATAAGTCAGCGCCTTGCGGATGCGGGACTTGAGCTTTTCCGATTTTTCCCGATAGCCCGCGAGTCGGTCCAGCATCGTGTCCAGGGTACCCGAAGACTCGCCGGCCGCAATCAGGCTGCAATAGAGCGAATCGAAATGGCGCGGATGCCGCGCCATGCTGTCGGCCAGTCCGTGGCCGCCGGCGACATCGTCGCGCACCTTGAGGGTCAAGGCGCGCAGTCGAGCGTTGTCGGCGCTTTCGGCCATGATGTTCAACGCTTGCACCAGGGGTATCGCCGACCTGATCATGGTCGCCAGTTGACGGGTAAAAATCGCGATATCGGCCGCGGTGATTCGCTCGCGGCCGGCGCCGAACAGGGATCGGGGTTTGCGCCGGACCCGCGAGGGCCGGATTCCCTGACGCCGCAGCCGCGCCTTGGCCAATTCAGGGCTTGCCTCGGCGATTTCGCCTTGCACGGGCTTTCCCTGTCGGTCGGTTCCGTGCCAGATGAAATCGATGGAAGTGCTCATTGCCGCCTGCCCGCGCTGTCTCAGGTGACGCGATTGACTTCGTCGAGGCTGGTCAGGCCTGCCGCGGCCTTGTTCAGCGCCGCCCGCCGCAGATCTTCAAGTCCTTCCTCGCATGCCTGGGCGGCGATCTGAAGTGCGTTGCCGTCGCGCATTACGATGTCCGCCATGGCCGGGCTGACGGGCAGGAACTCGTAAATTCCGACCCGGCCGCGGTAGCCGCCCTTGCAGTTTTCGCAACCCCGGGCGCTGAACAATTGCGGGTCATCGATTCCGGCAGACTCGAATCCCGCTTCCCGCAGGGCTTCGCGCGGCAATCGCAAGGGCTGTCGGCAATGCGGGCAAAGCCTGCGGGCCAGGCGCTGGGCGACGATCAGCCGCACCGAAGTCGCCAGGTTGAAGGCCGGCACGCCCATGTTCTTGAGCCGGTTCAGGGTTTCTCCCGCGCTGTTCGTATGCAGGGTCGAAAGTACGAGATGACCGGTCTGGGCGGCCTTTACCGCGATTTCGGCCGTTTCCAGGTCACGGATCTCGCCGACCATGAGCACATCCGGGTCCTGCCGCAGGAATGCGCGCAGCGCCATTGCGAAATCCAGCCCGATCCGGGAGTTGACGGCAACCTGGTTGACGCCTTCGAGGTTGATCTCCACCGGATCCTCGACCGTGGCGATGTTTCTTTCCGTAGTGTTCAAGAGTCGAAGCCCGGCATATAGCGTTACCGTCTTGCCGCTGCCGGTAGGTCCGGTAACAAGAATCAGCCCCTGGCTCGCCTGCAGTGCGTAAAGATATTGTTCGCGCTGGAAATCCGTCAGGCCAAGGGCGTCGATATCCATTTGTTCTCCGCCGCCGTCGAGTATGCGCAACACCAGTTTTTCGCCCCAGAGCGTGGGCAGGGTATTGACGCGGAAATCGACCCCGCCGCCGTCCGCCAGGCGCAGGCGGATGCGGCCGTCCTGGGGCAGCCGCCGTTCCGAAATATCCATCTGCGCCATGATTTTCAGTCTTGATGCAATACGCCGGGCGATATTGACCGGAGGGCGGGTGATCTCGTGCAGGATTCCGTCGATGCGGAAGCGGACCCTGCAACTCAGCTCGAAAGGCTCGAAATGAATATCCGAAGCCCCGGCCTGCAAGGCGTCGAGCAGCAGCCGGTTGACCAGGCGCACGATGGGCGTCTCGTCGGCGCCCGCGGATTCGTCCGTAGTGCCCGTTTCCGGCGCCGATTCCGTTTGCAACTCGTCAAGGCCGAGTTCGTCGAGCAGACCCTCGCCGCGGCCTTGCAGGCGCAAAGCCCGTTCGAGCTTGTCCGCTTCCACGACAACCGGCTGGATCGCGAGACCGGTGCGGAACTTGACTTCGTCGAGCGCGGCCATCGCCGCGGGGTCCGACAAGGCGAGCAGCAGCCGGCCGCCGAGGCGCATCAGCGGCAGCACGCGATGCTGCCGGATCAGTTCGTGACCGATCAGGCCGCGCTCGATATGTTGCGGATCGAATGCGTCAAGATCGAGTAGCGGCGCGCCGAGCGCCGCGGCAGACGCTGCCGCGGCGGCTGCCCCGGTCTCGATCTCCGGCGTTGGCTTGTTCGCCGCCACGGTCAGCACAGGCCATTGCTCAGGCAACTGCCGCCCTCGGTCCAGGCTACCGGCGCGGTCACGCCACCGGCGCTCAAGGTATAGGTCACGCCGTTCAGATTGGAACCATCCTCTTGCCGCCAGGTCATGGTGATGACGCCATCGGTAACGTCCGCTCCATGAGTCGTGGCGGTTGCCTGGACATTGGCGGGTATGCCGAGGGCGCCGCCGTCGAGGTCGGTCAGTGCGCCCGGTCCCCGGGTCTGGATCGCCAGTTCCACCGCGGTCTTCAGCGGCGTCACCGCCAGCACGAGTTCCGAGAATTCGGCGCGGTCCGTATAGTTGCGATAGGCGGGCAGGGCGACCGCCGCGAGTATGCCGATGATCGCCACGACGATCATCAGTTCGATGAGGGTGAAGCCCCCTTGAGAGTGTTGCATGATTTCCGTCTCCTTGTGACTGCGGAGACAAGCGTAGGAACGTTTTCTAAAAAAGGAGAAATTTGCGCGAGAAAAAATCGTGGCCTCGATGCGCCCCCCAGCCGGCGACCCACGCACGTCCTGACTTGCGCGGGGCGGTGATGTGGGGTAGGGTTTTCGGCTGCCTGGGGGTGCTGGTTGATGGTAAGCTATGTTGGTGCTGCGCCAATTGGGTCATGCGGAGGGTTGAGATGAAAACAGCGTTTCGGGTTGCGATGCTCGCGGGGTGTCTGATCGGGGCTCAATGGTCTCTGGCCCAGCAGAAGACTGTCGCGGACGGCGTATTCACCCAGGCCCAGGTGGATGCGGGCAAACCGGTTTACGACAATGTCTGCCGCACCTGCCACGATATGCGTTTTTATCGCGACTCGCTGCGTTCCTGGAACAACCAGCCTTTGCTCTGGTTCTGGGAATCGATCCTGGGCACCATGCCGGCCGACAATCCCGGCTCGCTCATGTTCGAGGAATACACCGACGTGGTGGCCTACATTCTTGCCGAGCAGGGATTTCCCACCGGTGAGACTCCGCTCGATCCCGATAACGGCATGGACGAGATTCATATCGTCCAGCCGTGATTATTCAGCCCCCTGCCGGCAAGGACGCGTAAAACGCCGCCAGATCGGCGATATCCTGCTCCGTCAATTGCGCCACGAAGGGCTGCATCGAGATATCCTCGCGCACACCGTCGCGAAATTCCCTGATCTGTTTCGCCAGGTAGGCTTCGTGCTGGCCGGCGAGATTGGGCCACAGCGGATTCAAGCTGATGCCGTTCGGGCCGTGACACGCAGCGCATAGCGCCGCCTTGTCCCGGCCCGCGTCCACGTCTCCTTCCTGCGCCAGCGCCGGCGCCGCAGCAGCCAACAGCGCCGTAATTCCCAAACCCGTGCAAAGGCGAATCGAGCGTCGCCAAAAGCGGTCAGTCATTGGTATTCCTCCATATCGTTCAATCAGCTTGCGGCCGCCGGTTCGGCTTCCGGGTCGGGCACCTGTTTCGCCGGCCGGGTCTCGTCCCGGCCGATAGTCAGCAGATCCCAGAACAGTATAGCCATGCCGGCTGCCGTCACGACGCCGAAAACCATGCGCCATTGCATGGCCTGCACGAACCAGGGCCGCGTCTGAGCGTCGAAGAAGGCGCCCCAGGTGGAACCGCCGACGGCGCGTTCGACGAAAGCCTGTTCGTAGCCGGCGATCAGCATCGCCACCGTCATTCCCATGACGCCGACGCATTGCAGCCCAAGGGACCATTTCCATTTCCAGCCGCCGTCGGGCAATCCGCCCGACATCCATACATTGCCGCGCCAATGTTGCAAGGCAATATAAATAAACGCGATATTGATCGTCGCATAGGCGCCGAAAAACGCCAGGTGGCCGTGGGACGCAGCCCATTGCGTGCCATGGGTGTACAGGTTGATCTGCGGCAGCGTCTGCATGAAACCCCATACGCCGGCGCCGAGAAAATTGCCGAAAGCGTGCGCGATAAGCCAGGCCAGCGCCGGATGGTTGTTGCTCTTGAAACCGTGCGTGCCGGCGTCGTAGACGGCATGCACGACCATCGCCACCAGCGGAATCGGTTCCAGCGCGGAGAAGAATCCGCCGAGGCCGAGCCAGTATTCCGGCGTGCCGATCCAGAAATAGTGATGTCCGAGGCCGAGAATGCCCGAGCCGAACATCAGCGCGACCTCGATGTACAGCCAGGTGGTCACGATCCGGCGGCGCGCGCCCAGCGTCTTCATCAGGCCCCAGGCCATGATGCAGCCGACCAGCACTTCCCAGGTCGCTTCCACCCAGAGATGCACGACCCACCACCACCAATATTGGTCGACCGACAGGTTGGTGGTGTAGAACATGCCTGCGACATATAGCCCCGCCAGCGCGATGAGATCGAGCACCAGCGTGCCCGAGATGCCGCTCCAGCGGCCCTTCATGAAAGTGGCCGCGATGTTGTAGAAGAACACGCCGGTGCAGACGACGATGCCGATATCGGCCCAGCGCGGCGCCTCGATGTATTCGCGTCCCTCGTTGATCAGCCAGATGCTGGCCCGGGTGCCGGCGCCGACCTGGACGACGAGATAGACGAGTACGACTACCGTTACTGCCGCAGTCAGCACCCAGAAATTTATGTTGGCGAGTTTCGGGCCGACCAGTTCGGTGCCGGCCTCGTCTTCGACCAGCCAGTAGATCGAGCCCATGAAGCCGTAAAGCATCCACACGATCATCGCGTTCAGATGCACCATGCGGTTGACGTTGAAATCGAGTACGCCGAAGAGGAAATCCGGATAGATGAACTGCAAGCCGGCAAGCAGGCCGAAGAGCGTTTGCGCGGCGAACAGCACCATCGCGGCGACAAAGTACTTCAGCGCAAGTTTCTGGCCGGTGGAAAGGGTGGATTCGCTCGGGGAGGCGGCGTCGACACCGGTCACCGGGATGTCAGCGGATATGGCCATGCTCATTCACCTCCCTGGGGCAGCGGTGTGAATCCATAGGGAAAGCCGTTCGTGTCAACGGCGGACATCCATTTCAGAAATGCGATGACGCCGCGCGCCTCCTCCTCGGTTACGCCAAGGTCCGGCATGCGCCGCCCTGTGCCGTATGTGCGCGCGTTGCCGACCGGATCGGTCAGGAACATCAGCATCAGCGTTTCCCGCGACTGCTCGTTGCCCCAGCCGGGGTCGAGCCAGGCCTTGGTCAGGTCCGGCGCGTAATAGGCGCCGTTGCCATAAAGCGTATGGCAGTTCATGCAGTTCTTCGCCTGCACCGTGAGCTTGCCCAGGTCCACAAGCGCCCGCGCCTCGGCTTCGGTATGAATCGTGCCGAACAATGGCGCTTCCTCGCCGATGACCGGCCTGAACATGCCGCGTTCGTCATCGAACCTGTAATCGATGCGGTGATTGATTACCGAATAGGCCGGCACCCGTTCGGCCTCGCTGCCGGCGAGGATGACGGACATCGAATGAAACGTGAGAAAGATGAGAATCACGAACATGAACGCGGTCACGAAGATCGCGGTCTTGCGCCAGAAATTCTCACTTGCCCACCAGACAGGATCAGTCATGGCTTCCTCCTTTTCGATCTTCCTCGGAATCGTGAGTGGCGACCGACAATCGCCAGATGAAGCGCGGGGCCAGGTAATAGCCGGCCAGCAGGATTACGACCAGCGCCAGCCAGCCGCCCGCCAGGCGCAGATACCAGGCCAGCGCCAGTACGGAAACGGCCAGAGCCAGATAGGAGAGATTGGAGAGTCGGCGGAGAACGGCCAGATCGCGCAGGCGCGACAAGGCAAGAAAGATGGCGTAACAGGCGCCGAACAGAACCGCGGCGCCTGCCGCAAGCGTCGCCAGGACGATCCGCTGCACGTCGACTGGATCAATCACCGCCGTTCCTCCGCCCCGATGAGGATAATTTCATCCTAACAGGATCGGCCACACCCGAAAATATGGGGTGAACGTTTTTTAGTGATTCTCCAGCAGTCGTCCGAAGCCCTGCAATTGATCGTCGATGCCGAACTGACGCAGAGCGTGCCAGTAGGTGGCCGCGTTAATGGCGATGACCGGCTTTTGCAGTTCATGCTCGAGTTCCGCGGCAAGTTCCAGCATGCACAGGTTCGTGCCCACCTGCACGAACGCGTCCACATCGTCTCCGTCGAGTTCAGCCACGACCTGCCGCAGGGTCGCGCCGGTCACTTCGGCGATAGCGGTCCAACTCGGACAACGCAGGCAACGGTCGCGCACCGTTTGATAGCCGTAATCGGCGAAAAAACGCATCACTTCGCGATTGGCCGCCGGAAAATAAGGAGAAATCACGGCAATCCGCTTGATGCCGCCGTAAGTCTCCATGGCGGCGGCACAGGACTCGGAACCAATGCTCAGCCGCAGCCCGCTTTCCTTCTCAATGTTCTCCCGCCATTTTCTGGCGCCTTCGGCTCCGCCGTGAAAGGTGACCGCGGACATGCCCATGACCAGATAGTCCGGCGAACAGGTCAGGACGCCCCGGACGGCGTCGAGGGTGTTGTCGGAAATGATCATCGTGCCGGCGATGAAGGTTTCGTCGGAGACCGCATCGGCGTTCTCGATAATGATGCGGCTGTAATGGTTGGTGACGCCCGGCACGCGCATGGCGTCGAATTCCGGCTGGACGATCGTGTTGGTCGACGGTCCGAGCACGCCGAACTTGGCCCTCCATCCCAGGACGTCGGTCACGAGGTTGCGCTCCTTTTCACGGTCGTCGAGATCATGCCGCCGTTATTGATAGTAAGGATTTTTCCAGGGTCCGATGGAGCGTGACCGCACCGGCTGAATCAGTTCCGGCGGTTCGGACAACGGGAAACCTTCGCCCCAGTTTACCGGATCGCCTTTCATCTCGATGCTGGCGTTCTCCGTGTACCAGTCCACCAGGTCGCCGTCGCAACGCAAGATCCAGGTGCAACCGTCCTTTTCGCCGGCCGTGAAGTCGCCGTGACGCACGCCCGCGGGGCGGAAGAAGTACTGGCCCCTGGTCATGGTGCCGAAGTTGTAGTCGAACTCGCCGTCGAGGCAATAGGCCTCCTCATAGACTGGATGGTGCGCCAGCGGATGCTCCCGCCACCCCGGCTTGGCCTTGATGAGGCGGGTATAAAATCCGGTCTTCGGATCGCGGAACAACAGCTTGATAAAAAGTCCCGGGACGGGCGTGCCGCCACGTTCGAAATTCATCGGGCTGCCGTGTTCCGGGTCCACCACGTCGTACCATTCCATGGCCTCGGAATCGCAGACGATCAGTTCCGCCTCCGGGTCTATGCCTGCGCCATCGCGGCCGGTGGGAGTGAAACTCCAGTCGCTGTATTCGCGGAACAAGAGTATCTGCGTGCCTTTGGCGGCCTTTGCCTCGGGTGTCCAGGCGCCCCGCGGAGAGCACCAGTAACCGCCTTTTCCGAGTCTGGTTTCGCCGATTTCGATCTCGCCCTCCAGCACGAACCATTCGGTCTGTGCCGCGTGGAGGCCAGCCGGCCGCCGCCAGTCGGTAAGAAATTCCACTTTCAATGACGCGGCGCCGTTTTCCTCGTCATAGCACAGGTTGCGCTGGCGCGCTTCGCCGCTGGCGTGGGGAAGTTCAGCGACGTGCCATAGCAAATCCACCTCGTCGATCAGTTCAACATGAGGTCTCATCTTTGCGCCCTCCAAGGGTATCGATAATTCCGAAACGCCATGTTAGCGGTGACTTTCCATAAATAATAGTATTTAATATTGAAGATATTCGTTTATATTCATAGTTATATCGGGCGAGCTTCACGCACTATGGATACACGGCTGCCGGCAAGACTGGGTACGCTGCGCCAACTGGAAATCTTCATGAAGGTGGCCGAGACGCAGAGTATCGCGCGGGCCGCGGAGGCGCTCTATCTCAGCCATTCCGCCGTATCGGTGCAGATTCGCAAACTGGCTGAAGCCGTGGGGTTGCCCCTGCACGAAGTGATCGGCAAGCAACTCTACCTCACGGAGGCCGGGCGCGAGGTGGTTGCGAGCGGCCGGGAACTGTTTGAAGCGATCGCCCGGCTCGACGGCAAGCTCAACGACCTCAAGGGGCTGACCGCCGGCTCGCTGAGCATTGCCGTGGTCACCACCGCCAAGTATTTTCTGCCGCGAATACTCGGGCCTTTCTGCCGGGAATACCCGGGAATCGACGTGGCGTTCATGGTCGGCAACCGCGCCCAGATCATCGAACGGCTGAACGGCAACAGGGATGATTTCTACATTTTCAGCGACCCGCCCGACGATCTGGAAATCGATAGCAGGCCTTTCCTGCCCAACCCGCTGGCTGTCGTCGCTTCGGCGAAAAATCCCCTGAATCGGCGCAAGCGGCTGAATTGGGAGGATTTGCAGGAGCAGAAGTTCCTGCTGCGCGAACAGGGCTCGGGCACGCATATCACGATTCAGAAACACCTGCGCGAGAACGGACTGTCGCTCGGTAAAACCATGGTCATAGAGAGCAACGAGGCGATCAAGTACGCGGTGATGGCGGATATGGGGATAACCATTCTGTCGGCGTACGTGCTCGCAAACGCCAGGGAAGACGGGTTGGCGCAATTGCGGGTGAAGGGATTCCCGATCATGTCCCATTGGCATGTGGTGAATCTCAAGTCGAAGAAACTCTCATTGATCGCCGAACGCTTTCTCTACTTCATCCTCAACCGCAGCCGCGAAGTATTGCCGATGGAGCATATAGAACAACAGGTGCGGAGAGCGCTGGCCCAGGGTTAGGGTCAAGCTCCGTGGATCGATGCGGCAGGCGCGGTCTGATGAAGCAGGGCGCGTTTGCGCAGGAAACGGCTCATGCCCGATGGGCCCATGCGCGATCCCCCCATCCCCGAAAAGCGGAATGAGTTCTTTTCGACATCGTTCACGGCAGAGGTGAGGCTCGCGTCATTGATGCTGACTCCGCCGACTTCGAGCCTGGCGGCAATGGCTTCGGCTTCCGCCCGGGAACCGGCGAAGACCGCGGCGGACAGACCGTAATCGGATTCGTTGGCAAGAGCGATCGCCTCGCTGACGGAATCGAACGGCGACACCGTGATTACCGGCCCGAACGTCTCTTCGCGCATGATGAGCATGTCTTGCGAAACTTCGCTCACCACGGTGGGCCGGCACCAGTCGCCGCCGCCGTGGTTCTCGATTTTACCGCCGCAATGCACTCGTGCGCCGCGGGCGAGCGCGTCGTCGAGATGCCGGCGGATCGTCGCGGCCTGACCGGCAAAGATCAACGGACCGATTTCTCCAGCGTCCAGGTCGGCCTCGTTCAGGCGGATACTCCTGGCGCATTCCACCAGCGCCGCGAGAAACTCGTCGTAAACTTCGCGCGCAACATAGGCGCGCTCCAGGGACTGGCAGGCCTGGCCGGTGGCGCCGAAAGCGCTGCGGGCGATGGCGCGCACCGCATTTTCCAGGTCCGCGCCAGCGGTGACGATGGCAGGATCCTTGCCGCCGAGTTCGAGAAAAGCGGGGATGAACTTCTGTGCCGCGTGCACGGCCACCTTGCGTCCGGTGGCGACGCTGCCGGTAAAGCAGACCGCGTCCACCGTGTCCACGAGGCCGGCTCCGGCGCCGCCGTCACCGGTTACAAAGCGGAACACCGAGTGCAATTCCGGTATCGAGGCAATACTGTCCGTCAATGGCCGCACGAAACGGGAGGTTACCTCGCTCGGCTTGACGATTACGGCGCAACCGGCAAGCAGCGCGGGGATCGCGTCGAGCGAAGCCAGCGCCAGGGGAAAGTTCCACGGGCTGATGACGCCGACCAGTGGATAGGGCGCATGCACATGACGCCAGTCGACGCTCGGGGCCATGTTCGACCGGCCTGCTTCGCCTTCCAGCAATGCCGGAGCCTGTTGCAGCCAATAATCGATCAGATTGATCGGCTTTTGCACTTCGAGCCGGGAAATCTGTCGCCGGCCGGTATCCACCGTCAATGCCTCGGCGATGGATTTACTGTGCCGATCGAGTTCATCGCGCCATTTCAGCAGTGCCTGGCGGCGGTGCGGAAGACCGTTGTCTTGCCACGCGGTCTGGGCGCGCCGCAACTCATCGGCCAGTCCACTGATTCCTGCGGGCGTCCAGTTCTCGATCTCGCCATCGATCCGGCCGGTTCGCGGATTTCTTGCCGGAATTGCCTTCATGCCGCGCGGTAACCGATGGGAAGTCCGGCGTCGGGGGTGAATCCGAACAGCTCGACATCCGGCAGCGCCGCCCTGACGAGTTCCCTTACTTCAATCAGCGCCGCCAGATCGATACCGGTCGAAAGACCCATGGATTCGAGCATGAACACCAGATCCTCGGTAACGATATTACCGCTGGCCCCCGGCGCGAAAGGACAGCCGCCGATGCCGCCGAGCGAGGCGTCAAGCGTCGTAATGCCGAGTTCGACCGCCATCAGCGCGTTCGCCAGTCCCTGCCCCCTGGTGTTATGCAAATGTACGCCGCGGAGTTTTTCAGCACCGCAATTGCCCCGGATGCCGAGGACGAGCTGCTTGAGCTGCCGCGGATTGCCGTAACCCGTGGTGTCGGAAAGGCTGACTTCGTCGACGCCCAGTTCGATTACCCGTTCCGCGAGATTTAATACCCGATATTCAGGCACGAGACCTTCCAGCGTACAGCCGAACGCGGTTGACAGGCTGACTTCGAACTGCGGCCGCCGATGCTTCGGCAATTCGCGGAGATACTCGACGCAAGCGCTTATCTCCGCTAGCACCTGGGCGTGGGTTTTGTTCAGATTCTTTAGCGAATGCGTTTCGCTCATCGAAAACGGCAGTGTCACCTTGTGTGCGCCATTGGCCACGGCATCCTGCAGCCCGCGCAGATTAGGCGCCAGCACGGCCACGCACAAGCCTTCGAGTCCGACGGCATAACGCACGACTTCCGCGGTGTCGGCCAATTGCGGCAGCAGGCTGGCGGGAACGAAGGAACCCACTTCCATTTCACGGCAGCCCGCCGCGTGTTGGGCGGCGATCCATGCCTGTTTATTCCGGGTAGGCATGATCGGAGAAATGCTTTGCAGTCCGTCGCGCAACCCGACTTCGCTGATTAATACGTCAACCGTCATCTGATTTCAAATAGACTATTGTTATAACAACATGACAAATATAACATTGATGGATGGCCGACGGAAAGCGACCGGAACTCGATATGCAAAAAAACGACGATGAATTGCCCTTGTCGGGCATCCGGGTCATCGAATTCACACATATGGTCATGGGGCCCTCCGCGGGCATGATCCTGGCGGATCTCGGAGCGGAAGTATTCAAGATCGAACCGCTCGGCGGCGACAAGACGCGCCGCCTGCAAGGTTCCGGCGCGGGCTATTTCCCGATGTACAACCGCAACAAGAAAAGCATCTGCATCGACCTCAAGAGCGAACGCGGACGCGAACTCGCGCAGCGTCTGGTCGCCGGCGCCGACGTGCTCGTCGAAAATTTCCGCCCCGGCGCGATGGACGCTCTCGGCTTCGGCTGGGAAGCGATGCATGCAGCGAACCCGGGACTGATCTATTGCTCCCTGAAGGGCTTTCTTTCCGGCCCTTACGAGAATCGCACGGCGCTTGACGAAGTTACCCAGATGATGGGCGGACTCGCTTACATGACCGGCCTGCCGGACCGGCCGATGCGGGCCGGGGCTTCGGTCATCGATGTCACCGGCGGCATGTTCGGCGTCATCGGCGTGCTCGCCGCGCTGGAACGGCGTCATCGCAGCGGCCGCGGCGAACTCGTTACCGGTTCGCTGTTCGAAACCACCGCCTTTCTCGTCGGCCAGCACATGGCGCAGCAGGCGGTCACGGGCGAGGCTGCCCTGCCGATGTCGATTCGCAGTTCGGCCTGGGCGATCTACGACATTTTCGAATGCCGCGAGGGCGAGAAGGTATTTGTCGGAGTGGTCAGCGATACGCAATGGCGCCGCTTTTGCGAGGAGTTCGATCTGGCGGAATTCGCGGCCGACGATTCTCTCGGGCAGAACAACGCGCGCGTACGCCAGCGGGATCGTATCCTGCCGAAAGTCGAGCGAATGTTCGCCGCCATGAACAGGGACGAAATGCTTGCGCGGCTCGATCGCTCCGGCGTGGCTTTCGCCCGGGTAAACAAGCCCTCGGATCTGTTCGACGATGCGCATCTGAACGCCCACGAGGGCCTGGTGCCGGTGAGTTTGCGCGATGGCGAGCGGGCCGGTGAAAGCACCCGCCTGCCGGCCTTGCCCATCGAATGGGGCAGCAGCCGCTTCGGCGTCCGCCACGACGTGCCGGCCGCCGGCGAAGACAGCAGAGAGATCCTCGCCGCCGCGGGCGTGACGAGCGAAGAGATCGGGGAACTCGAGCGCCTCGGGCTTGTGCAGGCGCCGTCGGGAAGCTAGCAGCCCGGGAACTCGTAGACCCAGGGTCTGCGTTGCCGGTCCTGCTCTTCGAACGCCCGGATTGCGGATTCCTGGCGCAAGGTTGCGGCTATGCTGTCGAGCCCTTCGAGTAGCAGGCTGCGCCGGGCGGGTTCGATATCGAAGCGCATTTCCTTGCCTTTCCCCCAGTGGATCCGCTGCGCCGCCAGGTCGATTTCGAGCTTGTTGCCGCCGGGGTCTGCCTGCGCCCATCGGGCCAGCCGCGCAATGGCGTCCTCTTCAAGCTCGATCGCCAGAATGCCGTTCAATGCGCAATTGTTGAAAAAGATGCCGCCGAAGGAAGGCGCCAGGATTGCCTTGACGCCGAAGTCCTTCAGCGCCCAGACCGCGTGTTCGCGCGAAGAGCCGCAACCGAAATTGTCGCCGGCAAGCAGAATGCTGGCTTCGCGATATGGCGCCTGGTTCAGAATGAAACCGGGTTCCGGTTCGCGGCCTTCCGCCGAGCGATAGCGCCAGCCGGAAAAAAGCGCGTCTCCGAGTCCTTCCTTCGAAACCCGCCGTATTTCCCGGGACGGAATGATGGCGTCGGTATCGATATTCGGCTGCAGCAGGGGCGCCGCGATGCCGCTATGGAACACTTGCTTTCGCGCGTTCGTCACGATTCCTCCGCGGCACTGATGTAACCCCGGCAGGCGGACGCGGCCACGGTCAGGGGACTCGCGAGATGGGTGCGCGCGCCGGGACCCTGGCGGCCCTGGAAGTTGCGATTGGTCGAGGAAATCACCCGCCGGCCGCCGAAGGACTCCCCGCCGGCATGGAAGCAGAGCGAACAGCCGGCTTCGCGCCATTCGAATCCCGCCGCCCGAAAGATTTCGTCGAGTCCTTCGGCTTCCGCCTGCCGTTTTATCGCGCTCGAGCCAGGTACGCACAAGGCCTGCACCCAGGAGGCGACTTTTCTGCCGCGCAAATGGTTCGCCGCGTCGCGCAGGTCTTCGAGACGATTGTTGGTGCAGGAACCGATGAAGGCCGCGTCGATACGTACCGAACGCATGGGCGTGCCGGATTCGAGGCCCATATAGTCCAGTGCCTGCCGCGCGGCGAGGGATTGTTGCGGATCGTCGAACGCCTCCGGTTCGGGCACAACGCCATCGATGTCGACCAGTTGTTCCGGGTTGGTGCCCCAGGTGACCGAAGGAGCGATTCGGGCGCAATCGACTTCGAATTCGCGGTCGAATTCGGCGCCATCGTCGCTTTGCAATTCACGCCAATGGGCTTCGGCCTGTTCCGCCAACTGCCCGCGCGGGGCAAATGGAGCGTCTCGAACATAAGCGATTGTGCGTTCATCGGTAGCGATCATGCCGGTAAATGCGCCCATCTCCACGGACATATTGCAGATTGTGAAGCGTCCGTCCATATTCAGGGCGCGAATCGCGGGTCCGGCGAACTCGACCGCGAAGCCCCTGCCTGCCCGACTGCCGAAGCTGGCGATCAGATGCAGAATCATGTCCTTGGCGGTCACTCCGGGAGCGGTTGTTCCGAGAAAATTCACCCGCATCGAGCGCGGCCGGCTCACCCTCAGACAGCTCGTGGCCAAAGCATGTTCGGCTTCGGTGGAGCCGATGCCCCAGGCGAGCGCGCCGAGGGCGCCGAGTGTGCCGGTATGGCTGTCCGGACAGACCGCGCTCATGCCGGGCAGGACGATGCCGTTTTCGGCCGCGATCACATGTACGATGCCCTGGCGGGAGTCATCGATATCGAACAGATGGATTCCCGCGTTTCTGGCGCTGCGCCGGGTTGCTTCGATGAATTCGCGGCCGTGAGGCACGAGGGAAATATCGCCCCGCCCCGGCCTCGTGTCCACGATATGGTCCATGGTGCAGAACGCGCGCCGGGGAGCGCGTACGCTGCGTCCTTCCTGTTCCAGGCCACGCAAGGCGATACTGCCTGTGCGTTCGTGCAGAAAGATCCTGTCGATATGGATCAGGCTGTCGCGGCCGCCGAGATCGGCGATTTGGTGGAGATTCCAGAGTTTTTCGAGCAATGTAGCAGGCATTGCGGAATCGATCGATTTAGATATATTGACCTATCAATAGTACAAAGCAATAATACAAAGCAATCCGGCACATTTGAAGTCCCGCTTTGCCTCATCAGACCACGGAGTTCACTGCAATGAACAAGATCCGCGCAAATGTCGGCTACCCTTATGAATGGACCGCGGCGGCAGGGAGTCTTGCCTTCTCAGCCGCATTGCTTTTCCTGCCGGCAAGCGCGGGTGGCCAGGATCTGGAACATTTTCTCGGCTGGTTCGCCGGCGAATACGACAATAACGAACAGGTCTGGCAGCAAGGCGAGGACGGCATCGCTCCCGAAGACCGGCACGAACACATCCATCACATCTTCATGCCGGCGCCTGCCCCGGCCATCGGCGAACATACTTATTTCATCAAGCAATATCTCGGCCGCGACTACGAGAACGTCTACCGTCAACGCTTGTACGAATTCAGCGTGAACGAGGATCGCGGCGCAATCGAACTTGCGATCCACAGTTTCAACGACGAGGAAAAATACCGCTACGCCGACCGCGAGCCAATGCTGCTGGCGGATCTCGGGCCCGCCGACTTGCGCAATGTGCCCGGCTGCAATGTGTATTGGCGGCTCAATGGCGATCACTATGTCGGCGAAATGGACGAGGGGGCCTGCTTCTACTACTCCGAAGCCATGGGGCAAAATGTCTACATAACCGACACCTTGCGTCTTACGGCCGACGAAATCTGGATCGGCGACAAGGCTTACGACGAAGACGGCAACCTGCTCTTCGGCAGGGATGAGCCCCATCGCAACCGCAAGGTGCGGCAGTTCGGCGGCTGGGGCGCCGTCCGGCGCGGCGCGTTCGCTCCCGACTCTGACAATCCCGACGAGATGCTGCTCGTGCCTGACTTGCGCCTGCACAACGAAGGTCGGATCGTACCTCTGGTCACCGCGGAGGGAGATGCGACGGGCTACAGCGTCGAACTGGCGCGGCTGACCTACCAGAACACTCGGGTCGCGGTGCTCAAGCTCGGCATCCTCGATTCGGAAACCGGAGAGACCGTGGCCTATTCCTGGGCCAATCCCGGCGCGGGCAGGATCGGCATCAATCTCGGCTGGCTGCAGGTCGGCATGACCGCCGACGATGTCGAAGAATAGACAGATCGTTCTCGTTACAAAACCCGAAGGCGTTCCCACGCCGGACAACTTTGAGTTGCGTCATGCGCCGTTACCGGAAATGCCGGTGGGCGGCGTGCTTTGTCGGACTCGCTTTCTTTCTCTCGATCCCTACATGCGCAGCCAGATTGCCGGGCGGCACCCTTCGGGCACGGTGGCGCCGGGCGAGGCGATGCGGGGGGAAACTGTCAGCGAAGTGTTGCGTTCGGATGCGCCGGAACTGCCGGTGGGGAGGCTGGTGCGTTGCATGGGCGGCTGGCGGGAATACTCGACTCACGCGTCCGGAGAGGTGGAGTTGCTGGACGACGGGATTTCACCCCCGTCCTACGCCTTGTCGATACTCGGCATGACGGGACTGACGGCCTGGGCCGGCATGGTCTGGCAGGCCGGAGTCAGGGAGGGCGATTGCATATTGATTCCGGCGGTGACCGGCGCGGTCGGTTCCGCGGCCGCGCAGTTCTGCGCATTGCACGGCGCGAGAGTGATCGGCATTGCCGGCTCGCCGGAAAAATGCCGCTTCGCGACGGAATCGCTCGGCGTCGCGGCCTGCGTCGACCGGCGTACCGAGGATATCGGCGCAAGACTCGGGGAACTTTGTCCCGCCGGCATAGACGTCTATTTCGACCTGATCGGCGGCAGGCTCCTGCAAACCGCCTGTACGCATCTGGCGAATCACGGCCGCATCGTGCTATGCGGACTCATGGCCGAATACAACCGTCCCGAGCGCGATCCAGGCCCGCCCCCCGGCCTGCTGATCGCCAAACGGGCTGTTGTCAGCGGACTGGTGGTTTACGACTTCGAGGCGCGGCGGACGGAATACATCCGGAACTGCCTGCCCTTGCTGCGCGCGGGAAAGATCCACCAGCGCGAGGACATCAGCCACGGATTGGAAAGCGCGCCGGACGCATTCTGCCGTCTCATGCTCGGCAGGAATTTCGGCAAAACGATCGTTGCGCTCTGATGGAAATCAGGAAGTCAACTGGCTTCGCAGCCACTCTCTGACTCGGCCACCGGGCGCCGTTCCGGTCAGCTTGGTGGCCAGGTCCGAAGCCTCCAGCAGCCGGGCGGCGTCGATGCCGGTTTCCATTCCCATCTGCTGCAACATCACCGCTACGTCCTCTGTCGCCACATTGCCGCTGGCGCCGGGAGCGAAAGGACAGCCGCCGAGGCCGCCGATGGAACTGTCGAACCAGCGGATGCCTGCCTGCAAGGCGGCATAGACGTTGGCCAGGGCCATTGCCCGGGTGTCGTGAAAATGACAGCCGAAAATTCCGGGCCCATGATCCTCGGCCAGGGGAGCAAGCATTGCGCTGACCTGGGCGGGATCCGCCGCGCCGATGGTGTCGGCGAGTACGAGACGATGAATCCCTGCTGCGACGAAGCGAGCTGCGATGTCGTGTACGATGGCGGAATCCACCGCGCCTTCGAATGGGCAGCCGAAGCTCACGGCGACGATGACGATGACTTCGATGCCGTCGGCGCGGGCGAGATCGATGATCTTGAAGGCATCGCGTTCGGCTTCGGCCACGCCCATGCGGACATTGCGTCGGGCCATGGTTTCGCTGGCGTAGACGACCATGGTGACGGATTCCGCACCGGCCTCCCGGGCGAGTTCATAGCCTTTCATGTTGGGAATGAGAAAGCTGTAATTCGCCGGACCGTGCGGGCTCAGGGATTTCAACAACGCATCGGCGCCGGCCATTGCCGGAACGGCTTTCGGCGATACGAAACTGCCGGCCTCGATGCGCGAAATGCCCGCGGTCTCGAGTGCCCTGATCAATTGCAGCCGCTCGGCAACCGGCAGAATGCGGCTCTGACTTTGCAGCCCGTCGCGCGGGCCGACTTCATTGATGGTGACCCGGTCGGGCATCAACCGATCACTCCTTCTTCGCGCAGTCGTCCGGTCTCCCCGGCGTCGATGTCCAGGCAGTCGCGCAGCACTTCATCGGTATGTTGTCCGAGCCGCGGTGCGGCGCTGTAATCCCCGGTCGCCGTGCGCGACAGCTTGATCGGATTGCCGGGCCCGCTGGTGCTCGCGCCATCCGGATGCCGCAATTCGACCACCATGTCCCGATGCAGCACTTGCGGGTCGGACAGCGCCTGCTCGAAACTGTTTACCGGCGCGCAGGGAATGCGTTGCTCCTCCAGCCGCCGCAGCCAGTTGGCGCAGGTGTCGCCCGAGAGCACCTCATTCACGCGGCGCGTTATGTAGTCGCGCTCGCGCCAACGCCCCGGCTGCGTGTCGTATTCGGGTTTGTCGAGGTCGGGGCAATCGAGCACCTGCTTGAGGTTCTGCCAGAAATTGTCCGTGATGACCGCGATGACGATGAAACCGTCGGCGCAGCCGAAAGTGTCGTAGGGCACATGGACGAAATGGGAATTGCCGATCGGATGCGGGTTCTCGCCCGACAGGAAATACATCGTCGCCATGTAATTGAGCATCGAAATCTGGCAATCGAGCATGGAAATGTCGACTTCCTGCCCGCGGCCGCTGCGCTCGCGTTCGTGCAATGCCGCGAGTACGCCCATCACCCCGAACATGCCGCCGCCGAGATCGCCGATGGGAATGCCGGCGCGCACGGGATGCTCCCGATCCGGCCCGGTGATCGACATGCCGCCGCCGGTGGC
>CAZUSL010000175.1:0-16201 GCA_964622925.1 uncultured Pseudohongiella sp. | reverse complement strand
CATTCGCGGCTGCGGCAGTTCCGCTATCTGAAGCATGCCGTGGACCTGCTGCTCGGCCGCTACGATTCCCGCGAGGACGCGGGCGACATCACGCATTTCCGCGCGCTCGCCACGGCCCTGGCCGGCACCATCGGACTCGGCAATATCACCAGCGTCGCGCTGGCGATCACTCTGGGCGGGCCGGGCGCGGTGTTCTGGATGTGGGTGACCGCCGTGGTCGGCACCTCGACCAAGTTCTATACCGCGAGCCTGGCGGTGATGTATCGCGGCGCCGACGATTCCGGCAAGTTGCAAGGCGGCCCGATGTACGTGATCCGCGAGGCGCTCGGGCGGAAATGGATGCCGTTCGCCGCGCTGTTCGCCGTCGCCGGCATGTTCGGCACCTTGCCGGTGTTCCAGATCAACCAGGTCGTGCAGATCCTGCGCGACGTGATCGCGATTCCGGCAGGGCTCGCCAGCGCCGACGATCATTTCACCTTCGACCTCGTCATGGGCCTGCTGCTTTCGGCCGGAGTCTTTGCCATCATCATCGGCAGAATCCAGCGTATCGCCGCCTGGGCCAGCCGGCTCGTGCCGATCATGGTGCTGTTCTGGTTTTTCATTACCTTCTGGCTGTTGCTCAGTCACGCGGCGGAAATTCCCGCCACCTTCGCGTTGATCTTCCGCGACGCTTTCAGCGGCGAAGCGGCGGCCGGGGGCGCCATCGGCGCGGTGATCCTGATCGGCGTGCAGCGGGGCGTGTTTTCCAACGAAGCCGGGCTCGGCACCGAGTCCCTCGCCCACGGCGCGGCGAAAACCAACGAGCCCGTACGCGAAGGACTCGTCGCCATGCTCGGGCCGATCATCGATACGCTTATCGTCTGCACCTGTACCGCGCTGGCGATCCTGGTCACCGGCGTCTGGCAGGAAGACGCGGTGGGCGTGACCCTGACTTCGCTCGCTTACGAACAGGCCTTCCCCGGCTTCGGCTCCTGGCTCGTGCTGGCCATGGTCGTCGTTCTCGGCGCCACGACCGTGCTTACCTATTCCTATTACGGCGGCAAATGCATGGCCTTTCTGTTCGGCACGCGGCGGGAGAAATACTACGTCTGGACTTACGTGGCGCTGATCACAGCAGGCGCGGTGGCCTCGCTCGAAGCGGTGGTGTACATGTTCGACGGCGCCTACGCGACGATGGCCATACCGACCATGCTCTCGACCCTGGTGCTGGCGCCGCGCGTGGGGGCGGCGGCAAAAGACTATTTCGCGCGGCTGGACCGCGGCGAGGTCAGGCCCTCAACTCCTCAGTGAATCGCCTGGTGGGTCTCCGGGGCGCTTTCCTCGGTCACGCCCAGAATCGATTCCTCGTCCTGGGAAACATAGCTTCTCGTGGTGATCGGGCTGCGCAGCAGCGGCCCGAGCCGGCTGACGAAATCTTCCATGTGGTCGGTCTCGTAGTGGCCTTGCAGGCTGCCGGCGTCGTCCCATTCCTGCAACAGCAGGACTTCGCTCGGGTCGGCGATTCCCTGGAAGTAGCGGTAATGCCGGCAGCCGTGTTCGTGCCGGCACAGGCGCATCATTTCCCGCATCAGCTCAAGGGCTTCGTCGACTTTTTCGGGAAATAGCTGGAAGGTGCTTTGCAGGATAATCATGGCGTCACTCCTCGACCGACTCCTGAGCGCCGCCGGCAGGAAAAACCGGCAGTACTCAATTTATACATCGGCAATTCGCATCCAGGCAAGACACTTGCGCTGCCGGCCTGTGTGGCCCGGCACGGCGCTCAGGAGTCCTCCGCCTCGTCCCACCAGGGGTAGAAGCGGGGCATGTCGGCCGAAGCCTTGTCGTCGAACTTCGGCGGGCGTTTTTCCCTGAACGCCTGCACGCCTTCCTTGCCGCTCGTGCGGCTTTGGTAGTAGATCGCCAGCGACTCCACTTCGTGCGCCTCGCGCGGATGGGGCAGGGCGACGTTGCGATACATCATCTGCCGCGCCAGCGCGACGGCGACCTGGCTGTGGCGGCCGATGCGTCCCGCCAGATCATGCGCTTTCTCCAGCACCCTTTTGCCTGGAACCCGATAGTTGACGAAGCCCCGCTTTTTCAGCTCCTTCGAGTCGATCAGGTCGGCGCGGTAGACCCATTCGAGTGCCGTTCCCATATTGACGATGCGCGGCAGGAACCAGGTCGAACAGGCTTCCGGCGTTATGCCGATCCGGTTGAAGACGAATCCCATCATTGCGTCCTTCGCGATGATGCGCGCGTCCATCGCGCAGGTCATGGTCGCGCCGATGCCCACGGCATGACCGTTGATGGCGGCGATGACCGGCTTCTTGCAGCGGAAGATGGCGAGCGTAAGCAGGCCGCCGAGGTCGCGCACGCCCTGTTCGATCTCCGGGTCGCGCGGGCGCTCGCGCATGTCCTTTAAGTCGGGCTCGAACGCCTCGTTCAGGCCGAAGACGTTGCCCTCGCCGGACAAGTCCATGCCCGCGCAGAAGGCCCGGCCGGCCCCGGTGACGATGACGGCGCCGACCGCGTCGTCATCGCTGGCCCGATCGAAGGCCTCGATCAGTTCACGGCCCATCTGCACCGTAAAGGCGTTGAGCTTGTCAGGCCGATTCAGCGTGAGGCTGAGAATCGAATCCTTCACTTCATAGATGATGGTCTGGTACGACATGGACGCTTCTCTCCAGCTCCTGTTGCGGCCGCCTAGATGGCGTTGGCCTCCTTCAATTGCGCGATACGTTCGCTCTCGAATCCCCAGTCGGCGAGCACTTGTTCGCTATGTTCTCCGACCAGGGCGGCCGGCGACTGGATTTCTCCCTGGGTGCGGCTGAATCGCGGCGCCGGAGCGGGCTGCACGACGCCTTCGAGTTCGACGAAAGTTTCCCGGGCCTTGTTGTGCGGGTGAACAGGCGCTTCCGCCAGGTCGAGTACGGGAGCGAAACAGACGTCGGTGCCTTCCATAAGTTCGCACCATTGTTGGCGGCTGCGCGTGCGGAAGATCGCGGCCAGTTTCTCGCGCGCCGCGGGCCAGTTCTCCCGGGCGTATTGCGGTTCGAATTCCGGATCCTCGATGCCGGCTTTTTCGAGCAGCAAGGCGTAAAACTGTGGTTCGAGCGAACCTACGGATATGTACTTGCCGTCGGCGCATTCGTAACTGCCGTAGAAAGGCGCGCCGCCGTCGAGGCGATTGCTATGGCGCTCCGTGGTCCACATGCCCATGGCCATGAGGCCGTAGAAGGTACTCAGCAGGCTTGCCGTGCCGTCGGTCATGGCGGCGTCGATGATCTGGCCGCGGCCTGAACGGTTGCGTTCGAGCAAGGCGGCGAGAATTCCGCAAAGCAGGTACATGGCGCCGCCGCCGAAATCGCCGATCAGGTTCAGGGGCGGCGCGGGCGGTCGGTCGGCATAACCCATGGCGCCGAGCGCCCCGCCGATGGAGATGTAGTTGATGTCATGGCCGGCGGCTTTCGCCAGGGGACCCGACTGGCCCCAGCCGGTCATGCGCCCGTATACGAGCCGCGGATTGCGTTCGAGGCAGACTTCCGGTCCGAGTCCGAGGCGCTCCATCACGCCAGGCCGGAACCCTTCGATCAGCGCGTCGGCCCGGTCGATCATCGCCAATGCGGTTTCCGCCCCGGCAGGCGATTTGAGATCGAGGGCGAGCGATCTGCGACCTCGCGACAACACATTGGCCCGGTCGCCTTTACCTTTCAGGCTCAGGCGATCGATCCGGACCACCTCGGCGCCGAGGTCGGAAAGCATCATGGCGCAGAACGGGCCCGGCCCAAGTCCGGCCATCTCGATTACGCGAATTCCCGCAAGTGGTCCCATGCCGGTGAATACTCCAGAAAATTCGCAGGGATGATATGCAATTTCCGAATCCCGCGTCCAAACGCCTGCAACGCTCCGGGCCGGTGGCTGTCTTGTTGCAGGGAAGGCGATGCACTATGCTTGCAGCCTCGCGCAAACAGGGCGGATCTGGAAATGGAACTGGCGGGGAAAACGGCGTTCATCACCGGCGGCGCTTCGGGCCTTGGCCTGGCGGTTGCGAGAAATTTTCTCGCGGCAGGCGCCAATGTCATGCTGTTCGACCGCAACGGCGAATTGCTGCGCCAGGCGGGGGCGGAACTCGGCGAGCAGGTAATCCGGCATGCGGGCGACGTCACGGACGAAGATTCGGTAGCCGCCGCCATCGCCGCGACTCGCGAACGTTTCGGAACGATTCACGTCAACGTCAATTCCGCCGGCATCGGCGGCGCGGCGCGCACCGTGGGACGCGACGGTCCCATGCCGCTCGCGCGCTTCGAACATATCGTGCGGGTAAACCTGATCGGCACTTTCAATGTGCTGCGGCTGTGCGCCGCGGTCATGAGCGAGAACGAACCGGACGGCGGCGACGGTGAGCGCGGCGTCATCGTCAACGTGGCTTCGGTCGCCGCCTTCGACGGCCAGACCGGCCAGGCGGGATACGCCGCTTCCAAGGGCGGCATCGTCGCGATGACCTTGCCCATCGCGCGCGATCTGGCGAAGCAGGGCATCCGCGTCATGACCGTGGCGCCCGGCGTATTCGAGACGCCCTTGCTCGCCGCGGCGCCGGATGAACTGAAACAGGCGCTGGTATCGATCACCCAGTTCCCGAAACGGCTCGGGCAGCCCGACGAATTCGCCGCCGAGGTGGCGCATATCGTCAGATGCGCCTATCTGAACGGCGAAACCATTCGGCTCGACGCCGGCATCCGCATGCCGGCAATCTGAAACGGCAATAGTTGGGGTACAACATGGCTCAAGCATATATCGTCGGCGGCGTGCGCACCGCCACCGGACGCAAGAAAGGCCGGCTCAGCCGGGTGCATCCGATCGATCTCGGTGCGATGGTGGTCGACGAACTCGTCGAGCGCACGGGCATACCCGCGGAACGGGTCGACGATCTGATCTTCGGCGTGGTCTCGCAGATCGGCGCCCAGGCGGGCAATCTCGGCCGCAATGTCACGATGTCCTCGCGCCTGCCGCTCGAAGTGCCGGGCGTCACCATCGACCGGCAATGCGGCTCCTCCCTGCAAGCCATGCAATTCGCCGCCCAGGCGGTCATTTCGGAAACCCAGGACGTGGTCATCGCCGGCGGCGTCGAGGCCATGAGCACGGTGGAAATCGGCTCCAATATCCGCGACGGCCTGGAGCACGGCCGCGGCGTGCCCAAGGGCGACAGACTCGAAGCGCGTTATCCGGGCATCCGGTTTTCCCAGTTCGACGGCGCCGAACTGCTCGCGGAAAAATACGGCATCGGCCGTGAAGAACTCGACGAATTCGGCCTGCTGAGCCATCAGCGCGCGGCCCGGGCCACGAACGAAGGTCATTTCGAGCGCGAAGTGCTGCCGGTCCCCATCGTGCTAGAAGACGGCAGCCCGGATATGCACGTGATCGACGAAGGCATCCGCATGGACGCATCGATCGAAGCCATGCGCGGCCTGAATCCCTTGCGCGAGGAAGGCGTCATCACCGCGGGCACCGCGAGCCAGATCAGCGACGGCGCCGCGGCGGTAATGATCGCCAACGAACGCGCCGTGGTCGAACTCGGCCTGCCGGTGCGGGCGCGGATTCATTCGATGGCTGTAGTCGGTTCAGATCCGGTCGTCATGCTCGAAGGGCCGATTCCGGCGACCGAGATGGTGCTGAAAAAAACCGGCCTCACGCTCGACGAAATCGACCTGTACGAAGTCAACGAAGCTTTCGGTTCGGTGCCGCTGGCCTGGGCCAAGGCGCTCGGCGCCGATATCGAACGCCTGAACGTGAACGGCGGCGCGCAATCGCTCGGCCATCCACTCGGCGCCACGGGCGCCAAATTGATGGTCACCCTGGTGCATGAACTCGAACGCCGGCAAGGGCGCTATGGCCTGATCGCGATTTGCGAGGGCGGCGGCACGGCCAACGCCATGATCGTCGAGCGGACTGACCGCACCGCCTGAAACGGACTGAGCCGGCCCGGAGTATCCAAGATGTTGTCGGAACGCCCCGAATCTCCCTGGATGGACGAAGAATTGCGCATCATGCGCGAGGCCACCAGCCGCTTTCTCGCAAAAGAGTTCGTCCCCAATATGCCCGCCTGGGAAAAACAGGGCCGCATCGACCGCGACGCCTGGCGCAAGGCGGGCGAGGCGGGCCTGCTATGCGCGTCGATTCCCGCTGCCTGGGGCGGCGGCGGAGGCAACTTCAAGCACGAGGCGGTGCTGCTCGAAGAAGTGACTTCAGCCGGCATCAGCGGCTGGGGCAACAGCGTCCATTCCGGGATCGTCGCCCATTACATCCTTGCCTACGGCTCGGAAGAGCAGAAGCGGCGCTGGCTGCCGAGAATGGCCAGCGGCGAACTCGTCGCGGCCATCGCCATGACCGAACCCGGCACCGGTTCGGACCTGCAGTCGGTCGCCACTACCGCCATCGCCGACGGCGAAGACTATGTGCTCAACGGCCAGAAGACATTTCTGACCAACGGCATGAACGCCGACCTGATCTGCGTCGTCGCCAAGACCGATCCGGGGGAGGCCGCGGGCGGCGTTTCCCTGATCATGCTCGAGACCGAAGGCGTCGAAGGCAAAGGCGGTTTTTCGCGCGGGCGCAATCTCGAGAAACTCGGCCAGAAGGCGGCCGACACTGCCGAAGTGTTCTTTGCCGACGTGCGCGTGCCCAGGGCAAACCTGCTCGGCGGCACGGAAGGCAAGGGCTTCGTCCAGTTGATGCAGCAATTGCCCCAGGAGCGCCTGATCATCGCCGTCGGCGCCGTCGCCGGGATCGAGAAAACCTTGCAGGTAACTTCGGAATACGTGAAGGAGCGCAAGGCTTTCGGCAAGCGCATCCTCGACTTCCAGAACACCCAGTTCAAGCTCGCGGAACGCTATACCGAAGCCCGCATCGCGCGAATCTTCGTCGACGACTGCGTCGAGCGTCTCGTTGACGGCAAACTCGACGTCAGCACCGCGGCCATGGCCAAATGGTGGACTACCCAGAAGCAATGCGAGATCGTCGACGAATGCCTGCAGTTTTTCGGCGGCTATGGCTACATGATGGAATTCCCCATCGCCAGGATGTACGCCGACAGCCGGGTCCAGAAAATCTATGGCGGCAGCAACGAAATCATGAAAATGCTGATCGCCAGGGAGATTTGACGCGGTCCCTTGCGCCGCGCGATTCAGGCGCGCAGATCGGGCAGTTCGTAGCCTTCGTCGGCGAGGCGGGCGCGGATAATCTTCTTGTCGATCTTGCCGGTCGTGGTCAGCGGAATGTCGTCGGTGACCATGACTTCATCGGGCAATTGCCACTTGGCGAAGGCCTGGCTGCAATGCTCGATCACCGCCGCCGGATCGAGTTCCTTGCCCTCGGCCATGATGACCAGGGCCACCGGCCGCTCATCCCATTTCGGATGCGGCTGGGCCACCACGGCGGCCTGGGCGATATCGGGCATCGCCACGATGTGATTTTCCAGGTCCACCGAGGAAATCCATTCCCCGCCCGACTTGATCAGGTCCTTTGACCGGTCGGCGATCAGCAGATACTGGTCGGGATCGATCTTGGCGACGTCGCCGGTAACGAGCCAGCCCTCGTGGAACTTGTCGGGTTGCGGGTCGTTATAGTATTCGGCAGCGATCCACGGGCCGCGGATGCAAAGTTCGCCCACTGTTTCGCCGTCATGGGGCAAGGCGTTCCACTCCTCGTCGAAGATTTCCATTTCCAGGCCCGGCATCAGCAGCCCGGCCTTGGCGATGTTCTCGAACTGCTCGTCTTCGCTCAGGCCCCTCTGGGTGTACTTGGACACCTTGCGCGAGAGCGTGCCGAGGGGATTCGTTTCGGTCATGCCCCAACCCTGGATCATCTCGATGTTGTAGTTGTCCCAATACCAGCGAATCAGCGAAGGCGGCGGCGCGGAGCCGCCGCAGGTCAGCCGGCCGACGCTGGAGATGTCGTATTTGCCGGGGTTGGCTTCCAGCGTTGCTTTCACGCCTTGCCAGATCGTCGGGACGCCTGCGGAAATGGTTACTTCTTCATCCTGCATCAGGCGCAGGAACGCGTCGGGAATCATGAACCGGTGCGGCATGACCTGTTTGGCGCCAAGCATGGAAGCGCAGAAGGGCAACCCCCAGCCCATGGCGTGAAACATGGGCACGATTCCCAGGGCGGAGTCCAGCGCCGAGAACCCTATCGAGTCGGTCAGACATTCGGTTAATGTGTGTAAATAGGTGGAGCGGTTGGTGTACATCACGCCTTTCGGTTTGCCCGTGGTGCCGGAGGTGTAGCAAAGACCCATGGGCGAAGTCTCGGGGATTTCCGGCCATGCATAGACGCTTGCCTGGCCGGCGATGAAATCCTCGTAATCGACCTGGTTGCCGAAGGAACTTTCGCCGCCTTCGCCATGACGGCAGACGACCAGCAACTCGACACAGGGAAGTTTGTCCCAGAGCGGCTCAAGCAGGGGCAGCAGGTCTTCGTCGGCGAAGATCACGCGGTCGTTGGCGTGGTTGACGATGTATTCGAGATCCACCGGCGAAAGGCGGATATTCAGGGTATGCAATACGGCGCCCATGGAAGGCACGGCCTGGTACAACTCAAGGTGGCGATAGTTGTTCCACATGAAGCTGCCGACCCGGTCGCCGACGCCGATGCCCGCCCCCTTCAGCGCATGGGCCAACTGGTTGGCCCGTTCCCAGGTCTGCTTCAGCGACTGTCGGTGGCAGCCGTCCCCCTGCATCGTGACGACCTCCACTTCCGGGTCGAGGTGGGCGCCCCGGCCGAGAATGCGGGACATGAGTAACGGGGTGGTTTGCATTGTCATCGGAATCAACCTCAAGCGTGCCTGGCCAAAACTGCGCAGGCAGAATATCTGATTAGCAGAAGTCGTTCAATGTAAGCCAGGCCAACGTGAAAACGCATTTGCAAGGCGATTCCCGCGCCATTATGCTTGCCGCATTTTTACTCGTCGGAGAGTGCAATGATCAGCGTCGAAGAACACCCGAAGAAGAAAGTCACCGTCATGGGCAAGACCATGGCCTATGTCGAAATGGGCGAGGGCGACCCCATCGTGTTCCAGCACGGCAATCCGACCTCGTCCTACTTGTGGCGCAACATCATGCCGCATCTTGCGGACCAGGGCCGCTGCATCGCTCTCGACCTGATCGGCATGGGCGATTCCGACAAGCTTGAGGATTCCGGCCCCGACCGCTATACCTTGCTGGAGCACCGCGAGTATTTCGATGCGGCGCTTGAGCAACTGGGCATCGAAAATAACGTCACCTTCGTCATCCACGACTGGGGCTCGGCCCTCGGCTTCGACTGGGCCCGCCGCCATCCGGATCAAGTCAGGGGCATCGCCTACATGGAAGCCATCGTCCGGCCGGTGGCAAGCTGGGACAACTGGCCCGAAGCCGCCCGCCGCGTATTCCAGGGTTTTCGCTCCCCCGCGGGCGAAGACATGGTGCTGGAGAAAAACGTTTTCGTCGAACGCGTGTTGCCCGGTTCGGTCCTGCGCGAACTCAGCGAGGAGGAAATGGCAGTCTATCGTCGGCCCTTCCTGCAAGCCGGCGAGGATCGCCGCCCGACCCTGACCTGGCCGCGGCAGATTCCCATCGCCGGCGAGCCCGCCGAAGTCGTGCAGTTGGTGCAGGACTACGCCGACTGGCTGAGCGAATCCGATGTGCCGAAGCTCTTCATCAACGCCGAACCCGGCGCCATCCTGATCGGCGCCCAGCGCGAGTTCTGCCGCGCCTGGCCCGCCCAGAAGGAAGTCACGGTCCCCGGCAACCATTTTCTGCAGGAAGACTCCCCCGACGAGATCGGCCAGTCCATTTCCGGTTGGCTGCGGGAGATTACCGCGTAACGCATTGTCACAATTGGACAAGATCTCGCGCTTGCCGATTCTTGAAGCGCCCCGGCGGACTTCGTACAATCGGGCGTTGGACTTCGTGGCGGGTCTCGTCGCGCATATCAAAATCATAGAGGACTACTCGATGATCAGATCAGGCATGTTTCGATTGTTGGCCCTGCTGGCGCTGCCTCTGGCGGCAGGCGCGGCGGCGCAGGACCGGGTCGGTGATTTTTCGCTGCTCGACCAGGCCGGTTACCACCATGGCATGAGCTGGTACGGCGACCACGAACTGATCGCCTTCCTCGTGCAGGCGAACGACAGCGCGGAGACCGACGCCGCCCTGCCGCGATTCCTGGAACTGCATGAACAATACGACGGGCAAGGCGTCGAGTTCATGATGATCAACCCCATGGCCCGATTCAATCGCCAAGCCGTGCAGGCAAAACTCGATCAATGGGGCGTCGAGATTCCCGTGCTGATGGATGACACGCAGATCGTCTCCGAAGCCATGGGCATCGAACGCACCGGCGAAGTGCTGCTATACGATCCCGGCTCCTTTACCGTCGAATATCGCGGCACCGCGGAAGGCGCCGCGGCCGCCATCGGCGAATTTCTCTCCGGTGGGGAAATCAGCGCGCCGCTGATCGAAACCACGGGTTCCATGATCGAATACCCGGTTCAGGGCGTTCCTTCCTATAGCAAGGACATCGCGCCGGTGCTGGCCGGGAATTGCGCAAGTTGCCATCGCGCCGGCGGTGTCGCGCCTTTCGCCATGGACAGCCACACCATGGTCCGCGGCTGGTCGCCGATGATCCGCGAGGTGCTGATGACCCGCCGCATGCCTCCCGGCCAGATCGACGGACATATCGGCGAGTTCATCAATGACCGCCTGATCGACCGTGAAGACAAGCGCAATATCATCGCCTGGGTGGAAGCCGGCGCCCCGGTGGACGGCGACAGCGATCCGCTGGCCGAACTCACCTGGCCCGAGTCCAAGTGGGCTTTCGGCGAGCCCGACATGGTGCTCGATATCCCGGCAACCACGGTGCCGGCGACGGGCAATGGCGTCTTCGTCGACGTCTCGGTCGAGATCGACATGGAAGAAGACCGCTGGCTGCGGGGCAGCCAGATCATCGCCGGCGACCGCACCGTATTGCACCATACCGTCAACCGGCTCGATTTCCCCGAGGAACTCGGCCGCCGCGGCGGATTCCTTGCTGCGGACCATCCGGACAAGGCCAACATAACCGCCTACATTCCCGGCGACACGCCCGATCTGGCGCCGCCCAACACGGGAGGCCTGCTGAAAGCGGGTTCGGTGCTGCATCTGAACATGCATTACACGCCGAACGGCCGCGAGACCGTGGACCGCAGCGAGCTTGGCCTGTGGTTCTATCCGGAAGGAGAGGTGCCCGAAGAAAGAATGAGCGGACGATGCGCCTGTGTTTTTCCCAACACATGGACCACGATCCCTCCACACGATCCGGCCTTCGAACAGACCGCCAGCATCGTCATCGAGCGCGACGCGAAAATTCACAGCTACCTGCCGCACATGCATTTCCGCGGCAAGTACATGCGTTTCTATGCGGACTACCCCGACGGCTCCACCGAGGAACTGATCAACATCGCCAAGTACAACTACAACTGGCAGTTGAGCTATACCTACGAGGAACCCAAGTTCGTTCCCGCCGGCACGAAGATCACCGCCGTGGCTGCCTGGGACAACTCGGCCAGGAATCCGGCCAATCCCAACCCCGACCGCGCGGTAGACTGGGGTAACGAGAGCTGGGATGAGATGTTCTTCGGAGCGGTAAACTGGAAGTTTGAAAACCAGCTCGGAGAAGACTGAGCGAACTCAGACTGCACGTCTGAACCGGAAGTTCGAAAACGCCCACCCGGCAACGGGTGGGCGTTTTGCCATCTAGAGAATCCTGAAGATATCGTAGGCGACCTTGCCCTCCACCTGCTTGCTCTTGCCGACGCAGATGATGTGGTTGACCCAGTCGTATTCCTCGGAAGTCGTGCTGAACAGCGGCGTCACACGCCAATAGAGCCCATCCTCGCCGTTGTGCACGATGCCCCGGTACGTCATGTAGATGTGGGCGCCGTCGTCGGTTTCGAGCGTGATGCGCACATCGAGCGCGGAATGGCCCGAAACCTGGGTGATCCAGTCGGCGCCGCCGGGCAAAACGGTTCCGTTCAGGGCGGATCCGCTGAAGGTCCCGCCCGTCACCGGCGCGATGCGCGTATGGCCTGTGTCGATCTGCCCGCCCACGTCGAGCAGCAATTCCATCAGGAATTCGGATTTGAGTTCGGAGGCCGGGGATTGCGCGCCGGCCAGGGAGGCCGCACCCAAGGCGGCGGCCGCGCCAACGCCCAGCTTGGTGAATGTCCTGCGGTCAATTCCGCTTTTCTCGTTATCGCTCATTGAAGGTTCTCCTGTGGAGGGCGATCAGCCGGCCCGCGCCGGGCTGCGAAACTTGTCGAATCGCCGCAATATCGCGGGAAGATAAAACACGTCCAGCAACAATGCCAGCACCACGATGGGCACCAGCAGGCGGGCGGCTTGCTGGAAGTAGAAAGTGCTCGCCGCCATCAGGAAGGTCGTGCCCAGGGTCAGCACCAGCGTCGTGATCGTCAATGCAGGCCCCGCGGTGTGGACCGCATGGGCGACGGCGGCCTGGATGTCTTCGCCTTCGCGCCGCTTCGCGAGGTAGTGGGTCAGTACGTGGACGGTATCGTCGACCACCAGGCCGATGCTGATGCTGAACAGCATCATCACGAACGGGTCGAGCGTGCCGACGAGCAGTCCCCAGAAACCGAACACGATAGCCGCGGGCAGCAGATTGGGGATGACGCTGAGGACGCCGAAATACACACTGCCCAGACCGAAGACCAGGGTGAGCGTGATCAGCGCGAGACTGAGCGAATAGCCTTGCAGCAATTCCACGGTGACGCGCTCGTCCATGCGCGCGAATACCAGCAGGCCGCTGCCGTGGACCAGATCGGCGTCGGGAAAAGTCGCCTCGAAACGGGCGTCGATCAGGGCGTTCAGGTCGAGCAGTTCCTGGTTGGACATCGGCCGTGCGTTGACCGTAAGGGCCGCGATCGAACGGTCCACGCTGAGGAAATTCGACAGCGGGAAATCGAGATTCTGCACAAAGCGGTAGGCCCGCAGATAATTCTCGATGGTTTCGGAATCGTCGGGCAACAGGTAGGCGTCCGGGTCGTTGTAACGCATTTCGTTTACGGTTTTCAGCAATTCCACCACACTGGCGGTGGATTCGATCTCGTCCCGCTCTCCCAGCCAGTCGACCAGTGCTTCCATCCGGGCCAGAAACGCGGGATCGATGGCGCCGTCCCGGGCGCCCGCGTCAACGGCATAGCTGATCGACGGACCGCGGTCGAGGCGCTCGCCGACGGCGTCGAAGTAATCGCGCAGCCCGGCGGCGTCGCTGATGAAATCGAGCCGGTTGAAGTCGGTCTCGTTGAGCGGCAGCATGCTGATGCCCACCGCCGCGAATGCCGAGCAGAACCAGAACAGTTGCCGGTCCCTGCGCCGGCCGATGGCGATGACCCGGTTCATTGCCCGGTGCAGAGAATCACCGTCATTCGAACCGTTTCCGGTCTTGATCAGCCGTATGAGCAGGCTCGGCAGCAAGGCCGCCGTCAGCAGCCAGGAAAACACGATGCCGACGGCGACGGTGCTGCCGAAGTCGGAGATCGCGGGCGAGGAACTCAAATTCAGCGACGCGAACCCGATGGCCGTGGTCAATGCGGCCAGCGTTACCGGGCGGATGTTGTGCATGAGACTGAACCTCATCGCTTCCGCCTCCGCCATTTCGCGCAGCAGGCCTTGCCGGTAGATCGAAATCACGTGGACGCTGCTAGCCACGCAAACGACGACGATGATGACCGGAGCGATCGCCGTTACGGTATTGAACGAAAATCCGCTCAGGCCGAGCGTTCCCAGCGCGCAAAGCAGTGTCAGCAAGGTGTGGGCGAGGATGGCGAAGCCCGCCCGCACCGATCGAAAGAAGCCGCAGATCGCGAGAATGCAGGCAAGGATCACGAGCGGCAACAGTCCGCCGAGATCTTCGAGCATCGACTGGCGGCTGGAATACTCGAGCAGAACTTCACCGCTGACATGGATATCCAGTTCCGGAAACTCTTCCTGTAACGCGTCGCGCAAGCGCAAGGCTTCGCGGGCGGCGTCGAGCCGCTCTGCTTCGTCCGCAAATTCGGCATTAAGGGTAATGCGCGTGAAAGCGAGACTGGCGTCGCTTGCGAGCAAATTGCCGGTAAGCAATTCGTCCGCTTGCGCGGTGCGCATCAGGCCGGCCAGTTCGGCTTCGCCGTATTCCCGGAAATCCCGGGCGAACAGGCGCCGCAGGTTACGCGGCGAATAGTAGTCGAGCAGCGAAGAATGGCGCCCGGCCAGGGGAATCTCCCGGTAACGCTCGCGCAAGGCGTCGATCGCCTGCAAACGGTCTTGGGTGAAAACGCTTTCGCCTTCCGGAGCCAGAAAGGCGAAGACGATTTCGGTGGATTGCGGAAACTCGGCTTCGAGCAAGTCAAGCTCGTCGAGGTAGGGATCGCTGCGCGTCAGCAACGAATCGAGCGAGCTGTCGAAACCGAGTCTGAACACGCCCCCGGCGAGCAACAGGCTGGCGATGAAGCCGGCCCAGAAGAGTGCGCGCCGGCGGGACAGGCAAAAACTTGCGATACCCCCGGTCATCGAGTCCGGGCCTGGTTCAGGCTGCCGCCGCCGGTTCTGGGCGCCGGATCGAGTTGGCATAGAACTCCAGCAACCTCACGTTGTCCGGATTGATGCGGAAATGATCGTCCTCCTCCAGCACGAGCCCATGTTCCCGCATCAGATGCAAGGCGTTCTGCACGGTGCGGGGGCGCGGTTTCTCGGATTTCTTCATCGGCGAGCCCTGCGCCATCAACTCGTCGATGATGTCGTCGCAGGCGCCGGCGATTTCCAGCGAGGTCATCGACTCGTCCGGGCGCCGCAGCAGGGCAAGGGCGGCCAGCGGAGCGGGCAATACCGGCATGACATGATGCAGGCGCCGCATGAGCAATCGGGCGATCTGCGCCACATGCGCTATGCGCTGCTCCTTTTCGAGATGATTCAGATTGAGTCCGTGTTCTCTGCAGAATTCGCGCATGTCCAGCGGTTCGCCGAAGTTGACGCTGGCATAGCCGTAACGGGCGAATCGCGCCCGCGGACCGGCGAACAGGTTGAGGCGCAGGAAGCGCCAGAGACGCCTGAGATGTTCAGCCGCGGACGGATGTTTCGTCCGGTCGTCCCAATCGAGCAGATTGCTGTCTTCGAGGATGCGGTCGTAATTGATGGCGACGGGGATGAAAACCACGCTGCGGGCGCGCTGCCAGTCGTAATGGCGCAGGATGTAGTCGAGGAAGCCAAGCCTGGCTTCGCCGAGCCGCCCGTCGCGGCTGAGCTTTCCTTCGGGAAACACCGCCTGGCAGACGCCGTTGCCCGTGGCCAGGTGGATGTACCGTTCGAGCACCTTGCGATAGAGCGGATCGCGGGAGTCCCGGCGCACGAAGAAAGCGCCCATGGCCCGGATCAGCGTTTCCAGCGGAAAGATCCGCGCCCATTCGCCTACGGCATACGACAGCGCCGCGCGTTCCGCGGCGAGGTAGCTCACCAGAACGTAGTCCATGTTGCTGCGATGGTTCATGACGAAAACCACCGTCGACTCCGGGTCGAGTTGCTGCAATCGCCCGGGATGCGAAGCGCCGACACGGATGCGATAGACGAAACGCGAAACGCTCTTGGCGAGCCAGTAGAACACCCGATAGTAGATGTAGGCGTTGAACGCCGGCACGATCTCCCGGGCGAAGGTGCGTACGCGCTGCTGCAGCACCTGACGCGGGATGTCCTGTTCGCGGGAGGTTTTCTCCAGCATCGCCAGCACGTCCTGATCGAAAATCAACTGGTCGATCAGCACCTGGCGCCGGGTTTGCTGCAGCGGCCTGATCTTGATCTGCAAGCTGGTGTTGATGCGGTCGACGGCGATGTTGAGCCGGCGGCGCAGAAACCAGCGCACGCCGGGGAAAAGAATGCTCATGACCATGGCGTAAGCCGCCAGCCCGAGCAGGATGAGGTACAGCCAGAGCGGAACGGACACGTCTGCGGAAAACATGTCCGTAGCATGCCTGAAGCGTCAGGCTACGGCCAGCGGCCGCAGGACGATAGTTTCAGTCGCCGGGCTTGCGGTAAGCCACGTTCTTGCTGATCGCTCCGTCGACGGATTCCGGCGTAATCAAGACGGTACACGAGACCGTCAATGCGCCCGCGGCGCTGACGAACATCGAGAAAGCCGTGGCGGCCTCGTCGTTGGG
>CAZUSL010000174.1:0-12854 GCA_964622925.1 uncultured Pseudohongiella sp. | reverse complement strand
TTGGAGAAAAGGGGACATTTCTGCTTTGCTTTGACAAAAATGCCGTTTGTCATATTCCGGTAACAAAAATCGGGTTATACTGCGTGGGAAAATTTCCCACCAGCCGATTCCAGGCACGGATTTCAAGAAGGAAGCGGGAAGAGTGAACGCCAGGCAATTCTACACTCCGGACTATTTCGCACCGGCGAGCGGCAGACGGATTTTCCCGGCGCCGCAATCCTTACACGAGGCTGACGGTCTGCTGCGCCTGCCGAACGGTTCGCGGCTTGCCTTCAACGCCTACGGCGACCCGGAAGGATTCCCCCTCCTGTATTTCCACGATACCGGCAGTTCGCGGCTCGAAGCCTCCCTCTTGCACCAGGGCGCCTTGCGTTGCGGCTATCGCCTCATCGCGTTCGACCGTCCCGGCGTCGGCCGTTCTGACTATTTCGTTTGCAAGTCGCCGCGTTCGTTCTGTGAGAACCTGCTGCCGGTACTCGCGGAACTCGGCATCGACCGTTTCGGTATCGTGGCGAAAGGCGGCGGCGGCATATACGCCTTGCATCTGTGCCGCATGAGCCCGGAGCGGGTAGTGGCCCAGGTCAATCTCGCCGGCATTCCCGCCAGGGCCCTGGCCTCGCCGAGCGGGGCCTGCGCCTTGCTTGCCGGCGTCATCCCCCTGGCCGTGGACAGGCTATTGCGATTGAAGCAATTCTTCTCTCCGGACGAGCCGGGCGCGGTGCTCGAAAAATTGCGTGAGGAACTGAGCTTCTCCGACAAGAAGGTGCTGGCAAGGCCCGAGATCGCCGATGTTCTGGAAGCGGATCAGGCCGAATCGGTGCGCGCCGGCTATCGCGGCATGGCGCAGGATCTCGCGATCAGCTTCCGCAAGCTCGAAGTGCCGCTTGAAGAGATCGCGGTTCCGACGGAAATCTGGCATGGCTGCGCCGATCGGCTGACCTTGCGTTCGGATTGCGAGTATCTTGCTGCCCGCCTGCCGCGGGCGCGACTGCATCGAGTCTCCCAGCGAGGCCACTTCTTTTTCATTCACCACATGGATCAGATACTCGGCAGTCTGCGCCGCAATTCGCGCGAATCCGAAATGCTGCTGAATTGAACGGCCCCCATTGATATGGGAGAATCCGCCTTCCCCGCGAGCGCCTGAACCGCGCTCTCGCCCGTTGCCCCCGGCAGAGAACATTATGCGAGTTGAACTTAGCAGTTCCGAGGGACTCGAAAGGAAGCTGACCATCGCGGTGCCCGCAGCCGAAGTGGACGCGAGCGTGGCCGAACGCCTTCGGGAGACCGCCAGGAACATCAGACTGAACGGATTCCGCAAGGGCAAGGTGCCCTTGAGCATCGTGAAGAAACGGTTCGGCCCCGGCATCAGGCAGGAAGTCGTCGGCGAATTGATGAACAAGAGTTTTGTGGAAGCGATCGAACAGGAAGGATTGCGCCCCGCCGGCCAGCCGAAGCTGGAACTGACCGAACTCGACGAAGGCAAGGATCTGCAATTCGCCGCGGTTTTCGAAGTCGTCCCGGAAATCGAGTTGCCTGATTTTTCCCGCATAAAGGTCGAAAGCCTGACGGCGGAAGTAACTGACGAAGACGTCGCCAACATGATCGAAACCTTGCGCAAGCAGCGGCAGACCTGGGAGCAGGTGGAGCGCGCGGCCGCCGCTGACGACCTGGTGCTTATCGATTACACCGGGCGCGTGGATGGCGAGGAATTCGAAGGCGGGAAGGCCGAAAACAGGGGCGTGCTGATCGGTTCGGAACGCATGATTCCCGGCTTTGAAGAAGCGATCAAAGGTCGGCAGCCCGGCGATGAATTCACGTGCAAGTTGAAATTTCCCGACGAGTACCATCAGGAAGACCTCGCCGGCAAGGACGTGGAATTCGATATCAGGCTCAATCGCGTCAGTGAAGCGCGATTGCCCGAAGTCGACGATGAGTTCTACCAGAGCTTCGGTGTCGAGGAAGGCGGAGAGGAGGCATTCCGCGAGGAAATCGTCCGCAATATGGAACGCGAGCTGAAAGCCGCCCGCCGCAGCAAGTTGAAAGGAAAAATCACCGAAGCGGTGGTCAAGCGCGCGAATGTCACCGTGCCCGAAGCGATGATGAGCGAAGAAATCGCGCGCTTGCGCGCACAGGCTGCGGAAAGCATGGGCGGCGTCGGCGAGAACATGCCGGAATTGCCGGATGACCTGCTGCGGGACCAGGCGCGGCGCCGGATTGTCATGGGTCTGGTGCTGACCGAGATCGTCAAGACCAATGAGATGAAGGCGGATGCCGCAAAGGTGCGGGAAGCCATCGAGGAACTCGCCTCGACCTACGAATCACCGGAGGAGGTCGTGCGATGGTACTATGGCAACGAGGAGCAATTGTCGGCCATCGAAGCTTCCGTGCTTGAAGATCAGGTATTCGACTATATATCCGAGCAGGCGAAGTTGACCGAAAAAACGGTCAGCTACCAGGAAGCGATTCGAGGCTGACGCACAATGACCCGTAATCAATCCGCTCCACAATCGGCGCTCGTTCCCATCGTAGTGGAACAGACTTCACTCGGAGAGCGCTCTTACGATATCTATTCGAGATTGCTCAAGGATCGCGTGATTTTCCTGACCGGTCCGGTCGAGGACCATATGGCGAACCTGATCGTGGCGCAGATGCTCTTTCTCGAGTCCGACAACCCGGACAAGGACATCCACCTGTACATCAACTCCCCCGGCGGCTCCGTGAGCGCGGGTTTGTCGATTTACGACACCATGCAGTTCATCCAGCCCGAAGTCAGCACGATGTGCGTCGGACACGCCGCGAGCATGGGGGCGGTGCTGCTGGCCGGGGGCGCTCCGGGCAAACGTTTCGTGCTGCCGCATTCGCGCATCATGATCCATCAACCGAGCGGCGGCGCCCAGGGGCAGGCCTCCGACATCGAAATTCAGGCCAACGAGATCGTCAGGATCAGGAAAACTCTCAACGATCTGCTCGCCCGCCATACCGGCCAGGACGTGGAAATCATCGCCCGGGACACCGAGCGGGACAACTTCATGAACGCGCAACAGGCCCTCGAATACGGCCTGGTGGATAAAGTAATCGAAACACGGGTAGATAATAAGTCTATCGGCAAATCAAAGGACTAATGCGCGCGTATTCCCGACGCGTGTATCATATTAAGGCCAACGACAGGTCGTCTGACAATGTCGAACAATCGTTATAACAAGGGAAACGGCGGCGGAGAGTTACTCAACTGCTCTTTCTGCGGCAAATCCCAGCACGAGGTCCGCAAACTCATCGCGGGGCCGTCGGTATACGTTTGCAACGAATGCGTCGATCTTTGCAATGACATCATTCGTGAAGAGAGCGGCGTTCAGGAAGCCGCCACGGGCGGCCGCAAACTGCCGATTCCGGAAGAGATCAAGCGCACGCTCGATGAATATGTCATCGGACAGGACAATGCGAAAAAAGTACTCGCGGTAGCGGTATACAACCACTACAAGAGGCTCCGTTCCGACCGCCGGGGTTCCGATGTTGAGCTCGGCAAAAGCAATATCCTGATGATCGGCCCCACCGGCACGGGCAAGACGCTGCTGGCGGAAACGCTGGCGCGCCTGCTCGAGGTGCCGTTCACGATCGCCGACGCCACGACCCTGACCGAAGCCGGCTATGTGGGCGAAGACGTCGAAAACATCATCCAGAAACTGCTGCAAAAGTGCGATTACGATGTCGACAAGGCCCAGATCGGCATCGTTTATATCGATGAAATCGACAAGCTCTCGCGCAAATCCGACAATCCCTCGATTACCCGGGACGTCTCCGGAGAAGGCGTACAACAGGCCTTGCTCAAGTTGATCGAAGGCACGGTTGCCTCGGTGCCTCCCCAGGGAGGCCGCAAGCATCCGCAGCAGGAATTCCTGCAGGTCGACACTTCCAACATCCTGTTCGTCTGCGGCGGCGCCTTCGCCGGTCTCGACAAGATCATTCGCGCGCGTTCGGACAGGGCGGGGATCGGCTTTACCGCCGAAGTGCAATCCGCCAGCAACAAGAAACAGGTCGGAGAGACCTTGCGCGATGTCGAACCGGAAGATTTGATCAAGTACGGCCTGATTCCGGAGTTCGTCGGCAGACTGCCGATGATCGCGACGCTCGACGAACTCGACCTCGAAGCCCTGGTGAGAATCATCCGCGAACCCAGGAACTCCCTGACCAGGCAGTACGAGAAACTGTTCGAGATGGACTCGGTCGAAATCCAGTTCCGGGACGACGCCCTCGGCGCCATCGCGGAAAAAGCCCAGGAGCGCAAGACCGGCGCGAGGGGACTGCGCTCGATCATGGAGTCGGTTTTGCTTGATACCATGTATCGAATTCCATCGCTGGAAAATGTCAGCAAGGTGATAATCGACGCCGCGGTGATCCGGGGCGAATCGGAACCCCTGCTGATGTACGAAAACATCAAGCAAAGCGGAATTTCCACGGCGGAATAGCCGGCCCCGGCAAGGCCGGATCCGGATTCCGCTACAATTGTTATGACTGAAACCCCCTCACAAGGAGAATCCGCCAGCCTGCCGCTGCTCCCTTTGCGGGACGTGGTCGTCTATCCGCAAATCGTGCAGCCGCTGTTCGTGGGCCGTCCGCGTTCGCAGCGCGGTCTCGAAGTGGCGATGGCCAACGACAAGCAGATACTGCTCGTGGCGCAGCGGGATCCGTCGGAAGACGATCCCGGCATGGAAGACCTGTTCGAAGTGGGCACCGTGGCCGCAATTCTCCAGTTGGTGCGGCTGCCGGACGGCACGGTCAAGTTGCTCGTTGAAGGTCTGCAGCGGGCGCGCCTGACAAAGGTGCTGCTCGAAGGCGACCACTACCGGGCCGAATGCGGGATTCTCCCGTCCGAAGAGGTGCCGGAAGAGGAAGCGCAACTGCTCGTGCGCTCGCTGCTGGCGCAATTCGATCAATACCTGCAATTGAGCAAGAAGATTCCTCCGGAAGTGATGACCTCGATTTCCAGCATCGAGGACCCCGGCCGGCTGGTCGACACGATCATCTCCCATCTGTCCCTGAAATTGCCGCAGAAACAGGAGTTGCTCGAACAGTCCGACGTCAGCGCCCGCATCGAGTTCATGATGGGCCTGATCGAACACGAAATCGATCTGCTGCAAGTGGAAAAGCGCATTCGCGGCCGCGTCAAGAAACAGATGGAAAAGAGTCAGCGCGAGTACTATCTGAATGAGCAGATGAAAGCCATCCAGAAGGAAATGGGCGAGCTCGAAAACGTTCCCAACGAAGCGGACGAACTGAAGAAGAAGATCGAAGATTCGGGCATGCCGAAGGAGGCAAGGGACAAGGCGCTCGCGGAATGGAAAAAGCTGAAGATGATGTCGCCCATGTCATCCGAGGCCTCGGTGGTTCGAACGTATCTCGACTGGATGACTTCCATGCCCTGGAAGAAGCGCAGCCGGGTAAGACTCGATCTGAACAAGGCCGAAGAAATTCTCGAAGCCGATCATTACGGACTGGAGGAGGTGAAGGAGCGGGTGCTCGAATATCTCGCGGTGCAGAAGCGGGTGAAAAAACTCAAGGGCCCGATTCTCTGCCTGACGGGTCCGCCGGGCGTCGGCAAGACTTCGCTCGGAGAATCCATCGCCAGGGCGACCAACCGCAAATTCGTCCGCATGGCGCTTGGCGGGGTTCGCGACGAAGCGGAGATTCGCGGCCACCGCCGCACCTATATCGGTTCGCTGCCGGGCAAGCTGTTGCAGAAACTGGCCAAGGCGGGAGTGCGCAATCCGCTGTTCCTGCTCGACGAGGTCGACAAGATGGGCATGGACATCCGCGGCGACCCCGCCTCGGCCCTGCTCGAAGTGCTGGACCCGGAGCAGAACCACAGTTTCAGCGATCATTACCTGGAGGTCGACTACGACTTGTCCGACGTGTTGTTCATCTGCACCTCGAACACCATGGACATTCCGGACGCGCTGCTCGACCGCATGGAGGTCATCCGTCTGCCCGGTTATACCGAAGAGGAGAAGATCGGCATCGCGGAACGCTATCTCGTGCCCAAGCAGAAAAGCGCCAACGGCCTCGGCGATGACGAAGTCGAGATCGGCAAGGATACGATTCGCGATCTGATCCGCTTCTACACGCGCGAGGCCGGCGTGCGCGGGCTGGAACGGGAACTCGCGAAAATATGCCGCAAGCTCGTGAAGGACAATACGCTGAACCGCAACAGCGAAACGACCGTGGTCAAGCCGGATATGCTCGACAAGTATTGCGGCGTGAGGAAATTCGATCAAAGCAAGGCGCTTGACGAAAATCGCATCGGCCAGGTAAATGGCCTGGCCTGGACCAAGGTCGGCGGGGAATTGCTGACCATTGAAGCAAGCGCGGTGGAAGGCAAGGGCAAGACGATCAAGACGGGTTCCCTCGGCGATGTCATGCAGGAGTCGATCCAGGCCGCGTTGACCGTGGTGCGTTCGCGCGCGGCGGCCCTGGGCGTAAGCGCCGATTTCCACGAAAAGTACGACATCCACATTCATGTGCCCGAAGGCGCCACGCCGAAGGACGGCCCCAGCGCCGGTGTGGGAATGTGCGTGGCGCTGGTTTCGGTGCTGACCACGATCCCGGTGCGGGCCGATGTCGCCATGACCGGAGAGATTACCTTGCGCGGCCAGGTGCTGCGCATCGGCGGACTGAAGGAAAAATTGCTCGCCGCTCACCGGGCGAAGATCGAAACCGTCGTCATTCCCGCCGAGAACGAGCGCGATCTGACCGAAATTCCCGACAACATCAAGTCCGAACTCGACATCGTGCCGGTGAACTGGATCGACGAGGTACTCGAGGTGGCCCTGCAGCGATTGCCGGCGCCACGGACCGAAGAAGCGCTGCCGCGCAAGGAAAAGGAAGGGCAAAAGGAAGAAATCGACACCGGAGGAGACGGTAAATCCATCAGCACGCATTGATTGCTTGACAGTTCTTTTGCGCTATTGATATAAGTCCGCAGTAGCAGCAAAGTCGAGCAGAAGGCAAAGCTGCTTCTGCGTCGAATCAAGTTCGGACATATTTCATGCGGCCAGGAAGGCCGACATCGGTTGCAGGCGGATTCCTGCGGGGATGGGGTCTGTTGAATTGAACTGGTTCGTTCGGAGACAACGGGCTCTCTGCAATAAGAATTTTCAACACCAACTAATCCGACAGGGGATACAGTATGAACAAATCTGAACTGATTGATGCGGTCGCAAGCAATGCCGGCCTGACGAAGGCAAGCGCCGGCGATGCCGTAGAGGCCGCACTCGGAGCTATCACCGGAGCGCTCAGTAGCGGCGATTCGGTGGCGCTCGTGGGATTCGGCACGTTTTCGGTACGTGAACGTGGCGCACGTACGGGTCGTAATCCCAGAACCGGCGAATCCATCCAGATCGCGGCTTCCCGGGTTCCCGCCTTCAAGGCCGGCAAGGCATTGAAAGACGCGGTATCCTGACCGAGGCAGAACATTCCCGGCGCTGAACTTCGGCGCCGGGAATGGGCCGCCAGTCAAAGCTGGCGGTCCAGGTACGAACAAATGGGCGCGTCCTGGATGCGCCCATTTTCAATTACGCCGGGAAGCCGATCCCCGGCTGTCGGCGATTAAGAAATGCTCCAGAACATCAGAGACAATTCCCAGGGTGTGGTCGCCAAGGTGATCATCGGCCTGATCGTTGCCGTTTTCGCGCTCTGGGGTGTGGAATCGATTATCGGCGGATTCGTCGCCACGCCCCCCGTCGCGGAAGTGAACGGCGAAGAAATCAATGATCTGCAATTGCAGATTAGCGTGCAGAATCTGCTGGCCTCCATGGGGCCCGACGCCGGAGCGCTGGACCCCGGACTGGTAGAAGACATCGCGCTCAATCAATTGATCGACGAGGTCGTGCTGCGGCAGGCCGCGGAACGATCGGCGCTGGCGGTTTCCAGCGCGCGGATCGACCGGTTCATTCTCGATTCCCCCCAGTTCCAGATCAACGGGGTGTTCGACAGCGAACTCGCCGTGCGCACCATGACCAGCCAGGGCACGTCGGTGCCGATGTTCCGCGAGGATCTCGGTCAGCGCATGATGCTGTCACAGATCGCAAACGCCTATGCCGGCTCCAATTTCCTGACCGCCGGCGAACTGGAACAACTCGTCGAGTTGCAGCAGCAGACGCGCGATATCCGCTATATCGCCATTCCCATCGGCACGCGGACTCTCGGCGCCGCAATCAGCGACGAGCGCATCGGCGAATACTACGAACAGAACCAGGAGGACTTCCGCGAGCCTGAAACCGTGGTGGCGAACTATGTCGTGCTCGACCAGGACGCGATCGCCGAGGAGATAACGGTCGCCCCAGAGGAATTGCAGGCCCGCTACGAGCAGGAACGCGGTGAATACCAGGGCGCCGCGGAAAAACGCGCTTCCCATATCCTGTTCGAAACCTTCGGCATTTCCGAGGAAGAGGCGCTTGAGCAGGCGCGCGCGGCCCGCCGGCGGCTTGCCGACGGCGAGGATTTCGCGGCCCTGGCGCTCGAGCTTTCCAGCGACACGATTTCAGCGGAAGAGGGCGGAGATATCGGCTATACCGACGGCACGGCCTTTCCGCCCGAAATCGAATCGGCGCTCGACGACCTGGCGCTCGGAGAAACCTCCGGCCCGGTAGTCAGCGAATTCGGCGTACACCTGGTGCAATTGACCGAAGACGCCCAGGACGCATATCCGCCCTTCGAGGAAGTTTCCGCGCGCATCGAAAGAGACCTCAAAAGTTCCGAAGTGGAGCTGATCTATTCCGCGCGGCTCGAAGACCTGTCGAACCTCGCCTTCGAGAGCGGCGATCTGGGTACGATTTCCGAGCAGTTGAACTTGCCGGTTCTGACCAGCGAGGCCTTCGGCCGCAGCGGCGGCGCGGACATTTTCTCCGATCCCGCCGCGGTCGCGGCGGCTTTCTCCGACGAGGTGCTGTTCGACGGCAACAACAGCGACGTGCTGGAACTCGACGACACGAGGGCCGCCGTGGTGCGCGTCGAACAGTTCAACGAGTCCCATATCCGGCCGCTGGAAGAAGTCCAGGCGGAAATCGCCGTGCTCCTGCGCACCGAAATGGAACGCGAAGCCGCCGCAAATCTGGGCAACGAAGTGCTGACAGCCCTCGAATCCGGCGAAGATCCCGAAGCGCTGCTGGCCGAGAACGACCTCGAATGGATCGAGGAAAGCGGCGTCACCCGCAACGGAGGGATCCGCGTCAACCCCGAGATCGCACGCCACGTCTTTTCCATGTCGCATCCCGGGCAGGAACCGCTACGCGACAACCTGATACTGGGTAATGGAACCTTCGTCCTCGTCGAACTGTCAGCCGTCAATCCCGGCTCACTCGAAGACGTCCCCGAAGAGCAACGCCGCACCCTGGCCGAATCGCTGTCCGCCGACCTCGGCAACAACGATTTCCAGCGCTACCTGCAAACCCTCCGCGAAAATGCCGACATCAGCCGCCAGGAAACAATCTTCGACCTCGGCGAAGCACTTCCCTAGCGCTCAATCCGGTAATGCACCCATGGCGGTTGTGTTGAATCCACCGTCCACGTAAAGCACTTCCCCACTGATCCCCGAAGCCAGATCCGAACAAAGAAAGGCGGCCGCATTCCCGATTTCGTCAATGGTCACGTTGCGCCGCAACGGCGTATTGCGAGCATTGTAGTCGAGCATCTTGCGAAAGCTCTTCACCCCCGATGCGGCCAGCGTTCGCACCGGTCCCGCGGAAATCGCGTTCACCCTGGTGCCCTCCGGCCCCAGGCTCGCCGTCATGTATCGCATATTCGCTTCCAGGCTGGCCTTGGCGAGACCCATGACATTGTAGTTCGGCAAACTGCGCATGGCGCCGAGGTAGCTCAGTGTGAGCAGGGAGCCGTTTCTGCCTTCCATCAGCGACCTGGCGGCGCGGCCGAGCGCGACGAAACTGTAGGAACTGATTTCGTGCGCGGTGAGAAAGCCTTCGCGGGTAGTGACGTCGACGAAGTCGCCGTCGAGTTCGCCCGCCGGAGCGAAGGCCAGACAATGCACCAGCCCGTCGAGACCGTCCCAGGCCTGCGCCAGATCCGTAAACAAACGCGCAATTTCCGCATCATTCGTTACATCGCAGGGAAACAGCAGACTCGAACCGGTCGCCTCGGCTATTTGCCTTACGCGTTCGCCCAGCCGCTCGTTCTGATAGGTAAACGCCAGTTCGGCGCCTTCCCGATGCATCGCGCGGGCGATGCCCGTGGCGATGGACAACTTGCTGGCGACACCCAGGATGAGAATTCTTTTTCCTTCCAGAAAAGCCATGATTTCATCTGACTCCATGCATGAAATGCTTGAGAACCGGCGCCAGCAGCATGGCCAGCACGCCTAAGCCGATGCTATACCATCCCGCGGCGGAATATACCTCGACATAGTTTGCCAGCGCCGCTCCCGCGTCGACGACTTCGCCGCCGATGGTGTCGGATCCCGTCATCGCGGCGATCTGGCCGGAAACGTAATTGCCCGCGGCCGAAGCGAGAAACCAGCAGCCCATCATCATTCCGACCACCGAGGGCACCGATAACTTGGTGGTCATCGAAAGTCCGACCGGCGAGATGCACAACTCGCCCATGGTGTGCAGCAGATACAGCAGAATGAGCCAGATCAGCCCCACCGCCACCGGATCGCCGGCGATCGATGCGCCATACACGAGCAACAGGAAGCCAAGCCCCAATTGGATCAATGCAAGCGCGAACTTCATCGGTGTCGAAGGTTCGATGCCCCGGCGGCCCAGGCTGATCCACAGCATGCTGAACAGCGGCGCGAGCATGATGATGAAGGCGGCGTTGACCGACTGGAAAGCCGCGGCGGGAATCTCGAATCCGAGCACCACCCGGTCGACGTTGCGGTCGGTCATCAGGTTGAGCGAGGAGCCGGTCTGCTCGAACAGGCCCCAAAAGACGATCTGGTAGCTCATCAGGAACAGGCAGACGAGCATGCGGTTGCGGTCCTGGGTTTCGCAGCGCAGGAAGGAATAGCCGATCACCACCAGAGTCATCAGCACGAGAAAGGTGCCGAGCAGCCCCCCCACGAGCGCCCGGTACTGGATCAGTTGCCAGAAAACCAGTACGCCGACGAGCGAAAGCAGGTAGATCAGCCACTCGGTGTTGAGACCAGGCGCCAGCCGCCGCTTCAGCAGGGCTGGGTTTTCCGGTTCCCCCGCCTCGCCGAGCAGGTGCTGGCCGCGAAGGAATACGATCAGACCCGCGAGCATGCCGAGGCTGGCGGCGCCGAAACCCCAACTGAAACCGCCGTATTGCAGCAGGAATCCGCAAATCAGGGCGCCCAACATAGCGCCGACGTTAATGCCCATGTAGAACAGCGTGAAGCCGCCGTCCCGGCGCGGGTCGTTCCTCTGGTACAGCGAGCCAACCAAAGTCGAAATATTGGCTTTGAGAAAGCCGACTCCCATGATGATCAGCGCCAGTGACAGATAGAAGATCTGCAGGTAGAGCGGGTTGCGGATCACCGCGGTTTCGCCGTTGACCACGGTTTCCACGGCTATGCTGCCCTCAAATGCCATGCCGGTATGGCCGGCGATGAGCAGAATCGCGCCAAGGGTCACAGCCCGTTTCGCACCGAGATAGCGGTCGGCGACGATGCCGCCGAGCACCGGCGTGATGTAGACCAGCGAGATATAGGCGCCGTAGATTCCCGCGGCGACCTGGTCGGAGAACAGGAAATGCTGGGTCAGGTAGAAAATCAGCAGGGCACGCATGCCGTAATAGCTGAAGCGCTCCCACATCTCGGTGAAAAAACACACCACGAGTCCTTTCGGGTGCCCCAGGAATTCCCCGCTTGCCGCGGGGGCGCTCACGCTGATTTCAGCCATGTCATTGCAGCCCGTTTTTTAGTTGATAGCTTGGTGGGGCGACCTTCAGCATCTGCCCCGGAAAAATCAATTGATCGGCTTCGAGGGAATTCCATCGCAGCAGATCTTCGAGTCGAACGCCATAACGGCGGGCGATAGTCCACAAATTGTCTCCCGGCCGCACCAGGTAGCGGATCAGGTCGGCCTCGACGGCCGCGGGGTCTTGCTGCAGCGCCAGCCGTAACGCCCCCGCATTGCCGGCCGGCAGATACACATAGTCGGGGCCTCCGCCGGGCGGGGTCCACCAATGCCGGAAACCGGGATTCAGATCGCGCAGGAGTTGCGGTTCGAGGCCGGCCAGTTCGGCGGCCAGCGCCAGATTGGCGCCGCTGCCGACGCTGACGCGCTCCAGTGCTTGCTCATCGGCGATTTCCGGCACTGGCAATTCAGTCTCGCCGCGGCCGGAAAGCAGGGCCGCCAGCGCGAGGATGCGCGGCACGTGAACCTGGGTTTCGTCCGGCAACGGCAAATCCCAGAATTCTACACCCACGGGTTCCGCCGGGTTGTTACGCACCGCCCGGCTTACGGTTGCCGGTCCGGAATTGAAGGCGGCGAAAGCAAGCAGCCAGTCGCCTTCGAAACGCTGCTGCTGGATTTCTAGGTAATCCAGCGCCGCGGTCGTCGCCTGAATCGGATCCCTGCGGCCGTCGAACCACTCATCGACGCGCAGGCCGAGGCTGCGCCCGGTTTTCGCCATGAATTGCCAGGGACCCGCCGCCGCCCGAGGCGACCTCGCGTAGGGATTGAAACCGCTTTCGACGAATGGCATCAAGGCGATTTCCATGGGCATGCCGCGCTGTTCGATCTGCTCGACGATATTGTGCAGAAACGGCCGTGCGCGCTCACCCACCTGTTCGAAATAGTCGGAACGTTTCTCGAACAGCCGCATCTGTTCCTTGACTTCCGGCCGCTCGTAATGATTCTGAAGCCGCAATCCCAGGTATATCC
>CAZUSL010000173.1:0-7627 GCA_964622925.1 uncultured Pseudohongiella sp. | reverse complement strand
CGACTCGAAGCCGCCGGTCTCTATCTGGATTACTCGCGCAACCTGGTTACCGACGAGGTAATGGGACTGCTTACCGAATTAGCGGAAAGTTCGCCCCTGGCCGCGCACAGGGAGGCGATGTTCAGCGGCGAGGCGATCAATACCTCGGAAGAGCGCCCCGTACTGCACACGGCCTTGCGCGCCGCGCCCGAGGATCTGCAAGCGGATGGACTGGGCGAACTCGCCGGGGAAATCGAAGCGCAAACAGGCCGCATCCGGGAAGTCAGCGAGCGCATCCGCGCCGGCAAGTGGCTTGGCCTTACCGGCAAGCCGGTGCGCGATATCGTCAATCTCGGCATCGGCGGCTCGGACCTCGGGCCGAAACTTGCCTGCGAAGCGCTGAAGGAATTCGCCCACGAGCGGGTCCGCTGCCATTTCGTCAGCAATGTGGACGGCGAGGCCATTCGCTCGACCTTGCGCGGCCTCGATCCGGAAACCACCCTGGTGATCGTTTCCAGCAAGACCTTTACCACCCAGGAGACCCTGCTCAACGCAAGAACGGCGGCGACCTGGTTTCAAGAGAGCTTTCAAGACCGGCCAGGCATGGAGAATCCTTATGCATCCCCGCATTTCATCGCCGTCACCGCCGCGCCGGCGAAGGCGATGCAGGCAGGGATTCCGGAAGACCGGATATTGCTGTTCGATGAATGGGTCGGCGGACGCTATTCGCTCTGGTCCTCGATCGGCCTGTCCATCGCCATCAGCGTGGGATACGACAAATTTGCCCGCATGCTCGAAGGCGCGCGTCAAATGGACCGGCATTTCCGCACGGCGCCGGCGGCGGAGAACATGCCGGTGGTTCTTGCCCTGCTTGGGCTCTGGTACGCCAATTTCCTCGCCGCGGAAAGCCATGCGGTAATTCCCTATTGCGAGCGGCTGGCGCAACTGCCTTCTTATCTTCAGCAACTGGATATGGAGAGCAACGGCAAGTCGGTGAGCTTCAGCGGCGAGAACGTAGCCCACGACACCGGACCGATCGTCTGGGGACTCACCGGCACCAACGGACAGCACAGTTTCTTCCAGTTGCTGCACCAGGGGACGCATCTCGTACCGATCGATTTTATCGGTATCGCCGAGGACGAACTCAGTTCGCCGGAGCACCATCGGGTCTTGCTCGCCAACATGATCGCCCAGTCCGTTGCACTGATGGAGGGCAGGCAGAGCGAAGATCTGCCCCCCTGGCGCAACTATCCCGGCAATCGTCCATCGAATGTGCTGCTGCTCGACCGGCTCACGCCTGAAACCTTCGGCGCCCTGATCGCGCTTTACGAACACAAGGTATTCGTGCAAGGCAGCTTGTGGAACATCAACTCCTTCGACCAATGGGGCGTCGAGTTGGGGAAGGAACTGGCACGGCGTTTGCTTGATGAAAGCGATGACCGCAATGTGCTTGACGCGGGCGCCCAGGCCCTGCTTGACAGAATCCACCGGCGAAGCTCAGGTTAAATCAGAGCTTCCGCATTTATGAGCTGATTCGATGCCAACAGAGGCGGATATCCACCTTTTCAATGAAGGGACGGCCGAGCGGGCCTGGTGCTGGCTCGGGGCGCACGCCTGCCGGCTTGACGGCAAGGATGGCGTGCGCTTCGCGGTCTGGGCGCCCAACGCGAGGCGGGTTTCCGTAGTCGGTGATTTCAACGGCTGGGACGGCAACCGCCATGTAATGCAGCCTGTCGCCAGCTCAGGCGTGTGGGAAGCTTTTGTCCCCGAAGCGCGCAATCACGATCTGTACAAGTTCGAAATCATCGACGCCGGCGGGAATCTTTTGCCGCTGAAAGCCGATCCCTATGCCCGGTCGATGCAGCATCCGCCGGACAATGCCTCCAGAATCATGCTCGAAGCAGAGTTCCGCTGGAGCGACCGGCAATGGATCGAGACCCGCGACCGCGGAGACTTGTTGCGGCGGCCGGTTTCCATCTACGAGGTGCATGCCGGTTCCTGGCGGCGCAAGCCTGAACAGGACAACCGCTATCTCAGTTATCTGGAACTTGCGGAAGAACTGATTTCCTACGTGCTCGATATGGGGTTTACCCACATCGAACTCATGCCGATCAGCGAATTCCCTTTCGACGGCTCCTGGGGCTACCAGCCAGTCGGCATGTTCGCGCCGAGCATCCGTTTCGGTACGCCCAACGAACTGAAGCATTTCATCAACGAATGCCATCGGCACAACATCGGCGTATTGCTCGACTGGGTGCCGGGGCATTTCCCCACCGACTCCCATGGTCTTGGCCGCTTCGACGGCAGTTTCCTCTATGAACACGAGGACATCCGCAGGGGTTTTCATTTCGACTGGAAAACCCTGATCTACAATTACGGCCGCAATGAAGTCGCCAGCTATCTGCTCAGCAACGCGAACTACTGGATCGAGGAATATCACATCGACGGGCTGCGCGTGGACGCCGTGGCTTCGATGCTGTATCTCGATTACAGCCGGAAAGAAGGCGAATGGCTGCCCAACGAACACGGCGGCCGCGAGAATCTCGAAGCCATCGAATTGCTGCGCAAGGTGAACAGCAGCGTCTACCGCAATCATCCGGGAATCATGATGATCGCCGAGGAATCCACCGCCTGGCCGGGGGTCAGCCAACCGGTGGACCAGGGCGGACTCGGTTTCGGCTACAAGTGGAACATGGGCTGGATGAACGACACCTTGCAATACATGCGGCGGGATACGATTCACCGCAAGTTCCATCACCATGAAATGACCTTCGGCATTCTCTACGCCTGGACCGAAAAATACGTGCTCGCCCTGAGCCATGACGAAGTCGTCCATGGCAAGGCTTCATTGCTTGAGAAAATGCCCGGCGACGACTGGCAAAAATTCGCCAATCTGCGCGCCTATTACGGATTCATGTGGACCCAGCCCGGCAAGAAGTTGCTGTTCATGGGCGGAGAATTCGGCCAGCGCAAGGAATGGAACCACGATTCCAGCCTGGACTGGCATCTGCTCGAACACGCAAGCCATCGCGGTTTGCTGCAACTGGTCCGGGATCTGAACTTCCTCTATCGACACACGCCGGCATTGTACGAGCGCGATATTTCACCGGAGGGATTTCAATGGGTGCAGGCCGACAGCAGCCAGCTTTCGGTCTACGCCTGGCTGCGGCGCGGCGACAATGACGTCTTGCTCGCCGCCTCCAACATGACCCCCGAATGCCACCGCTATTATCGAATCGGCGTGCCCGAGCCGGGCCGTTACCGGGAGTGCCTCAATACCGACGCCGAAGTTTACGGCGGCAGCGGACAGGGCAACGGCGGTGGTGTCTGGAGCCAGGACGTTCCATGGGACGGCCAGCCGCATTCGGTGGTGGTGACGCTGCCGCCGCTGGCCACGGTACTGTTTCTCCATGCCGGAAACTGATGACGGACTCGGATAGACGCATCGAAGCAGGCGACCCCGGCGTTCTGGGCGCACGCTTCGATGGCGAAGGAACGCGGTTCGCGTTGTACTCGGCACATGCCGAGGCGGTCGAGCTTTGCCTCTACGACGAAAGCGGGACAAAGCCGGCCGGCCGGATGTTTCTGCCGGAACAGACCCATGGCGTCTGGCATGGCTATATCCCCGGATTGCAGGCAGGGACGTGCTATGGCTATCGGGTTCACGGTCCTTACGCGCCCCATGCCGGCCACCGCTTCAACCCCGCGAAACTCTTGCTCGATCCCTATGCCAGGGCGCTGGCGGGTGAATTTCGCCGGGATCCGTCCCATTTCGGATATGAACTCGGCCATCCCGATCTCGATCTCGCCCCCGACCGCCGCGACAATGCGGAACATATGCCCAAGGCGGTGGTGACCGCCGAAGGCGGAGCGACGCCGGTGCATCGCCGGCCGCTGACGCCCTGGCCGCAATCCGTGATCTATGAATGCCACGTCAAGGGATTCACCCAATTGCATCCGGACGTGCCGGAACCGCTGCGGGGAACTTTTGCCGGTCTGGCCCGGCCCGAGATTGTCGACTATCTGAAAGCGCTGGGCGTCACCACGGTGGAACTGATGCCGGTACACGCCTTCGTGAGCGAGTTCGACGTGCTGAACAAGGGCTTGGTCAACTATTGGGGCTATAACAGCCTGAATTTCTTCTGCCCGCATCCCGCCTATCTCGGCGCCGGCGGCGCGGACGAATTTCGGGACATGGTCAACCGCTTTCACGACGCCGGCCTCGAAGTCATCCTCGATGTCGTCTACAACCACACCTGCGAAGGCGACCACCTCGGGCCCACCCTCAGCTACAAGGGCATCGACAATCTCAGCTATTACCAGTTGCTGCCGGGCGACCGGCGTTTTTACATCAATGACAGCGGTTGCGGAAACACCGTAAACATAACCCATCCCCAGGTGCTGCGACTGATCATGGACAGCTTGCGCTATTGGGCCTGCGAGATGGGTGTCGACGGTTTCCGCTTCGATCTCGCTTCCATTCTCGGCCGCCAGGAACGCGGCTTCGACCCGCGCGCGCCATTTTTCCAGACCCTGGCCCAGGATCCCGCGCTCGCCGGAGTCAAGCTGATTGCCGAACCCTGGGACATCGGCCCCGGCGGCTATCAACTCGGCGGATTTCCAGCCGGCTGGGCCGAGTGGAACGACCGCTACCGTGATAACATTCGCCGCTTTTGGCGCGGGGACCCGGACCAGTTGCCGGAACTGGCGCGCCGCCTGCATGGTTCGGGCGACCTGTTCGAACATGCCGGGCGCAGGCCCTGGGCAAGCATAAACTACGTAGCCTGCCACGACGGATTTACTTTGCGCGACCTGGTCAGCTACGAGCAGCGTCACAACGAAGCGAACCAGGAACAGAACAGGGATGGGCATGGCGGCAACTACGGCGACAATCACGGCGTGGAAGGCCCCGCCGATGATCCGGCGATCGATGCGCGGCGCTGGCGCCGGCAACGCAATCTGCTCGCTACGCTGGCCGTTTCGCATGGCGTGCCGATGATTGCCGCGGGAGACGAGTTCGGCCGCAGCCAGTCCGGCAACAATAACGCCTGGTGCCAGGACAGCAAGCTCAACTGGATCGACTGGGAAGGGATTTCGCCCCAGGGCCGGGAATTGCAGCAATTTACCCGCGAATTGCTGAGCCTGCGGCGGCGCTTTCCGGCCTTGCAGGCGGGCGAATACCGGCATCGTCCGGATGGGAAGGGCGATGACGGCATTCAATGGCTGAACGCCGAAGGTACGCCGATGCGCGATGAACACTGGCACGAGAACGAACGGCGCTTGTTCGGTTACCTGATCAGCGATGGAGCGAGCAAGCACTTGCTGGCGTTATTCAACGCTTCGGAGAACGGCTCGGCATTCCGCCTGCCGCGCCTGCCCAGGGGGGATTGGAAACTGGAAATAGACACTAGCGAAGAGCCGGCCGGGGAAAGAACGCCATTTCCCGCAGGCGGCAGCATCGACTTGCCGGCGCAATCCATCAAAGTACTGGTGCTTGGTTCCTCACGTCATGAATAATCTGTCACACGCGCCGCAGGACTCGGCCGAAGCGATCAGCCGGGATCTGAGACGCCATTTCGAGATCACTCTCGGCCGGGACGAAATCGGCGAATCCCATCACTATCTGTATACCGCGCTCGCGATCACCGTGCGCGACCGCATGATCGGCCGCTGGCGCGCCACTCGCGAACGTTACCGGAAGGACAAGGTCAAGCGCGTGAGCTACCTGTCCATGGAGTTCCTGATGGGCCGCACCTTGACGAATGCCTTGCTCAATCTGCACATCGCGGACGAGGTGCGCGAAGCGGTCAAGGATTATTCCTGCCGGCTCGAACAACTGGAAAGCGAGGAGGCGGACGCCGGTCTCGGCAACGGCGGACTCGGACGTCTGGCCGCCTGTTTTCTCGACAGTTGCGCCACCCTGGAAATACCGGTGACCGGCTACGGCATCCGCTACGAATACGGGATGTTCCGCCAGACGATCGAGGACGGCAACCAGGTCGAGCAGCCCGACCCCTGGCTGCGCTACGGCAATCCCTGGGAGATCGAAAGTCCGGACGCCAGCAGGCGGGTGAAGTTTTTCGGCAGGCTCGAAAAACACCACGACGAGGCAGGCGAATTGCAGGTGCGCTGGGTCGATACCCTGGACGTGCTCGCCGTTCCCTATGACCTGCCGATTCCCGGTTACCGCAACGATACGGTCAATACCTTGCGCCTGTGGAAGTCGGAAGCCACCGATGTGTTCAATCTCGAGGAATTCAACGCCGGCAGTTATACCGACGCGGTCGCCGCGAAAAACCTCGCCGAACAGATCACCATGGTGCTCTATCCCAACGACGCCAGCGAAGCCGGCAAGGAATTGCGCTTGCGGCAGCAGTACTTTCTGGCGTCGGCCAGCTTGCAGGACGTGATCTGGCGCTGGTCCCGGGACCATGGGGCGGATTTCGGCGCCTTCGCGGAAAAATGCGTATTCCAGTTGAACGATACGCATCCCACCGTGGCCATCGCCGAACTGATGCGCCTGCTGGTGGACGAGCATCGTCTCGGTTGGAGCGAGGCCTGGGAAATCACCACGAACTGCATGGCCTATACCAATCACACCTTGCTGCCGGAGGCGCTGGAAGTCTGGCAGATCAGCCTGTTCGAACAATTGCTGCCGCGCCTGCTCGACATCGTTCATGAAATCAATGCGCGTTTTCTGGCCGAAGTCGAAAAGCGATGGCCCGGAGACAGCGACCGCCGCGAACGCATGTCGATCATCGGGGGCGGCGACCGGCCGGTCGTCCGCATGGCCTATCTCGGCATCGTCGGCAGTTTTTCGGTCAACGGCGTGTCGGAGTTGCACAGCGATCTGCTGACAAAGACGTTATTCCGCGATTTCTTCGAATTGTGGCCCGAAAAATTCAACAGCAAGACCAATGGCGTCACGCCGCGGCGCTGGCTGGCCCATTGCAATCGCGGCTTGAGCGATCTGATAACCGAAACGATCGGCGACGGCTGGATTCGCGATCTGGACGAGTTGGAAGCCCTCAAGGAACATGCCGGCGACAGCGAATTCGCCCGCCGTTTCATGGACGTACGCCGCGGGAACAAGGAGCGGCTGGCCGAGCTTGTGCGGCGCGAATGCGAAATCGAATTCGATCCCGGCTGGCTGTTCGACGTTCAGGTGAAGCGGATTCACGAATACAAGCGGCAACTGCTGAATGTGCTGCATATCATTCATTTGTACGACCGCATCCTGCGCGGCGACACCGCTGGCCTGCAGCCGCGCTGCTTCCTGATCGGCGGCAAGGCGGCGCCGGGCTATGTGATGGCCAAGCGCATCATCAAGTTGGTCAACAGCGTCGCCGCCGTGGTGAATCGGGAAACGGCCTGCGAGGACTGGTTGCGCGTGGCATTCCTGCCGGACTACAAGGTCACTTCCATGGAAGTGATCTGCCCGGCGACCGATCTGTCGGAACAGATATCCACCGCCGGCAACGAGGCCTCGGGCACCGGGAACATGAAGTTCATGATGAACGGCGCGGTCACGATCGGAACGCTCGACGGCGCCAACATCGAAATACTCGAAGCGGTCGGGAAGGAGAACTTTTTCCTGTTCGGCCTGACGGCAAGCGAGGTGCGCGAAACGCGCCTGTCGTATTCGCCA
>CAZUSL010000172.1:0-44587 GCA_964622925.1 uncultured Pseudohongiella sp. | reverse complement strand
ATCCCAGGTATATCCGCCCCCACAGATTCTCATATCGGGGCGTCGGTTCCGGCGCCGTGACGCGCTGCCGACGCAGATCGGCCAGTGAATCCTCCCTGCCTCCTTCCGGTGGAGCGAAAACACTGTCTTCCCGCACGGAAGGAGCGGCGCCGGTCAGCGGGGCCGGTTCGCTCGAATCGCTTTCCGCGTCTTGCCCGGGCGGCGCCGCCGCGCAACCGGAAAGCACGATGGCCAGCGGCAAAAGCAGGCGCACGAATCCCGGAAAGCCGAAATGCGGGCGAAAACAGGAACACAAATTCAGAACTGGTCTTTCCATTTACGAATCGTGGCGAATACTTCGGTTTCGTCCGTGGGAGGGCGTCCGAGCCGCCGCCCGGCGCTCGCGGCGAGATCCGGCAGTCCGCAACGCAGAAACGGGTTCGTCGCCAGTTCAAGCCCGATAGTGGAAGGAAGAGTCGGCTTGCCGATATCTCTTTTACCTTGTTCGTTTCTTATGCGTGATTGCAATTCGGGATTGGCCGGATCCGCGGCGGCGGCGAAGGAAAGATTGGCCAGGGTGTATTCGTGCGTGCAATGCACGGCGGTTTCCGGCGGCAGGACCATGAGTTTGCGCAGCGAATCCAGCATTTGCGCCGGAGTGCCTTCGAACAGTCTGCCGCAGCCCGCGGCGAACAAGGTGTCTCCGCAAAACAGAATCGGCGTATCATGGCGGCTGCCGTCATGGAAATAAGCGATATGGTCCAGGGTATGACCGGGAACGTCGAACACGCGAAAATCCACACCGAACACTTCGAGCCGATCGCCCTCGGCAAGCAGCTTGTCGATGCCCGGAATGCCGGGCGGACCGAATACCCGCGGCCGGTACTTCCCGATCAGCTCGCGCAGGCCGCCGGTGTGGTCCATATGGTGATGGGTGATCAGAATATCGCTGAGATGCAGGCTGTTGGCGCCGAGGAATTCGATAACCGGGGCGGGGTCGCCCGGGTCGACGACACAGGCGGCGCCACCGTCGCCGTCGATGACAGTCCAGATATAGTTGTCCCGAAACGCGGGCAGCGGGTGGATTCGCGAAATCATGAACGAGCTTCCCTGAGCCGATCGCAACATGTTATAGACTCGAAAAATGATTACAAGTTGCGATAGCTCCGCCTCGAATTCCGCCATGTCGCCGGCGCGGCTGGCGGAAACCATCGACGAGTGGTTCGGTTCGTCCCAGGGGGCGGCGGTCGCGCGCGCCGAGGCCCGGGTAGCCAGACCCTTGCTGAAGCAACTGTTCGGCTACCGGATTCTGCAACTCGGCGGTTCCGGCAACCGGTCCTTCATCGAAGACAGTTCGCTGTACCACAAGATCCGCTTCTCCCCCCGTTACCGGCCCGATTCAGGCCTGCCCGTAGCGAATGCCGAAGAACTGCCACTCGCCACGGATAGCGTCGACGCCGTGGTGCTCTATCACGCGCTCGATTTCGCCGGCGACAGTCATCGCCTGCTGCGGGAAGCGACCCGGGTGCTGCGGCCCGGAGGCAGGATGCTCATCATCGGCTTCAATCCATATAGCAGTTGGGGATTGTGGCGGCTGTTCAGGCGCCGGAGCGGCATTCCCTGGGGCGGCCGGTTCATCGCTCCGGGAAGGGTCGCCGACTGGTTGCGCCTGCTTGATCTGCAAGTCGACAGCATTCGCTACGGGCTGCATTTTTTTCCGGTGCGCATGAAGTCGCTCCTCGGATACGCGCGTAGTTGGGAGCGCATCGGACAAAGGATCAATTCGCCTTTCGGCGGCGCCTACATCATTCTTTGCGTCAATCAGGTGGCGCCGGTCACGCCGATCATGGAGAAATGGCTGCCTTTGCGCGCCCGCACCGGCGCCATCGTCGCGATCGAAGGCCGGAATGCGGGATTCGGGCGGACCTGAGCCGGCATGGAGAAAAACGTGGACCTGTTCACCGACGGCGCCTGCCGGGGCAATCCGGGCAATGGCGGCTGGGGCGTGCTGCTGCGTTACGGCGGCCACGAGAAGGAACTGTATGGCGGCGAGCGGGAAACCACCAACAATCGCATGGAGTTGACCGCCGTGATCATGGGCCTGAAGCAACTCAGGCAGTCATGCCGGGTGCGGATTACCACCGATTCCCGGTACGTAATGCAAGGCGCTACCGAGTGGCTGGAAAACTGGAAACGGCGGAACTGGCGTACCGCGGCCAAAAAGCCCGTGTTGAACCAGGATCTCTGGCGTCAACTCGACTGCCTGGCCGCGGAGCATGAAATCCACTGGCATTGGGTCAAGGGTCACAGCGGCCATCCCGAGAACGAACAGGCGGATAAACTCGCCAACCGCGGCATCGACGAGTTAATCAATGGAGACGGGGAGGGTAATTGAATGCGAATAGTGGCGCTTGACACGGAAACCACCGGTCTGGATCTGAGTGAAGGGCACCGGATCATAGAACTCGGCTGCGTGGAAATCGAAAATCGGAGGCTGACCGGAAACGAGTTCCGCCGTCTGCTCAATCCGGGCCGCAAGGTCGAAGCGGCCGCATTCGAAGTACATGGCATCAGCGATGAAGAACTTTCGGACAAACCTGCGTTCGCCGAAGTGGAGGGAGAATTCGTCGAATTCATCGCCGGAGCCGAGGTAATCGTTCACAACGCGGCCTTCGATGTAGGCTTTCTCGATTACGAACTTTCCCTTACGTCTTCCCCCTTGAACAAACTGGAGTCGGTATGCGCGATTACCGACACCTTGCAAATGGCGAAAGCCAGGCACCCCGGCCAACGCAACAGCATCGACAGCTTGTGCAAGCGCTACGACATCGACGCCAGCGCGCGGGAGAAACACGGCGCCTTGCTTGACGCCCAATTGCTTGCCCAGGTTTATCTCGCCATGACCGGCGGCCAGATCAGCCTCGTCCTCGGCGAAGAGTCGCGCGTCGACAAACGCCCGGCCACAGCCCGCCGCAAAAACGCCGCCCCCCGCACCGCACTGACCCGCTACGAACCCACAAACGAAGAAAAAGCCGCCCACGAAGCCCTCCTGAACAAGATCGACGATCTGTCCAACGACGGCTGCCTCTGGCTCAAGAAGATGTGAGTCTCCGTCGGTCGGTGCGGGGTTCAGCGGGCGTGCGAGACATGGATGTCGAGCCCGAAGCCTACAGGGATGTATTTACGGCGTCCGCTGAACCCCGCACCGACCGACGGAGACGGATCGAAGCCACCAAACACTGTTGAACAGACGCGGCAAAGCGAATAATATCTGCCCCGTTTTGCGTGCCTAGAGCAAAGAACATAAGGCGCCAACCCCTCCCCCCTGTTAAGGAACGAGTTTCATGGAAACGTTAGTCTGGAACAACGACATGCTGGTTTCCGGCATCATTCTCGCGATCACCTTCACCGCCATCTTTACCGAAGGAATTCACGGCATTCACCGAGTCAAATGCGCCATGGTCGGCGCCGCGGTCATGGTCATCGTAGGTAACTCCATGGGGTTTTACGATCCCCACGGCGCCGTCGAGGCGATCGACTGGAACGTGATCCTGCTGCTCGGCTGCATGATGACCATCGTCGCCATCATGATTCCCACCGGCGGATTTCAGCAACTGGCCTACTGGGTCGCCGATTTCAGCGCCGGCCGCCTGTTCCTGCTGCTGGCGCTGATGGGAACCCTGGTCACCGTGCTGTCGCTATTGCTCGACAACGTCACCACCGTGGTCATTTTCGGCCCGCTCATCATCCTGATCTGCCAGGCAATGCGCATCACCGCGATCCCCTTCCTGCTGGCCGCGGCGCTGCTGTCCGACACCGGCGGCGTGGCGACGCTGGTCGGCGACCCGCCGAACATCATGATCGGTTCCGAGTTCAACATCAGCTTCAACGAATTCGCCCAGCACATGTTCCTCATGGTGCTGGTGGCCTGGCTCGTCATCCTGGTCTTCCTGCGTTACCTGTTCCGCAAGGAACTTGCGGTGACTCCCGCGCCGCTCGAATTGAAAGATCGCGACAAACTCGTCGACCCGCGCACCTGGTACGGCGCGCTGGCCGTGCTCGTCGTCATGGTGATCGGATTCATGGCGCACCGTGCGCTTGCATGGGAACCCTGGTTCGTGTCCGCCCTGGGCCTCGCCGCCCTGGCGATTATCGGCAACAAGCTCGACATGGAGGAATCCTTCGCCCGCACCGAACTCGCCTTGCTGATGTTCTTCGCCTGTCTTTTCATCATCGTCGGCGGTGTGGAACACAGCCAGTTCCTGCAATACATCGGGCAATTCGTCATACCGTACGCCCAGAACGACCTGTTGATGGCAACGCTGATGCTTATGTGGGTGTCGGCGATACTCTCCGCCGCCATCGACAATATCCCGTTCACTGCGGCCATGCTTCCCATTCTCGTCAGCATGGACGCCCAGGGCATCAATGTGACTCCGTTGCTTTGGGGCCTGGCGGCAGGCGTCGGCATGGGCGGCAACGGCACGCATCTCGGATCGACCGCCAACGTGTTCATCGTTTCCATTTCCGAGAAGATGGCAAAGGACGCCGGCGACCCGAGCCTCGCGATCACGCCGGGGCTGTGGTTCCGCAAAGGGCTTCCGGTAATGTTGATCACGCTGGTGTGTTGCACGATCATCATGTACCTGTTCTGGGGATTCTTCGAAAGCCCGCTGCGGGAAATCCCGCTCCTGCCACCCGCGGGATAGCAGGCTTTCCTCGCCGGCCGGTAACGATTGCGCTACCGGCCGGCGGTTTGATTTCCGATCGATTCCGCCGGCATGGCTTCGCAAGCGACTCGCCTCCGGCTCCAGGATCTGCCCGATTCGGCCAGGTTGCTGCTGTTCCGGCAGGAGCGAATCCTGCTCAATGCAGGAGAACTGTTCTGGTCTCCCGGTTCCGCGGAATCCCTGGACGCGGAACTTTCCGCGCTTTTGCACATCGGGGAGTCCGGACGCAGTCCTTATCTGGCAGCCGAGCTCGATACGGAAGCCGGACTGGAAAGCCGGTCGCTGCGTTCGCTGCTGTTCAGCGAAACCGACGCCGATCTGGAATTGCTGTCGAAAGCGCGCCAACTCCTGAACTGGTACGGCACTCACAAGTTCTGTGGCATCTGCGGTTCCGCCACGGCTCTGCGCGAAGGCGAACACATTCTCGAATGCGCCGCATGCTCACACCAGTTCTTCCCCCGCATCAATCCCTGTGTCATCGTGCTGGTCACTCGCGGCGAGGAGGTTCTGCTCGCGCGCAGCGCACGCTTTCGCACGGGGTATTACAGTTGCCTTGCGGGATTCGTCGAGATCGGCGAAACGCCGGAGCAGACCATTGAACGCGAGGTCCGCGAAGAATCCGGCGTGGAAGTGGGAAACATCCGCTACGTGGAAAGTCAGTCCTGGCCATTCCCATCCCAGCTAATGCTAGGCTTCCTGGCGGACTACCGCTCGGGAGACATTGTGCCGGAGCCCGGCGAAATCGAGGATGCCGCCTGGTTCCATGTCAATGATCTGCCGCCGACGCCTTCGGCCGAAGTCTCGGTGGCGGGAAGACTGATCGAAGGCTACGCACGGTCGGCGCGCCTTGCGCTTTGAATCGAAGCCTGAATGGGGGCACAATTCGGGGCCGGTCCAAGCGACGTCCCGGACGAGGGTGAAGTAGTGGAATACCTGATCGAATATGGCATGTTTCTGGCCAAGGCGGCGACCATCGTGATCGCCGTCATGCTGGTCATCGGAGCGATTGCGGCCGCAGGCAGCCGGCGGCGGGGCGCCGGCAAGCGCGGCCGCATCAAGGTGACCGAACTCAACGGGCATGTGAAGGAATTGCGCGACGCCTTGCGCGGCAGCGTGCTGAACAAGGCGCAGCTCAAGAAACTGAGCAAGGCCGAGAAAGCGCAGCGGAAGCAGGAGAACAAGGAACGCAAGCAGCAGGAAAAAGCGGCCGCGGCCGATCCGGAGCAGGAATCCGTGAAGGAGAAGCGCACTTTCGTCTTGCGTTTCAAAGGTGACATGGCGGCGGGCAAGGTCGCCTCGCTGCGCGAAGAGATCACCGCGATCCTGTCGATTGCCGGGGAATCGGATGAAGTCCTGCTATGTCTGGAAAGTCCGGGCGGCATGGTGCACGCCTACGGCCTGGCTTCCTCGCAACTGGTCCGCATCAAGGACCGCAATATTCCGCTGACGATCTGCGTCGACAAGGTCGCCGCCAGCGGTGGCTACATGATGGCCTGTCTTGCCGACAAACTCGTCGCGGCGCCGTTTGCCATCATCGGCTCGGTCGGCGTCCTGGTGCAGATGCCGAATTTCTACCGGGCCTTGCAACGCAAGGAGATCGATTACGAGATCATCACCGCGGGCGAGTTCAAGCGCACCTTGACGACTTTCGGCGAGATTACCCAGAAGGCCAGGGACAAGGTGCAGGAAGACGTCGACACCATTCACGATCTGTTCAAGAACTGGGTCAAGGATCATCGGCCGGCCGTCGACCTCGGCAAAATCGCCACCGGCGAAACCTGGGTCGGCATGCAGGCCAGGGACCTGCAACTCATCGATGAAATCAGCACGAGCGACGAATGCATCGTCGCCGCCTGTGAAGAGCACAAGGTGTACGAAGTCGAATACGTGATCCGCAAATCGGCCCATGAACGGCTGGGCAAGGCCTTGTACGCCGCCCTGGACCGGCTGCTGCTCAAATGGTTCAACACGCCGGTCAATTCCAATCTGCAATGAGATAGCGAGGTTCCGATGTCAGGCAGTTTTCAGGCATATGAAGTTTCCGAAGGCGAAGACGGCAAATTCAGCGGCCGCATAGTCGACCGCAGCGTAGACCAGTTGCCGGCCGGCGACGTGCTGGTGCAGGTTCAATACTCCTGCCTGAATTACAAGGACGCATTATCCAACGTCGGCAACCGGGGAGTGACGCGCGAATTTCCCCATACTCCCGGCATCGATGCGGCCGGCGTCGTGAAAGCATCGGAAACGAACCGGTTTTCATCCGGACAACAAGTGATTGCTACCGGTTACGATCTCGGCATGAATACCGCCGGCGCTTTCGCGGAAATGATTCGCGTGCCGGCGGACTGGGTATTGCCCCTGCCCGAAGGTCTCAGCGCCCGGGAAAGCATGATCATCGGCACCGCGGGCTTTACCGCGGCGCAATGCGTGGAAAAGCTCATGCACAACGGCCTGGATGCCGGCGGCGGGCCGGTCCTGGTGACCGGGGCCAGCGGGGGAGTGGGCATCATGGCGGTGGCGCTGCTTGCCAAACTGGGCTTTTCCGTAACGGCGAGCACCGGCAAGGAAGCGAGTCACGAATTGCTGAAATCGCTCGGCGCCGCGGAGATCATTGACCGCAATGTGCTCTCGGAGGCCAATCCGCGGCCGCTGCTGAAACAGCAATGGGCCGGGGCGGTCGATGTGGTCGGCGGCGTGACCTTGTCGAACGTCGTCAAGAGCCTGCGCTACGGCGGCAGCGTCGCCTGTTGCGGCCTCGTCGAGTCGCCCGAGTTTCCGGCCACGGTATTTCCCTTCATCCTGCGGGCGGCGAACCTGCTCGGCATCGATTCGGCGGAAGCGCCTCCCGAGAAAAAAATCGCCTTGTGGAATCGTCTGGCGTCGGACTGGAAGCCCGCAGGCCTCGAAGATATCGCCACCGAAATCGGGCTCGATCAGCTCGGAGAAAGTCTCGACAAGGTTCTGCGCGGACAGGCGCTCGGCAGGTTTCTGTTGTGCCTTTGAATCAGTCGCGCCGCAAACGCGGATCTACGGCAATAGGTGTCGGGCAAAGCATTACCACGAAGTAGGACGAGAACAGGAAGGTCAGGATTGCCGCTCCCTGGATCGTCATTGCCGCGGTTTCGCTGATCGAGCCTGCCTGCAAGGCAACGAAAGCGATCAGCAGCGAAAACTCGCTGATCTGCCCCAGCCGAAGACCCGCTTCCCAGGCCAGAGCCCGGCGTTCGCTCAGGCGCAGCAGCAAAGCGCGGAATACTATCGGTTTCACGCTCAGGGCGAGCGCCGACAGGATCACCGCGGGCCAGATGAAGCGATCGATCAGCGTGAGATTGAACTGGGCGCCGAGCGAAAAGAAGAACAGGATCAGGAAGAAATCGCGCAAGGGCTTCAGGCGGTCGGACAGGTACATGGCGATCGGGCTCGTGGCCAGACTGACCCCGGCCGTGAAAGCTCCGACTTCAGGCGTCAATCCGATCAGTTCCGCCGTTTCGGCCATGCCGAGACACCAGCCGATCGCGAGCAGGAACAGGTATTCCTTGAATTGGTCGTATCTGGCGATCAGGGGCACGAGCACGAAGCGGGTCGCGCCCCAGGCAAGCAGCAGCAAGGCCGGGAAGGCCACCAGCGTGCGCAGCGTCTCGGCGCCTTCCAGCGTGCCCTGGTCGAGAAACACGAGCAGGAAGATAGCGATAAAGTCCTGCAGCAACAGGATGCCGACGATGAGTTCGCCCATATGGCGCTGATGCAGCACGGTCGTCGGCAACAACTTGATGCCGATGATCGTGCTCGAAAAAATCATTGCGAAACCGATCACGAGGCTGTCCTGCAATGAAAAGGCGAACAGCAGGCCCGTCGCCAGGCCGAGAAACATGAACAGCAGCGAACTGATCAGGGTGACCAGGAAGGTATTGCGCAAGGTATGCATGAGCTTGGCGGGCTGCATGTCGAGGCCGAGCAGGAAAAGCAGGAACAGGATGCCGATCTCGGCGATGTCCACGAGCAGGGAAGCGTCGGAAATGAAATTCAGCCCGAACGGGCCGAGCAGGATGCCGACGACGATATAAGCCACCAGCAAGGGCACGCGAAGAAACAGCGCCACCGTCGAAAGCACCGTCGCGCCGGTGAAGATCAGGAAAAAGGAAAAAAGTAAGGATTCCGCGCCCATTATTCCTGCCGGACGCCGCCGCGGCGCCGGAACAGCGGTAGAGGCTCGTCAACGCTGGATTGATAGCCGGTGCTGAAGTCCTCAAGCGCCCGCAGGCAGGTTTCCGGATCCTGGTCGTGGCGCAAGGCGAACGAACTGAAGCCGCAGCGGGACATGTAATAGAGCTGATCGCGCATGACGTCGCCGATGGCGCGGATTTCGCCTTCGAACCGGTAACGCTCGCGCAATTCCCGGGCATTGCTGTAAGAGCGGCCGTCGGCGAATACCGGGAAGTTCAAGCCGATGACGGCAAACTCGGCCAGGTCCGCCGCGATCGGTTCCGGCGTCTGGTGACTGTCGAGCCAGACGCCTCTTTCGCCGGGATATTCTTCGAGTTGGGCGCGGAAATTCAGCCAGAATTCGAGCGGCACGATGAAACTCCGCCCCGGAACGGCTTGCAGCACTTCCGGCCCGGTCGCCTCGCGCAGCACCGTCCACCGGTCTCGCGGCAGGATCACGCCGTCCTTAATGACTGTCGGCATAGACCGCCTGCTTGAATGGTTCGTGGCCGATCCTGCGGTAAGTATCGAGGAAGCTCTCTTCCTCCCGCCTTTCGGCCTGGTAGACGTCTACCAGCGTGCGCATCACTCCGGGTACTTCTTCGCGGGCGAACGACGGCCCGAGAATCCTGGCGAGACTCGCCTCGCGCGCCGACGAGCCGCCGATGGAAATCTGGTAGAACTCTTCGCCTCGCTTGTCGACGCCGAGAATGCCGATATTACCCACGTGATGATGGCCGCAGGCGTTCATGCAGCCGGAAATGTTCACTTGCAGATCGCCGATTTCCTCCAGTTCCGCGGCATCGTCGAAAAAGCGCTGGATTTCTTCGGCGACCGGGATCGACTTGGCGTTGGCGAGGGCGCAGAAATCGCCGCCCGGGCAGCAGATGATGTCAGTGAGCAGGCCGAGAGCGGGCGTTTGCAGCGACTGCGTCGACAGATCCTGCCACAGGTCATGCAACCTGCGCTGTTCGACATCGGCCAGGATGATGTTCTGCTTGTGGCTGACCCGCGCTTCGCCGAAGCTGTACTTGTCGGCCAGGTCGGCGATGAATTCGAGTTGCCTGTCGGTGACGTCTCCCGGCGCGACGCCGGTCTGCTTCAGGCTGATGGTGACGATGCCGTAGCCGGGCTCTTTGTGTGGCCGGACATTGCGCCGATGCCAACGGGCGAATTCCGGATCGTCCCGCAGTTTTTCCGCCAGCACATCGGAGCCGTTGAGGCGCCTGACGTAGTCCGGATCGGTGAAGAACGACTTGCAGCGCTCGATTTCCGCATCCGTCAAGGTCAGCGCCGAACCCCTGATGCGCTCCCATTCTGCGTGTACTTTTTCACGGAATTTCTCGACGCCGGTTTCGCGCACGAGGATCTTGATGCGGGCCTTGTACTTGTTGTCCCTTCGGCCTTCGCGGTTGTAGACGCGCATGATGGCTTCGAGCGCCGTCAGCAGATCCTGCTTTTTCACGGAGTCGAAGACGACCTGGCCGATTACCGGAGTGCGGCCAAGTCCGCCGCCGGCAAGAATGCGGAAGCCGATTTCACCGCTTTCCGCACGGATGAGATAGACCCCGATGTCATGCACCTGGGTCGCGGCCTGGTCGGCGGGCGTGCCGCAGACGGCAATCTTGAATTTTCGCGGCAGGTGGGCGAATTCCGGATGAAATGTCGACCATTGGCGAATGAGTTCGCACCAGGGGCGGCTGTCCTCGACTTCATCGGCCGCCACGCCGGCGTAGTGATCGGTCGTGACATTGCGGATGCAATTGCCGCTGGTCTGGATCGCGTGCATTTCGACTTCGGCCAGATGAGCCAGGATATCGGGCGCCTCGATCAGTTCAGGCCAGTTGAACTGGATGTTCTGGCGGGTGGTGAGATGACCGTAACCCTTGTCGAAATGGCGCGCTATGAATGCCAGCTTGCGGATCTGCCGCGAGGACAGCAGGCCGTAGGGGATCGCAACCCGCAACATGGGCGCGAGGCGCTGGATGTACAGACCGTTCTGCAAGCGCAGGGGCAGGAATTCCGCATCGCTCAATTTGCCGGCGAGATAGCGGGCGGTCTGGTCGCGGAACTGCGTCACCCGTTCGGCTAGCATGCGATGGTCGTATTCGTCGTAAACGTACATGAAAGTGCTGCGGCTCCGGCCGGCCGAAAAAGGACCGGCTATTGTAATAAAAGCCGATTCCCTTTGTAAGCCGGGCCAGGCTCAGTCGAGATTGGGCGCCAGCAGGCGGCGCAGTTTCCGCTCGTCGCAGTTCTTGCGCGCGGCGAGATCGGCGACCTGATCCGCGGTGATCTTTCCCACCGGGAAATACTTCGATTGCGGATGGGCGAAATACCAGCCGGCCACGCTGGCGGCGGGCAACATGGCGTAACTTTCCGTCAGACTCACGCCGATGGCCCCGGTCGCGTCAAGCACGCGAAACAGCGTCCGCTTTTCGCTATGGTCGGGGCAGGCCGGGTAGCCCGGGGCGGGGCGGATGCCCTGGTAGCGTTCCCTGATGAGTTCTTCCGCGGACAGCGACTCGTCCGGGGCATAAGCCCAGAATTCACGCCGCACGCGTTCGTGCAGGCGCTCGGCTAGGGCTTCGGCGAGACGGTCGGCGAGGGCCTTCACCAGGATCGCCTGGTAGTCGTTGCCTTCGGCTTCGAACCGGGAGGCGAGTTCTCCGGCGCCGCCTACGGCGACCGCAAAGCCCCCGATATGGTCGGTTCTGCCGCTCGATGCAGGCGCCACGAAGTCCGCCAGGCACAATTGCGCCTGATCGTCGCCCCGGACGGTCTGCTGGCGCAGAAAGTGGAAGGTGGCGGGTTCCACGTCATCCGAAGCTTGCAGGCGGACATCGTTGTCGCCGTCCCGATTCGCCGGCCAGATGCCGAATACGGCGCTCGCGGTCAGCAGCTTTTCCTCGATTATATGGTCCAGCAATTCCCCGGCGTCGCTGAACAGGTCCCTGGCTGATTCGCCGACCTTCGGATCCTGCAATATCGCCGGATACTTGCCGGACAATCCCCAGGTGATGAAGAACGGCGTCCAGTCGACATAGCCGCGCAATTCATCGAGCGGGTAGTCCCGGATCGTATGGTTGCCGGTGAATACGGGAGCGGCGATCTCGGTCTTGTCCCAGTCGATCGCGAACGGACGGCTGTTGGCGGCCGCGTAATCGAGCAATTCCCGGCGCGCGCCGCGCTTTTCCGTGCGCTCGCGAATTTTCCGGTATTCCTCTTTCAGATTGCCGCAAAACTCCGGCTTGGCTTCGCTGTTGAGCAGGGAACTGACAACGGCAACCGACCGCGAAGCGTCCGGCACGTAAACCGCCTGATCGTTGCGGTAATGCTGTTCGATTTTCACTGCCGTATGGGCCTTCGATGTCGTCGCGCCGCCGATGAGCAGGGGAATGCTGAAATCCTGCCTTTGCATTTCCTTCGCCACATGGACCATTTCGTCGAGCGAGGGCGTAATCAGTCCGCTCAGGCCGATCATGTCGACCTGTTCCTCGCGGGCGGCCTCCAGTATCCGTTCGCATCTGACCATGACGCCGAGATCGATTACCTGGTAGTTGTTGCAGCCGAGCACCACGCCGACGATGTTCTTGCCGATATCGTGCACGTCCCCCTTTACCGTGGCGAGCAGGATCCTGCCCTTGCTGCGGGCGCCGGTCCCTTCCTTGTCCGCTTCCATGAACGGCTCCAGGTACGCCACCGCCTGTTTCATGACGCGGGCGCTCTTGACCACCTGGGGCAGGAACATCTTGCCGGCGCCGAACAGGTCGCCGACTTCGTTCATGCCACGCATCAGCGGGCCTTCGATCACTTCGATCGGCCGCCCGGCCTGCTGTCTCGCTTCCTCGGTGTCTTCTTCGATATAGCGGTTGATCCCCTTGACGAGCGCGTGGCAAAGCCGGTCGTCCACGTTCCAGGCGCGCCATTCGAGGTCTTCCTCCGGCGAAGCCTTCACGGTGCCGCTGACTTCCCCGGCCAGTTTCATCAAGGCTTCGGTGGCGTCCGGCGATCGATTCAGGATCACGTCCTCGACGGCTTCCTTCAGCGTGGCGGGAATGCTGTCGTAGACCGTCAACTGGCCGGCGTTGACGATGCCCATGGCAAGACCCGCGCGGATCGCGTGATAAAGAAACACCGAGTGAATCGCTTCGCGCACGGCATTGTTGCCGCGGAAAGAGAAAGACACGTTGCTGATGCCGCCGGAAACGAGCGCGCCGACAAGGTTCTCGCGGATGTAGCGGCAGCATTCGATGAAATCGACGGCATAGTTGTTGTGTTCCTCGATGCCGGTGGCAACCGCGAACACGTTGGGATCAAAAACGATGTCCCGCGCCGGAAAATCGAGCCGCTCGCGCAACAGGTCGTAAGATCGTTTGCAGATCTCGTTCTTGCGCGCGAGCGAGTCGGCCTGGCCGCTTTCGTCGAAAGCCATGACGATGACCGCCGCGCCGTGTTTCAGGCATAACGCGGCCTTGTCGAGGAAGGCCTGCTCGCCGTCCTTGAGACTGATCGAATTGACCACGCATTTGCCCTGGGCGCATTTCAGCCCCGCTTCGATCACTTCCCAGCGGGAGGAATCGATCATCAGCGGCACCCGGCAGATTTCCGGTTCGGCTGCGATCAACTTGACGAACTTTTCCATCGCCGCCTCGGAGTCGAGCATGCCTTCGTCCATGTTGATATCGATGATCTGGGCACCGGCGGCGACCTGTTCCCGGGCCACGTCGAGCGCTTCGTCGTAGTTTTCTTCCAGGATGAGGCGGGCGAAGCGGGCCGAGCCGGTGACATTGGTGCGCTCGCCGACGTTCACGAACAGCGAATCGGTGTCGATGTTGAGCGGTTCGAGCCCCGCAAGGCGGCAGGCAGGCGCGATTTCGGGAATCCGGCGCGGTTCGACCCCGGTCAGGGCGCCGGCTATCGCGCGGATATGTTCGGGCGTCGTCCCGCAACAGCCGCCGACGATATTTACGAAACCTCTGTGGGCGAAATCGCCGATGATCTCCGCCATCTGCTCCGGGGCCTGGTCGTATTCGCCGAACTCGTTCGGCAGGCCGGCATTCGGATGCGTAGTGACATGAACCGGCGCGAGCCGCGCTATCTCTTCCACATGGGGCGCGAGCTGTTCGGCGCCGAGAGCGCAATTGAAACCGATCGCAAGCGGTTTCGCGTGCAGGACCGAATTGCAGAACGCTTCGACGGTTTGCCCCGATAATGTGCGGCCGCTGGCGTCGGTAATCGTGCCCGAAACCACCAGCGGCAGGCGTTCGCCGGCGTTTTCGAAGAATTCAAGGCAGGCATGGATCGCCGCCTTCGCGTTCAGGGTGTCGAACGAGGTTTCGATCAGCAGCAGATCGGCGCCGCCTTCGACCAGGGCGGCAATGGCGACGGCGTAGTCATCGACCAGTTCGTCGAAGGAAATATTGCGGAACCCGGGATCGTTGACATCGGGCGAAATCGAAGCCGTCTTGCTGGTCGGGCCGATGACGCCGGCGACGAAACGCGGCCGTTCCGGCGTGCGCGCGTTCATTTCGTCGCAGGCGGAGCGGGCCAGCCGCGCTCCAGCCAGATTCAGCTCGCCATGCAGATCTTCCATGCCGTAATCGGCCTGGGAGCAGCGGCTGGAATTGAAGGTATTGGTTTCGACGATGTCTGCGCCGGCCTCCAGGTAAGCCAGGTGGATATCCCTGATCAAATCGGGTCGGGTCAGGTTGAGCAGGTCATTGTTTCCGCCGAGATCGACCTGCCAATCGCGAAAACGCTCGCCGCGAAAGTCGGGTTCGCCGAGGCCCCGGGCCTGGATCATCGTGCCCATGGCGCCGTCGAGCAACATGATGCGCCGTTGAAGAATCTCTTCCAGGCGCTTGTAACTGGCGGTTTTTTGCATGGCCGAGGAGCCGCCGAGAGAAAAAGGCGCCAATTCTACCAAAAGCCGCTTGCGCGAGTCGGCAAGGCAGTAGTTTCGCAAATAAAGTAAAATACTTGCCGTTTAAGTGTTTAAGCGCGACGGAAATTGAAATCATGATCAGCATTACCGATTCAGCGCAGGAATATCTGGCGGAATTGCTTGCCAAGCAGGATTGCGAAGGCATCGGCGTGCGGATTTTCATTCTCGATGCAGGCACGCCTCAGGCCGAAACCTGTATTTCCTATTGCCGGCCCGGCGAGCAGAAGCCCGACGACGAAGAGAAGGAATACAAGGGATTCAAGGCTTATGTCGATCAGCCCAGCATTCCTTTCCTCGAAGACGCGGTAGTGGATTTCGCCAAGGATTCCATGGGCGGGCAGTTGACGATCAAGGCGCCCAATTCAAGGTTGCCGCGAATTACCGAAGACAGTTCGATCGAAGATCGCGTCAACTACATCCTCTACAATGAAATCAATCCCGGCCTCGCCGCCCATGGCGGGCATGTGACGCTTGAGGAAATCTTCGAGGAAAACGTCGCCGTGCTCAGATTCGGAGGCGGCTGCCAGGGCTGCGGCATGGTCGATGTCACGCTCAAGCATGGAGTGGAAACCGCCTTGCTGACGCAGATACCGCAACTGAAGGAAGTGCGCGACATTACCGACCATTCGTATCGCGAAAACGCCTATTATCGCTAGCGAATTTCGTATTCGCCCCAAGCGGCCCGGCGTTCAGGCCGGATAACGCTTCGCCAGTTCGGAATAGACGAATTCCCGGTAATCCGGTTGTTCCGGGTCGGCGGCGGCGAGAATCTCGGCGAGAAACTCGTTGTCTTCCCGGCCGGCCCAGAGCTTCCGATAACAGCCTTCCTTGTAACCGTGATCCTGTCTGAACGTGTTGAGCACGTTCTTGCCGACGTATTGACGATACAGGTCGAGCCATTCCATTTTGCAGTCGCGCAGGATCGAGCCGAACAGGGTCAGATCGATGCGCCGATTCGCGCTGAGGCCGATCAGCAGTTCGAACTTTTCCAGCAGGTTCAAGGTGTCCAGGCGCCAGGTCCGGCCATCGAAATCGATCTGTTCGCCCGCTGTTTCCGAATCCAGCAACCGCATCAGCGAAAGCAGGGCGCGTTCCCGGTCGCCGCCCTGGCGCAACAGGATCTCCGACAACAGGAAGTGCCAGATATCCACGAGTTCCATTTGTAACTGGGCCAGGTCGCGCTCCTGCTTCTTCCACCATTTCCAGCCGTGATGTTCGATCGCCTCGCTGCCTTCGACGATGACCGCCCTGAGATAGGGATAAGCCGCCGCAACCCAGTCGGGGTCGATCTTGCGATTCATCTCCGCTTGCAGCGAAAGCATGGCGGAAGCCTGTTCCCTGGACAGCATGGGCGGCGCCGGTCGAGTCTGATTCGTTGTGAGGGGACTAACGGACTTGCTTTTCGAGGGTGCTCAGCATTTCCTTTCTGCTGCGCAACATGTCGTTATAGGACTTGCGGACCGCAAGGACTTCCTCGTTTTCCTCTTCGGCTTCGTCCAGTTCCCGCAGCCAGGCTTCCAGCACCTTGATCTCTCCGGTCAATTGCATGGCGCCTTCGGCGATCAGTTTCTGATCGATTTCGAGGTCGGTGTTCCCGTATTCCCGATCGTCCACGGAACGCCTCCATCCAAAAGTTGCAGGACAGCCGAGCATGTCACAGAGACCCGTATCGGTCAATACCGGTCCTGCACGGCGTGAGTTGACATCGGGCTGTGATGTGTTCAGCGGGCGTGCGAGGCAGGGATGCCGAGCCCGAAGCCTACAGGGGTGGAGGCAAGCGTTTATGAAGCGCAGCTTCATGCGCAGCCGGAACGACGCCAAGCTGTGCTTGGCGGCTGGACCGTATTCACGGCGTCCGCTGAACACATCACAGCCCGGTGGCGACGGAGCGAGGCCACAAATCCCATTGGAATGGTGAGAACTGCAGTTTTGCGCTCGGGTGAATTTGTGGCATAACCATGCTTCTGTGACATCTTGCGTGGAGAATCTCACATGTCCACGATGCGACTGGCCATCATGATGGGACTCAGCCTCTTGGCTTTTGTTGCCTCCAAGGCGTTTGCTGCCGATCTGCCGCGCGGCAATCCTGAAGACGCCGGCATGTCTGCAGAGCGACTCGAGCGTCTGCGCGTGGAGTTGGATCGTCTGGTGGAAGTCGGCGAGTTTCCGGGCATTTCGGTCATGGTGGCGCGCCGGGGGAGAGTCGTATTCGAGTACGCTGTCGGACTTCTCGATGTGGAGACGGGCGCGGAACTGCGATCCGACTCGCTGTTTCGCGTCTATTCCATGACCAAGCCGATTACGAGCGTCGGCGCGATGATGCTGGTCGAGGAAGGCAGGCTGTTGCTCGACGAGCCGGTGTCGAGGTTCATCCCGGAGTGGGAAACACTGACGGTGCTGGACGAATCCGGCGATATCGTCCCTGCGTCCTCGCCGGTGACCCTCAGGCATCTGCTCATGCACACGGCCGGATTGACCTACGGCTACGAAGGCGACTCGTTGATCGACCGCATGTACCGCGAGGCTCGTCTCATCGACGATTGGGACTATCTGACCCGCGACACCCGGGAACTGGTCGGGAAACTCGCAGGCATCCCGCTGCTTTTCGAACCCGGCGCACGCTGGCGTTACAGCTTTTCCACTGATGTAGTCGGACACCTTGTCGAGCGAGTAAGCGGCGAATCGCTTGACCGTTATCTCGAAACGCGCCTGTTCGAGCCGCTCGGCATGACCGACAGCTATTTCGACGTTCCGCCGGAAGCCGTCGAACGCTTCGGTACGGACCATATCATCGGCGAGGATGGCGAACTCATGGTGCAGGACAGCCCGCGCGAGGATCCCGAGTTCATCGGCGTGACCTTCCTGTCGGGGGGCGGCGGGCTGGTCATGACCGTCGAGGACTATATGCGATTCTGCCTCATGATGCTGAACGGCGGAGAACTTGACGGCATGCGCATCCTGAGTCCGGCCACCGTGGCGCTGATGACCGGCGACCTGCTACATGAGAACATCGCTACGGATGAAAATCCGGGCTTCGGCTTCGGGCTCGGCTTCGGCATCGCGCCGTCGGGCATCCATCGCGGAACGTTGACTCCGGGTTCCTGGTATTGGTCCGGGGCTGCGGGGACGTTCTTCTGGATCGATCCCGTCGAGCAACTGATCGGTGTTTTCATGCCCCAGCGCATCGGCATGCCTGTCGGGATCCAGACCACGCTGCAAAACCTGGTGTACGCGGCGCTGACCGAGTCCGGCCGCTGACTGGCGACTTGAGCGGATTACCTGCCATGACCGACCGTAGTTCAGTGCGCGAGGCGTTCCAGCGGGCGGAGGCATTGCTGCGGGAACGGCAAACGGAACCGGCTGTCGGCCAGTTGCGGGAGATTCTGCGCCAGCACCCTGACGAGGTGAATTCACTGCGTTTGCTCGGCGCCGTTCGCCTCGCCCAGGGCGATATCGCGGCTGCCATAGAACTGCTGGAAACCGCGCTGGCAAACGCCCCCGGATTCATTCAGGCGGCGCTCGACCTTGCCCGGGCGTACCGACAGAGCGGGCGCCTGGACGACGCCATCGACTGCCTGCAGGCCTGCTGCAAGCAGGCAGCCGGAAGCAGCGAGGCATGGGAATTGCTGGGCGATGCGCTGGTGGAGCGGGGCGACAATCTCGCCGGACGCGACGCATTTCGCCGCGCGGCCGCTGTCGACCCCCACCGGCAAGCTATCGCCACCGCTCTCGAAGCTCTCCGTCACGGCCGGCGTCAGGCGGCCGAGCAGGCGTTTCGCGGCATCTTGCGGCAGCGGCCCGACCACGTGGCGGCGCTGGCGGGGCTGGCCAACCTCGCTCTGGACGCCGAAGCCGTCGACGACGCCGAACGCCTGTTGCGGCATGCGCTGAAAATAACGCCCAACATGGATACCGTATGGCGCGGTCTGGCGCGAGTGCATTCCGAGCGGGCCGATTACAACGGTGCGGAGGCGGCCGCCGAACGGGCGCTGGCGCTCGCGCCCGACAACGCCGACTGCTGGACCATGCTGGGAACCGTGCAGGCCTGGGGCCTGCGCCCGGAACGGGCGCGGGATTCCTTTGAACGGTCGCTTGAACTCAAGCCACATCAACCGCGAGTCGCGCTTTCGCTGGGACACGTGCTGAAAACCATCGGCGACCGTACAGCCTGCGAACAGGCTTACAGGCGCGCCGCCGATCTCGACCCCGGCCTGGGCGAAGCCTGGTGGAGCCTGGCGGATCTGAAGACCTATGCTTTCGACGACGCCGAGATCGAAAGGCTGAAGTCCGGCATTGCGATGCGACACCCGGACCCGGCGCAACAGGCCGCCTTTCACTTCGCCTTGGGCAAGGCGCTGGAGGATCGCGGCGCACATGGAGAGGCGTTCGAACAATACGCGGCGGGCAATGCCGTCAAGCACTCGCAGGATCCCTTCGACAGCATGGCGTTGACCGACCGCTGCCGGCGGATAGAGTCGGTCTGTACACGAGAGATTCTGTCCGCCCGCGTCCCACTGGGATCGGCGGCCGCCACGCCGATTTTTGTCGTCGGACTGCCCTGGTCGGGCTCCACGCTCATCGAACAGATTCTTGCCAGTCATAGCGCCGTGCAAGGCACCATGGAACTGCCGCAGATCCAGAACTACACGCGGGAACTGGATGCCGGAGGCGGCTATCCGGAGGCGCTGACCGCCATGCGGCCGGCCGAACTGGCCGCCCTGGGCGAGCGCTACCTGCGTGAAACCGGCCCGTACCGGGGCGGCGCTTCGTTTTTCATCGACAAGATGCCCAACAACTTCTTCCACCTGGGCCTGATCCACATGATGCTTCCCGGCGCCGTGTTCATCGACGCGCGCCGCCACCCCATGGACTGTTGCTTTTCCCTGTTCAAGCAGAACTTCGCCCGCGGCCAGACTTTCAGCTATTCTCTTGACGTGCTGGGCGCCTACTACCGGGATTATCTGGCCCTGATGCGCCACTGGGAGCAGGCGCTCCCCGGGCGGGTGTTGCGCGTCCAGTATGAAACCCTGGTGGCGGACACCGAAGGCCAGGTGCGGCGGCTGCTCGCTCACTGCGGACTGCCGTTCGAGGAAGCGTGCCTGCGTTTTTACGAGACCAGGAGACCGGTGCGAACGGCCAGCGCCGAACAGGTGCGACAACCCATCAACCGTTCCGGAATCGATGTCTGGCGCCGCTTCGAAGCGCAGCTTGAACCTCTCAAAGAAGCTCTCGGGGACACTGTGGAGAACTATATCCACTGACGGAAGCCCAGCGACGAAATCACTCGTGGCGCATTGCGGAGAATGTCGCAAATGGCCGTTTTCTGGTCGCTTCGGCAATGGCTTTCCGCGGATTTTTTGCTACTGCCCGAAGAGCAAAGGGTGCTATTGTTTACTGGTTCCGAGTGTGCCAGGCAGGAGGATTCACTATGTCCGGTTACGTTCGAAAGATCAGTTCGCGCGGCGCAATCGCCGCTTCCCGTTTCCCATTTGAAAAGACGGCTCTCGCCACGGCGGTCGCCCTGGCCTGCGGGGCCGCGTCGCCATTCGCCGCCGCCCAGCAGGAAGAAGAGCAGAGAGTGCTGGAGGAAATTATCGTAACCGCGCAAAAGCGCGCCGCCAGCATCCAGGAAGTGCCGCTGGCCATCCAGGCATTCACCGACGACCGCATCGAGGAGTTGGGCATCCATCGCTTCGAGGATTTCGCGCTCCTTTCGCCGAGCATCAACATTTCAAGCTGGATACCCGGCACGACCTCAATGGTCATGCGCGGTGTGTCCGACGGCGGTGGCGGTGGCGATACCGCCGCCACGGCCACGCTGTACCTCGACGAACAGCCGCTGACCTTCCGCGGACAGGTGCCGGACCTGCACCACTACGACATCGAGCGCATCGAAATCCTGAACGGACCCCAGGGAACGCATTACGGCGCCAGCGCCACGTCCGGCGCCGTCCGCATCATCACCAACAAGCCGGACCCGAATGCGTTCAGCGCCGGCGTGGACGTGTCGGGCGGAAGCATCACGGACGGCGATTACGTGAGCACACTGGAGGGTTTCGTCAACATCCCGCTCGCCAATGGCAACTCCGCGCTGCGCCTCGTGGGCTGGTATGACGCCTCGCTGGGCTTCGTCGACAATCTGCCGGCGAGCCGCACCTACGCCAACGGCGTAACCGTCGACAACGCCGGCTTCGTCCAGGACGATTACAACGAAGAAAAGGTGTCCGGCTTCCGCGCCGCGTTGCGAACGGACCATGGCGATCGCTGGACGTCTACGGTATCGGCCCTGCATCAGACCTCGGATATCCAGGGGTCCTGGGACTACGAACCGGATCTCGGCGGTGGCCGCGACGTATCCCGTTTTCTGCCGGAGCAGAGCGATCTTTCCTACAGCCAGTTGGCGCTCACCATGGAAGGCGACCTCGATATCGGCGATCTGGTCTATGCCGGAGCCTACTACAAGCGCAATTCGGATACGGTCAGCGATTACTCGAGTTACGTCGCCTACGTGCCCTGGGCCGGCTGGACCCAGCAGTTTGCCTGCAATGATTTTTACTGGTACGGCAATACGGGATGCAACGACCCGGGCATGTACTTCGACCTGGAATGGAACGTCGACCGCTGGTCCCACGAAGCGCGGCTCACATCCCCCGGCGAAGGACCGCTCAACTGGATCGTCGGCGCCTTCTACGAGGAAACCGAAAGCCGCCAGATCGCCTTCTGGGGCATGCCGGGTATCCAGCACGGGGGCGTGCCCTCAGCCTATTACCTGGGCAGCGGGGGAGGAACTCCTCTTCCCGAGGAGTGGTATTTCGCAGACGCGGTGTACAACTGGGATCAACTTGCCGCATTCGGCGAGATCGAATACCAGTTCGCGGACGACTGGACGGCCACGTTCGGCGCGCGCGCCTTCCGGTCGGGGTACGACAAGGCGCCGTCGCCGGACTTCAACATCTTCTACGATCCCAAGGCTGGCGGGACGAGCGTAAACGCGTCTTCCAGCGACGTCATTTTCAAGGCGAATCTCACCTGGGACGTCAACGACGACCTGCTCGCCTATTTCAACTTCGCCCAGGGTTTCCGTCCGGGCGGGGCCAACACCACAGCGGAGGACGACAACATACCGGAGACCTATGGCCCCGATGTGCTCGACTCCTACGAAATCGGCTGGAAGTCGACGCTGGCGGGCGGCCGCGCGACTTTCAACGGAGCGGTCTACCTTCAGCGGTGGAAGGACTTCCAGACCAACATCTACGATCCGGATGTGGGCGTGGTCAATTTCATCGCCAATGTGGGCGATGCGGAGTCAAGAGGAGTCGAGTTCGACCTTCAGGCCTTCCTGACCGACAATCTGGCCGTCCAGTTGGGAGCGACCTTCAACGACGGCGAATTGACGGAGCCCTTCCAGGCCTCGGAATCGGCCTTCGCCGACGCGGGACAACGCTTGCCGCTGGTATCGAAACTCAAGACCTTCGCCAACGCGCGTTACGAGTGGCAGCAGGGGCCGGCGTCGATGGGCTACGCCCAGGCCACATATTCCTACACCGGAGATTCGTGGAATCAGCTCGTGGCGTCGGGTTACGTCGAATTCGCGCCCCAATTGCAACCCTCCTACGAAACCCTGGACGCGCGCATCGGCTGGGACTTCCAGGATGGGCGTTACGGAGTGGAACTGTACGCCACCAACCTGACGAACGAACGGGCGCAGATATTCATCAACACGACCCAGGCGGACCAGCGCATCACGACCATCCGGCCGAGAACGTTCGGCCTCAGGTTCAGAACGCGCTTCAACTGACGATACGTTCCCAAAGCAGGCCGGACGCCTGCGCCCGGGTAGCCCCGGGAGCTGGCTCCCAAAAAGGAGTTTTCATGAACAACGATGTGGTCATCACCTGCGCGGTGACCGGCGCCGGCGACACCGTCGGCAGGCATCCCGACATTCCCGTGACCCCCGAGCAGATCGCCGAATCGGCGCTCGACGCCGCGAAGGCCGGCGCGGCCATCGTGCATTGTCATGTGCGCGACCCGGCAACCGGCAAAGGTTCGCGCGATGTGTCCCTGTATCGCGAGGTGGTCGCTCGCATCCGCGACTCCGGCACCGACGTGGTGATCAACCTGACCGCGGGCATGGGAGGCGATCTGTTCATCGGGCCCGACGAAAGGCCCACCGACTTCGGCGAAGATACGGATCTGGTTGGTGCGCTCGACCGGCTGCCCCATGTGGAGGAATTGCTGCCCGAGATATGCTCGCTCGATTGTGGTTCGTTCAACTTCGGCGAAGGCAGCCTGGTCTATGTCTCGACGCCGGACATGCTGCGGCGGGGCGCCAGGCGCATCCGGGAACTGGGCGTCAAGCCAGAACTGGAGATTTTCGATTCGGGCCACCTGAACTTCACGTTACAGATGATCTCGGAAGGTCTGATCGAGGATCCGCCGCTGTTTCAGCTTTGCTTCGGTATTCCGTGGAGCGCCCCCGCGGAGGTCGGCGTCGTCAAGTCCTGGGTCGACCTGCTGCCCGCAGGCGCCAATTTCACGGCATTCGCGATCAGCCGCAAACAGATGGCCTTCGTGGCGCAGTCGGTGCTGTTCGGCGGTCATGTGCGGGTCGGGCTCGAGGACAACCTGTATCTCAGCCGGGGCGTCTTCGCCACCAATGCGCAACTGGTGGAGCGGGCCCGCAATATCGTCGAACTGATGGGCGCGCGCGTACTCGGCCCGGACGAGGCGCGCGCCAGGTTCGATCTGGTGAAGCGCGCCTGATTCTTGCGGGCTTTCCGGTTCCGGCCACGTCAGCGCAATGCAGCCTCCGATTCGTACATTGGGTGTTATAGGAACCGGCGTCATCGGCGCCGGCTGGGCGGCGCGGGCACTGGCCCACGGCCTGGATGTCGTGGCCTGGGATCCGGCACCGGGATGGCAGGAACGGCTCATCGCAGCGATCGACAACGCATGGCCAGCACTGGAGAAGGTCGGCCTGTATCCAGGCGCGAGCAAGGATCGCCTGAATTGTGCCGTCTCACTGGGCGCCGCCTGCGGCGCCGCCGACTTTATCCAGGAAAGCGCCCCGGAGCGACTCGAACTCAAGCAGAGCCTGCACGAACTGATAGATACGCACGCGCCGCCGGAAGTAATCGTTGCCTCAAGCACTTCGGGCCTTCTGCCGAGCGATCTGCAATCGCGTTGTCGGCATCCGGGGCGCCTCGTGGTTGGCCACCCTTTCAATCCGGTCTATCTGCTGCCGCTCGTGGAGGTGTTGGGCGGGAATCGAACGTTTCCCGGAAGCATCGACCGCGCCATGGAGTTTTACCGCGAGTTGGGGATGCATCCACTCCGGGTGCGCAAGGAGATCGAAGGTTTCCTTTCCGATCGCCTGCAGGAAGCCCTGTGGCGCGAACTCCTTCATCTGGTGAACGACGGCGTGGCGACGACCGGAGAACTCGACACGGCCATCGTCTACGGTCCGGGACTGCGCTGGGCATTCATGGGCACATGCCTCAGTTTCCACCTGGCAGGAGGCGACGCCGGCATGGACGACTTTCTGAAGCAGTTCGGTCCGACGCTCAAGCTGCCGTGGACCCGGCTTCCGGCGCCGGAACTCAGCGACGAGCTGATTTCCCGCATGGCGGAAGGCACGCGCCGGCAGGCCGATGGAAGGTCGGTGAAGGAGTTGGAGCGATTGCGTGACGAATGCCTCATCGCCATAATGCAGGCGCTCAGCCGCTTCGAGATCGGCGCCGGCCGTACGCTTGCCGAGAACGAGTCGCGCCGCCAGGGCGCGCGGCGGCGCGATGCCGCACGGAGAAGATGATCATGGACTTCGCACTCACATCCGAGCAGCAGATGGTGGTGGAGGCCGTCCGCGACTTTGTGGAGCGGGAACTGTACCCCCATGAAGACCAGGTCGAACGCACCGGGCGCGTGGCGCCTGAACTGGGCGACGAGATCAAGCGCAAGGTCATCGAGATCGGATTTTATGCGCCCAACCTGCCGGCGGACGTCGGTGGCGGGGGTCTCGACCGGCTGACGCTGACACTGCTGGAACGCGAACTCGGCCGTCCGTCCATGGCGCTGAGCGTTTTCTGGGGGCGGCCATCGGAAATCCTCATGGCATGCGCCGGGGAACAGCGCGAGCGTTACCTGCTCCCGGCAGCGCGCGGCGAACGTTTCGATGCGCTGGCAATGACCGAGCCTGCGGCCGGTTCCGATCTCAGGGGTATGCGATGCGCGGCGCGACCGGACGGCAGCGACTGGATCCTGAACGGCAGCAAGCACTTCATCTCGCACGCCGACATCGCGGATTTCGTCATCGTCTTCGTCGCCACAGGCGAGGAGGAGACGCCACAAGGTCCAAAGAAGCTCATTACCTGTTTTCTCGTGGACCACGGCACGCCCGGTTTCGAGATTCTCCCTGGCTACGAGTCCGTATCCCACCGGGGCTATCACAACTGCAGCCTCGTATTCGACGAGTGCCGGCTGCCTGCCGCGCAGATTCTCGGCGAGTTGCACCGTGGTTTCGAACTCGCCAACGAGTGGCTTTACGGAACCCGTCTCACGGTGGCCGCAATGTGTGTCGGGCGTGCGCGGCGGGCCTTCGATCTGGCGCTCGCCCAGTCGGCGCAGCGCCATCAGTTCGGACAGCCCATCGGACGTTTCCAGGGCGTGTCTTTCAAGCTCGCGGACATGATCACCGAGATCGACGCCGCGGACTGGCTGACCCTGGCCGCCGCGTGGCGTCTCGACCGGGGGCTTGCGGCCAACCGGGAAATCGCGTCGGCCAAGTTGTATGCGACCGAAATGCTTGCGCGCGTAACCGACGAAGCGGTCCAGGTTTTCGGCGGCATGGGGCTCATGAACGAACTTCCCCTGGAACGGTTCTGGCGTGACGCGCGCGTCGAGCGCATCTGGGACGGCACCTCCGAAATTCAGAGGCACATTATCGGGCGCGAACTGTTGCGCCCCCTCGGCGCCTGAACATGAACGGTCTCACAGTCCGAGGCGCCAGGCCGCACGCTCCGCGTTCCGGCAGAATGATCTCGGACGCAGACCTCGCGCCGCTGCTGCGTCCGCACACGATCGCGGCGATCGGCGGGAGCGCCGCACGAAACGTGATCAGGCAGTGCGATCGCCTGGGTTTCGGCGGCGAGATCTGGCCGGTTCACCCCACGCGTTCGAAGGTGGAAGGTCGATCCGCGTTTCGGGCCATCGCCGATCTTCCCGCCGCCCCGGACGCCGCGTTCGTGGCGGTAAACCGCCATGCTGCCGTCGCTGCGGTCGGCGAGCTTTCACAACTCGGCGCCGGCGGCGCCGTCTGCTATGCCTCGGGGTTCAGGGAAGTGGACGATGGCGGCGAACTCGAGGCTGCGCTGGTGTCCGCCGCGGGGAAGATGCCGATCGTCGGTCCGAACTGTTATGGACTGATCAACTTTCTTGACCTGGTCGCTCTCTGGCCGGATCAGCATGGCGGCCGTCCCCTCGGCGCCGGTGGGCGCGGAGTCGCCATCGTGACGCAATCGTCGAACATCGCGATCAGTCTGACGATGCAGCGGCGGGCGCTGCCGCTTGCCTACATCGCGACCGCGGGCAACCAGGCCAATCTCGGTGTCTCGACCCTGGCGCTGGGCCTGCTCGACGACGAGCGAGTGAGCGCGCTGGGATTGCATGTCGAGGCTTTCGATTCGGTTCCGGGCTTTGAGGCGCTTGCGGGCAAGGCGCGCGAACGGAATGTCCCCGTGGTCGTCATGAAGGCGGGAAGCTCAAAGCGCGGCAGCGCGGCAACCTTGAGCCATACGGCGTCCATTGCCGGATCCGATGCGGGCGCGAGGGCGTTTCTGCGACGCCTTGGGTTTGCCCAGGCGGCTGGAATCCCGGAACTTCTCGAGACGTTGAAACTGCTGCATGTGCATGGCGCTCTCGACGGCGCGCGCCTGGGTGTTCTGTGCTGTTCCGGGGGCGAGGCGAGCGTCGTGGCCGACCGGGTCGAAGGCACGAAACTGACCTTGCCGGATCTTTCCCCCGATCATGCGGCCGCCGTTGCGGACGCCGCCCACCCGCTTGTCACCGTAGCCAATCCGCTCGACTATCACACTTTCGATTGGGGAAACGAGACCGCGCTCACCCGGACGTTTACCGCCTTCGTCAAAGGACCGTTCGACATCGCGGCCGTGGTACTCGATTTCCCGCGCGGCGACCGGTGTAACGCCGACGATTGGCAACTCACGCAGCAAGCGTTCGAGAGCGCGGTCGCGACTTCGGGCGCCCGCGGCGCCGTAATCGCGACTCTGCCGGAGAACCTGCCCGAAGACATCGCCGCCGGTCTGATCGAGCGCGGCGTCGCACCGCTTTCGGGCGTGGGAGAGGCGCTTTCGGCCATCGAATGCGCTGCCGGTATCGGCGCCGCCTGGCAAACTGGGCAACCGGAGCCTCTAGTATCGAACGGCATTGTTGCGAACAAGCCCATACTACTGGACGAGGCGGCGGCGAAGACCCTTCTCGCATCGGCCGGAGTTCCCGCTCCGGCCGGCCGGATCGCCTCCGGCGCCGACGAGGCGGCAGCCGCGGCCGAATCGATCGGCGAACCGGTCGCGCTCAAGGTTCTGGGCATTTCGCACAAGACCGAACATGGCGCGGTGAAACTCGATCTCCGCGGTCCGGGCGAGATTCGCGCCGCCGCCAGGGAATTGCTCGATGCGCCGGACGGAAAGGATGCTTCGGCCGACAGGCAAGAGGACAATGAGACCAGGCTGCTAGTGGAACGTTTCGAATCAGACCTGGTGGCGGAGCTGATCGTCGGCCTGCATCGGGATCCCTTGTTCGGACTGATGCTGACAGTCGGTTCGGGCGGCGTTCTGGTCGAATTGATGTCCGACAACGTGACCTTGCTGCTGCCCGTTACGGAAGCCGAAGTGCGCGCCGCGCTCGCTTCGCTGGGCTGCGCGCGGATACTGGACGGCTATCGGGGCGGTCCGCCCGCCGACCTCGATGCCGCCGTCGATGCGATACTTGCCATTGCGCGGTTCGGCGCCGACAACGCCGAGCGCCTCGAGGAACTGGACGTCAACCCGCTTGCTGTCCGTCCACGCGGCCGGGGCGCGGTCGCGCTCGATGCGTTGATCAGAATCAGAACGGCAGGCGCCGCCTGCTATGCGAACGAAATACAGGAACCGGCAAGAGGGGCCAAGCCATGAGCGAAATCATCAGAACGCGGAGCGAGGACGGTGTCCTTGAAGTCACGTTGGACCGCCCCAAGGCCAATGCGATCGATCTGGTCACCAGCCGTATCATGGGCGAGACCTTCAAGGCGTTCCGCGACGATCCCGATGCCCGGGTTGCGATCCTCACCGGGGCCGGCGACCGGTTTTTCAGCGCCGGCTGGGACCTGAAAGCGGCTGCGGCCGGAGATCCCGTCGACGGCGACTACGGCGTCGGCGGATTCGGCGGCATCCAGGAACTGCCGGGTCTGAACAAGCCATTGATTGCGGCGGTCAACGGCATCGCCGTCGGCGGCGGATTCGAACTGGCGCTGTCCTGCGACCTGATACTGGCTTCAGAGACGGCGCGCTTCGGGTTGCCCGAGATCAGGGCGGGAACCATCGCCGACGCCGCGAGCATAAAGCTGCCGAAACGCATGCCCTGGCACGTCGCAATGGAACTGTTGCTGACCGGTCGTTTCATGGGCGCCGAGGAGGCCCGGCAATGGGGCGTCGTCAACGAGGTGCTGGCTCCCGACAAGCTGCTGGAGCGCGCCTGGGAACTTGCCCGCCTGCTCGCCGGCGGACCGCCTCTCGTTTTCGCGGCCATCAAGGAAGTCGTGCGCGAAGCCGAGAACCTGCGCGCCCAGGACGCCCTGAGCCGGGTAATGAAGCGGCAGTTTCAGACCGTGGACCGCCTCTACGACAGCGAGGATATTCAGGAGGGCGCGCGCGCGTTCGCCGAAAAGCGGGCGCCATCCTGGAAGGGCAGGTAAGTCGCGCGATGCATCCGAACCTGCACGGTTCTTGACTGGGAGCGATACATTTCTTTAGAATCCACCGCTTCCCGCGCAGGCGCTAGCCGGCCGGAAAAGTCCCCTTCGTCTAGAGGCCTAGGACACCGGGTTTTCATCCCGGCAACAGGGGTTCGAAACCCCTAGGGGACGCCAATCGCGAAAACCCGGCGCCAGCCGGGTTTTTTGCGCCCCCGGCGAATTTTCCGACGACGAAATCGTTCCATGACCGTAGCCATATCCGCCAGCAATCTCGAAAAGGTCTACGCCAGCGGAGTCGTCGCTTTGAAAGGCGTGTCGCTGCAGGTCCAACAAGGCGATTTCTTCGCATTGCTCGGTCCCAACGGGGCGGGAAAGTCCACTTTTATCGGCATATTGTCCACCCTGGTCACGCGAAGCAAAGGAGAAGTGCAGATATTCGGCCGCGATGTCGATACGCACGTGTACCGGACCAAGCTCGATCTCGGCGTCGTTCCCCAGGAAATCAATTTCAGCCAGTTCGAAAAGGTAGCCGACATCGTCATGACCCAGGCCGGTTACTACGGCCTGCCGCGCAAACTTGCCGCGCAACGTACCGAGAAATACCTGAAACAGCTCGGCTTGTGGGAGAAGCGCGACGTTCGCTCGCGCCTGCTATCCGGCGGCATGAAACGCCGCATGATGATCGCTCGGGCGCTGGTGCACGAACCGCGGCTGCTGATTCTCGATGAGCCCACCGCGGGCGTCGATATCGAATTGCGGCGGTCTATGTGGGATTTCCTGCTCGAAATCAACCGGACGGGCACGACCATCGTCCTGACCACGCATTATCTCGAAGAAGCCGAACAGCTCTGCCGCAATATCGCCATCATCGACGAAGGGCGCATCATCGAAGATACAAGCATGAAGAAATTGCTGCTCGAACTCGATACGCATGCCTATATTCTCGATGCGGAAGCCGACTTCGACCGCGACCTGCGGCACGACGAACCCGGCCTGAGCCTGCGCAAGGTGGATTCGCACAGCATTGAAGCGGTCCTGTCCGGCGGGCGCGATATCAACAGCGCGATCGCCGTACTCGACCGGCTCGGCATCCGCATCGTCAGCATGCGCAACAAGGCCAACAGGCTCGAGCAATTGTTCCTGTCGCGCCTGCGCGCGAGCGAGAGTCAAAACGAGAAAAGAAACGGATGATGTTTTCCGATCACAGGCTGATCGCCTTCGAAACGATCGTCATCAAGGAAGTGCGGCGCTTCATGCGCATCTGGACGCAGACCATGCTGCCGCCGGTCATCACGATTTCGCTCTATTTCGTGATCTTCGGCAACCTGGTCGGCAGCCGCATCGGCGAGATGGGCGGTTTCCGCTATATGGAATTCATCGTGCCGGGCCTGATCATGATGGCGGTCATCCAGAATTCCTATTCCAACGTCGTGTCCTCGTTCTTCAGCCAGAAGTTCCAGCGCAGCGTCGAGGAATTGCTGGTGGCGCCGATTCCCAATTACGTCATCCTGTCCGGGTTCATCGCCGGCGGAATGGCGCGCGGCCTCTGCGTCGGATTCATCGTGACGCTCGTTTCGCTGTTTTTCGCCGAACTGCGGATTTTCAGCCCATTGATCATGATCAGCGTGGTGCTTTTCACCTCGCTGGTGTTTTCCCTGGGCGGATTCATCAACGCGGTCTTCGCCAACAATTTCGACGACGTGTCCATTATTCCGACTTTCGTGCTGACGCCGCTGATCTATCTCGGCGGCGTGTTCTATTCCATCGAGTTGCTGCCGCCGTTCTGGCAACTCGTTTCCCGCCTGAATCCGATTTTCTATATGGTGAACACCTTCCGCTACGGTATTCTCGGCACATCCGACATCGACGTAGTCTGGGCCTTCGCAATGCTGGTGCTGTTCGCCATCCTGCTTTTCGGCGCCTGTATCTGGCTGTTGCGCAGGGGAACCGGCATAAGGAGTTGAATCATGACTGAGAATCCGCTTGGCCGCGGTGTTCCGACACCGGAAAACTACGCCCCCGAGTTGCTGCACCCGATTCCACGCGAACGGGCCGCCGGCAATGGGAATTCCATCATCCATGGACTGGACCATTGGCGGGCTTATGAATTGTCCTGGCTCGACGGGAACGGCAAGCCGGATGTCTTCTTCGGCGAGTTCATTTTCCCCGCGGACTCGCCCAGCATGGTGGAATCGAAGTCGCTGAAACTGTATCTAGCCGGACTCAACCAGGAACGATTCGAAAACATGGACGAGGCCGCCGAACGAATCCGCAAGGATCTGGCAAACTGCTGCGGCGCGGACCCGGAAGTGCGAATCTGGGGACTGACCAACTACCCGGACGATTGCCGGCTTGGCGACTTTTCGCTGATCGACCATCACCCCGTGTCCATTGCCGACGGCCCTGACGCCGGCCTGCTGGCAACCGGCGCAGACAGGGTCGGCGACAGGAAAGTACGTACGGAACTGTTCCGCTCGATCTGTCCGGTGACCGGTCAGCCGGACTGGGCTAGCGTCGCCATAGCCTATGACGGCCGGGAAATTCCGGAGGCGGCGCTGCTGTCGTATCTGTTCAGCTTCCGCAACCATGCGGCCTGGCACGAACAGTGCGCCGAGCAGGCGTTTCGTGACATCATGCGCGTCTGCGAACCGGAGCGATTGAGCTTGTCGATGCACTTCCTCCGGCGCGGCGGCCTCGAGATCAATGTCTACCGGAGCACCGCTCCCGTGACGCCGGAGCAACTGATGGGCCGCGACGCAAGACAATAGCGAAGTGTATTCATACCGAATTCGGTGAGATGTCCGAGTGGTCGAAGGAGCACGCCTGGAAAGTGTGTATGTCGAAAGGCATCGAGGGTTCGAATCCCTCTCTCACCGCCAAATGCCGAACGATCAGTTCTGCTGTGCCCTCTCCAGGCGCAGGAGGGCGCCGTTTTCCTCGTCGAGGAGGACGTAGAGGTAGCCGTCCGGACCCTGGGCTACGCCGGTAACCCGGGAATTTAACTGGCGCAGCAGGCTTTCGCGGCGGATTTCCTGGCCGCGGCTGTTGAATACGACGCGTTCGATATGGCCGGTGCCGGGAATCCGGCCCTCCATCATCGAGCCGACCAGCATGTTGCCCTGCCATTCCGGGAGCTTGTCGCCGGAGTAGAAAATCATCGACGCCGGCGCGATAGACGGCCACCAGATGACCTCCGGGTCCACGAAGCTGGCGTCCCACGGACGTTCGGAAACCCTGTCGCCGCGATATTGACGGCTGTAGGAAACGATCGGCCAGCCGTAGTTCGCGCCTGGCCTGATGATATTCGCCTCGTCTCCGCCCTGTGGGCCGTTCTCCGTCGCCCATAACTCTCCGGTTTCGGGATGCCAGGAAAGTCCGATGATATTGCGGTGGCCCACGCTGTAGACCTCCGGCAGATACTCTCCGCCCTCGACGAAAGGATTGTCCGCGGGCGCCGAGCCGTCATCGTTCAGGCGCAACAACTTGCCGTAATGAATCGCCGGATCCTGGGCGTAATCCCCCAGGCCCGCATAGACATACGCGCCGCCGATCGACATCAGCAACTTGCCGTCCGGCGTAAACAGCAACTGCGAAGCCGCAATACCGCGGTCCAGTCCCCTGGCCGCAAAGATCTCTTCAACGTCAGTGAGCACATTTTCCACGATGCGCGCCCGGAGCAGCGCCACCGTCTGTTCCAGCTCGCCGTCCACAACGATCGGCTTCGTATAAGTCAGATACACGACACTGTCGTCGTCCGGATGCACCTCAACCGCCATCAGGCCGGCCCGAAAGACCTCCGAATAAACCTCGGGCAACCCAGCCAGATCGCTCTCAAGAAGTTGTCCGTCCCGAACAACCCTGAGTTTCCCCGTATAACGTTCCGTGACCAGAATGTCCCCATTACCGCGAAACGCCATATCGAACGGATTTGCCAGCCCGGTGGCAACCGGCGTAACGAGCACCTCTTCGATCTCGAAGGTCTCCATCGTAAACGGCTGCGCCGGCGTAACCTGCCCCGCAAACGGCGCCCCCTGGCCCAGCCCAACCCCGGCCACTCCCAGCCCAACCGCCAAAACCACAATCCTGACCGCCAGTGACCGACTCGACATCCTTCACACTCCCGTTTGCCCTAACCAAAAGCATAAACGCCGCTTCCTGCCAAAGTCTACGGTTTCTTGCCGCCGTACAGCGTGACTCACCAGATGGCGACGGATCGAAGCCACCAACCCACTCAGGCGTGATAGTATCTCCCGTGGTATCTCTTGCCGGTCCCCGCGCAATGACAGGTTATGAACCCCGCCAGGCCCGGAAGGGAGCAACGGTAGTAGCTGAAGCATGTGCCGCGGTGTGGCTGGCAAGGGCTACCACTCGAACGCAGCCATGCGATGACGGGCAGGCATGAGCTACCAGGTACTCGCCAGGAAGTGGCGGCCCGGCGATTTCAGCCAGGTCGCCGGACAGGAACATGTCCTCAGGACGCTGATCAACGCGCTCGATAACGGGCGCCTGCATCATGCCTACCTCTTTACCGGCACCCGGGGAACCGGCAAGACCACGCTGGCCCGCATCCTCGCCAAGTGTTTCAACTGCGAAAAGGGCGTAAGCTCAAATCCCTGCAACGCCTGCGGCGCCTGCCGCGAGATCGGCGAAGGCGGTTTTCTCGATCTGTACGAAATCGACGCCGCCTCGCGCACCAAGGTCGAGGATACCCGGGAGTTGCTCGAAAACGTGCAATACGCTCCCGCCCAGGCGCGCTTCAAGGTCTACCTGATCGACGAAGTGCACATGCTTTCCACCCACAGTTTCAATGCCCTGCTGAAAACGCTGGAAGAACCGCCGGAACACGTAAAATTCCTGTTCGCCACGACCGACCCGCAGAAACTGCCGGTAACGATTCTTTCGCGCTGCCTCCAATTCCATCTCAAGAACCTGAGCCCGAACACGATCGTGAAATATCTCGGGCCGGTTCTCGAACAGGAAAAAATCGAATGCGAGCAGGACGCGCTCTGGCAGATCGCCACCGCGGCGGGCGGCAGCATGCGCGACGCCCTGACCCTGCTCGACCAGGCGATCTCCTATTGCCAGGGCTCGATCAGCGCCGGTTCGGTCGTGGAAATGCTCGGCATTCCACCCCGGCAGCAGGTTTTCGAATTGCTCAAGGCAATGGCTTCGGGAGACTTGCGCGCGGTATTGAAGATCACCGGCGAACTGGCGGGCCAGATTCCGGACTACGCCCAGACCCTGGACAGCCTGCTTTCCACCTTGCATCGCCTGGCGATCGCGCAGGCTTATCCCGAAGCCATCGACAACAGCCAGGGCGACCGCAGGGAAGTGATCGAACTCGCCGCCGGATTCAGCGCCGAGGATCTGCAACTCTTTTACCAGATCGGCAACAAGGGCAGGGAAGAACTCTATCTGCCCGGAGACATGCGCTCTGCGTTCGAAATGCTGCTTTTGCGCATGCTGGTGTTTGCGCCCGATCCCGTCGTCCCCGTGGCGCACGGCGGTTCCGGCTCTTCCGGCGGCGAAGGGGAGCAGGGGAGCCTGGCGGAGGAAGAACACGATGCGGTAGAACCTGAGCCCGAAGTCAGGGAAGCCGCGGCTGAAATACCGGAAGCGCCGCCGATAAACATGGGCAATGGCGGCGTTGCCGTGGAAGAACCGCTCGACACGGCCGCCGGCCTGGTCGCCGAATTCGAGAATCTGCCGAAGGTGCAGGAACTGGTAAGGAATTTTTCCGGCAAGGTGATCAGGGAAAGCGTAACCCCCTCTCAACGCCGAGGTGAGCAATGACCGATTTCAACGAGCTGATGAGACAGGCCAAACAGGTCAAGGACAAGATGGAGCAGGCGAAACAGGAACTGGCCGCCACCGTCGTCGTCGGTCAATCCGGCGCCGGCGCGGTCAAGGTTCGCATGAACGGCAGCTTCGACGCCATCGGCGTGGAAATAGACGAAGTCCTGCAAAACGAAGACAAGGAGATTCTCGAAGACCTGATCTGTGCGGCGATCAACGACGCCGTGCGCAAGATCGAACAGGAAAGCCGGCAGGCCATGCGCGGCATGGCGGGATTCGCCGGCCTGCCGGAAGGATTCAAGTTTCCGTTCTAGGTCCACCATGAGTTCGAGTCCATTGATCGAGGAATTGATCGAAGCCTTCCGCTGCCTGCCGGGAGTGGGGCAGAAATCGGCCCAGCGCATGAGTTTGCACCTGCTCGAGCGGAACCGGCAGGGCGGTCGGCGCCTGAGCGAAGTGCTGGCCGGAGCGCTGGAGAAAATCGGCAATTGCCGCCAATGCCGCAATCTCACCGAAGAGCCTGTCTGCGGAATCTGCGCCAATCCCGCGCGGGAGCGGAAGTTCTGTTGCGTGGTCGAATCGCCGGCGGATGTGCTGGCGATCGAACAGGCGGGCACCTATCGCGGCCTGTATTTCGTATTGATGGGTCATCTGTCGCCCATCGACGGCATCGGTCCGGAACAACTCGGCATCGGCCTGTTACTCGAGCGCATCGCCGAAGGCGGCTTCGAGGAAGTGATCCTGGCCTGCAACGCCACCGTGGAAGGCGACGCAACGGCATGGTACATCGCCGAGCAATTGCGCGATGCCGAGGTTGCGGTTTCGAGAATCGCCCATGGCGTTCCCGTCGGCGGAGAACTCGAGTTTACCGATGGCGGCACGCTGGCGCATGCCTTCTCCGGGCGCACGAACATGAAGCGCTCCTGATTCGATGCATCGCAAAAGCGCCAGGGACGCGAAATACGAATACGTCAGCGACCAGGCCCGCTTCGCCGGATTGTGCGAGGCCTGGAGCGAATTGCCCGCGATCGGTCTGGATACCGAGTTCATCCGCACCAGGACCTTTTACGCCAAGGTGGGCTTGTTGCAGCTCGCGGCCGAATCGGGCTGCTTTCTCGTCGACCCGCTGAGCATTTCCGACTGGAAGCCTTTCCGGCGCCTGCTGTCTGAAACCCAGGTGATCATTCACGCCGCCGGCGAAGATCTCGGGTTGCTGCATCGATTGCTGGGCAACACGCCGGCGAACCTGTTCGACACGCAACTCGCGGCAGCTTTCCTCGGAGCCGGTTTCAGTCTCAGTTATCGGGATCTGGTAAGCAGATTCTGCGATGTGGAACTGCGCAAGTCGGAGACGCGTTCGAACTGGCTGCAACGGCCGTTGAGCCCGTCGCAATTGCAATACGCGGCGGATGACGTCCGGTTTCTGCCGGAACTTCGGAACAAGCTCGATGCGGACCTGCGCCGCAAGAACGCGCAAGACTGGTTTGCCGAGGATTGCCGCCGCTTGCGCGACGGGGCGGAACACGACGAGAACCCGCGCGCCTGGCTGTCCAGTTATTTGCAGATCAAAGATCACAATTCGCTGGACGACCGCAGCCTTTGCCTGTTGCGGCAATTAAGTCATTGGCGCGAAAGGGAGATCAGGTCCAGGGACCTGCCTCGCAACTGGCTGGTCGAGGACAAAGATCTCTCGGAGCTTGCCCGGTATTTAGGGAAGTTTGCGTCCATATCTTCGGACAGGATTCGCAAGGCGCCCTGGGTCAATCCCAAATTCATAAAAAGGTTCGCGTCCAGTCTCGCCGAATTCCTGGCGCAGCAACCATCGGATTCCCCCGCGCCGCGCCGGAATGCAAGGTTCGCGCCTCTCGATCACACCCAGCGCGGCATGCTGAAGAAATGCCGCGAGGCGGTTGGCAAGGAGGCGAAACGCATCGAGGTCAGTCCCGAACTGCTATGCAGAAAGAAACAGTTGCAGCAGATCGTGCATTCCCATTCATTGACGGGAAGCATCGACTGGCCCCCGGAAATGCAGGGCTGGCGGCAGGACGTGCTGGCGCCGGTGCTGTCGGAAGTACTGCCGGCGGCGCGAGCGAACAGGGCGGTCTGACATGATATGATTGACCGCATCGGCAAGGGGCCGCCAGCGAAGCGAAGACGCCGGTATGGCCGGTGACACGAATTACGTTCTGATCTGGTTCATTTACCTGGCGTCCGGCGCCGTTTTCTTTCTGGTATTCTGGAAATTCACCGCTCTCCTCGGACGCTTGCCCGCCTGGATATTGCGCGCCTTCATGGCGGCCTTGATTCTTACGCCCGTCTTCCCACGCAGCGAGGAAGAAACGGCGGTGCCCGCCCTGATGGCGGCCGCTCTCGACACGATCGCATCCGGCCCGGAGGCGGCGGCGCGAGGACTTGCCGCGCTGGCAACGGGCATGGTTGTCGCCATTCTGGGCGCCTTGATCCTGTGGCTGGGCCTGACCGTAGCTGCACGCAGAATGAACAGACAAATTCAGGAAAGCTCGAACCATGACGCTGATTCGTAACGAGGATCTGATCCAGAGCGTGGCGGACGCGCTGCAATACATTTCCTATTACCATCCGCCGGATTTCATCGCCGCCTTGCACGAGGCCTGGAAGCGGGAGCAATCTCCCGCGGCCCGGGACGCCCTCGCCCAGATCCTGGTGAACTCGCGGCTATGCGCGGAAGGCAGGCGCCCGATCTGCCAGGACACTGGCATCGTGACCGTGTTCCTCGATATCGGCATGGACGTGCGCTGGGAAGGCGACATGCCGTTTGCGGACATGGTCAACGAGGGTGTGCGCCGGGCCTATCTGCTGCCCGACAACGTGCTGCGCGCTTCGATCCTGGCCGACCCGGTCGGCGAACGCAGAAACACCGGAGACAATACGCCGGCGGTCATACATACGCGCCTGGTTCCAGGTTCCACCATTCACGTGCGGCTGGCGGCGAAAGGCGGCGGTTCCGAGAACAAGGCGCGCATGGCCATGCTCAATCCGAGCGACAGCCTGGCGGACTGGGTAGTGGAAACCCTGCCCGGAATGGGGGCCGGCTGGTGCCCGCCGGGAATGCTCGGCATCGGCGTCGGCGGCACCGCCGAACAGGCCGTGCTGCTCGCCAAGGAAGCCTTGATGGATTCAATCGACATCCACGAGTTGCGCGCGCGCGGACCGCGGAACCGCAAGGAGGAATTGCGCCTGGAGATCGTCGACCGGGCCAATCGGCTCGGCATCGGCGCCCAGGGACTCGGCGGCCTTACTACTGTGCTCGATGCGAAAATTCTCGACTACCCGACCCATGCCGCATCGCTGCCGGTGGCCATGATTCCCAATTGCGCGGCGACCCGGCACGCGCATTTCACTCTCGACGGCAGCGGTGTGGCGGAATTGCGGCCGCCGTCGCTCGACCAATGGCCGGTGCTTGACTGGGACGCTGCCGCAGGCTCGCGCAAGGTAGATCTCGATACCGTTTCCAGGGAGGAGATCGCAAGTTGGCAGCCTGGCGAGACCTTGCTGCTTTCCGGCACATTGCTGACCGGCCGTGACGCGGCGCACCGGCGATTGCTGAACATGCTCGCTGCCGGCGAGCCGCTGCCGGCGGGCGTAAGTTTCGAGAACCGTTTCATTTATTATGTCGGCCCGGTCGATCCGGTGCGCGGCGAAGTGATCGGGCCCGCCGGTCCGACCACGGCCTCGCGCATGGACAAGTTCACCGACGGCCTGCTTGCCCGCACCGGCATTCTCGGCATGATCGGCAAGGCCGAACGCGGCCCCGTGGGAGTGGACGCCATACGCAGGCACAAGGCGGTCTATCTGATCGCGGTCGGCGGAGCGGCCTATCTGGTTTCAAAGGCCATTCGCAAGGCCCGGATCGTCGCTTTCGAGGATCTCGGCATGGAGGCGATCCATGAATTCGAGGTGGAAGACATGCCGGTAACCGTTGCGGTCGATTGCCATGGCGGCTCCGTGCATGAATCGGGGCCTGCGCACTGGCGCCGCAAGATCGCCGAGGAACACGCGATCGAAGTAAAATAATCGGACGTTGCCCGCCCGCTTCGGCGTGGCATAATGAATCTTTTCCGCCGCCAGGTCATCGAGGAGGCACCATGAAATACCTGACCCGTACGCTCGCGTTCATCGCAGCGGTTATTCTTTCAACCGGCGCATTGGCCCAGGACGATCCGTTCGCCAATGTCACGATCCAGACCGTTCCGGTGGCCGGCAACATTTCCATGCTGATAGGGCAGGGAGGCAATATCGGCGTATCGGCCGGCGAAGACGGCGTTCTCATTATCGACGATCAGTTCGCCCCGCTCGCGGGCCGGATCCGCGCGGCGCTCGAAGCGCTCGGCTCGGATACGCCTAAATTCGTGCTCAATACGCATTTCCATGGTGACCACGTCGGCGGCAACGTCGAATTCGGCGCCGGCGGGGTGATCGTGGCGCACGAAAACGTGCGCCTGCGCATGATCGGCGGAGATTCGCCGCCGGTAGCCTTGCCCGTGGTCACTTTCAACGACAACGTCACGATCCATTTCAACGGCGAGGACATCACGCTGATTCACATGCCGGCCGGTCATACCGACACCGACAGCGTGGTGCTGTTCGAAGACGCCAATGTCATTCACATGGGCGATCATTTCTTCAATGGCGGCTTTCCCTTCGTCGACATCGCCAGCGGCGGCAGCGTGCAAGGCTATCTGTCGAACCTGGAGAAAGTCCTGTCATGGATCGACGACGACACCCGGGTCATCCCCGGTCATGGCCCGCTGGCCACCAAGGCCGACCTGCTCGGTTTCTACAACATGATCAGGGACACATCGACCGCGATCCGCGTCTCGCGCTCCCTGCGGATGAGTACCGAGGAAATCGTCGCCGAAGGGCTCGGGCCGGAATATGAATCCTGGGGCCAGGGCTTCATCAACGAACAACGCTGGATCGAGACGGTAGTCCAGAGTTATCCGCGTTGATCCGGCCCAATAATCAAGGGAGCGACCACGAGAGCGACTACGAGCGCGAGATCGACAGCCTGCACAAGGCGTTGGGGATTGCCGCCGATTACCGGCGGCAATGTCCGCTGCCCTTGCAGGCCGTGCCCGAGCGGCTCGTGCCGACCGAGGCCGATTGTTTCGGCCGCCCGCAGCAACTGACGGAAGCGGCGTTTCGCGCCTGGACGGAGATGAAACGGGATGCGGCCGGACAGGATGTCGAGATGTTTCTCGTTTCAGCCTGGCGCAGTCCCCGCTATCAGCATGACCTGATCGCCCGCAAACTCGCCGGCGGCCAGAATATTGAACAAATCCTCAAGGTAAACGCGGCGCCCGGCTACAGCGAACACCATACCGGACGGGCCATCGACATCGGTACGACCGGCTGCGAAGTACTCACCGAAGAATTCGAAACCACCAGCGCCTTCCATTGGTTAAGCAAACACGCGGACAAGTTCGGCTTCCACATGAGTTATCCCCGCGGCAACGACCGCGGCATAGCCTACGAACCCTGGCACTGGTGCTACCGGGAAGAAACCAGGTAATCCCGAATCGCCTGCACCGCGGCTTGCTGGTGCGCATGAAACTCCGTGTCCACCGCGGCTTCGGCGTTGCCGTGAGCGGCGATGACCAGGTCATCGTCGGGGTAAATGCGGATCAACTGACCGAAAATACCCCTTGCGGCGTAGCTCCGGTCGCCGAACAGCCACCAGAGATAGCCATAGCCGTCATAGCCTTTCGATGGCCGGGTCGAATCCGCCATCCAGTTTTCCGGCAGCACCGGAGTTCCGTCGCGCAGACGCCCGCCGCCCATGGCGAACAGGCCGAGACGGGCGTAGTCGCGCAAGGTAGCGCTGATGCAGCAGCCGCCGAGCTCGCCGCCGCCGGCTCCGCCGAGTGACCACCAGGCGTCGTATTCCATGCCGTACGGGCGCCAGATCTTGAGAGTCAGATACGTCGCCGCATTGTTGCCGATGGCGGCCCGCAGAATCTCGCCGACGAGATTGGTCTCTCCGGTGTTGTAATTGAAGACCGCGCCCGGATCGGCCTCTACCGGCAAAGTGGAAAGGTAGTCGGCCAGCGCAACGCCGTTGGCGGCGCCGGCGTTGGCCACGTCGGAAGCCGGATCCGCGTAATCTTCGTTCCAGCGTACTCCCGAGGCCATGTTGAGGACATTGCGGATACTCGCCTGCCCGTAACCCGAACCGCGCAATCTCGGCAGATAGTTGACGACAGGTTCATCGACACTCTTGATGAAACCATCCCGGATGGCCGCGCCGACCAGCATCGAAGTAACCGATTTTGTCACCGAAAAGGATATCCAGACGCTTTCCTCGCTGTTTCCACCGGAATAGTCCTCAAACAGAATTTCACCGTCCCGGACGACAATCAGTCCCATATGGGCCGGGTCGGCAAGATAATCGCCCAATCGAAAACTCTCGCCTTCCACCTCGTAACTCACGCCCCCAAGATCGACCGGCGCGCTGGTCAGCGGAAAAGGCGAATCCCCATTCTCGATCAGCCGGACCGGACCGAGACTCCGCATATTGCGGAAACCGACCCTGCGATCCTCCTGGGACCAGAAAAGCAACTCGGTCTGTTCCCCGGACTCAGCCAGCCTCGTCAGCACCTCGCTATCAGCAGGCTCAGCCGCCTGAGCCTGCACCCAGATCAGCGCCAGCCATACGATCACAAGTCTCGACATCTCGTTCTCCCGCCGAAAAAGGCGTAGTTTGCCACAGAATCTAAATTCACTTGCACGGAATTAACTTGAGGGTATATGCTGAAAGCGTAGTGATTAGGGAACCGGGATGCGTTTGAGTTTTCTTCCCACCGCAAGATCAGGCACGGGGCTCGATCAGTTGGCCCTTTCAGCCGGAAACGGCAATCCCGCAACCACCCATTTCTTACCCCGCGACGGCCGCCCCATGGCTTCGGCCGCTGGCCGCCTTCGCCCAAGTAACCAGGAGCGCGCGATTCATGAACAATGAATTCCAGATTTTTTTCCACAATATCGATCAGACCGAAGCCTTGCAGGAAGCCGTCCGCAAGCGGATTGCCAAGCTTGAGCGCTTTTGCGAGCGCATCATCAGCGGCCGGGTGGTGCTCGATTCGCCGCACAACCACAGGCACAAGGGCAAGGTGTATTCGGTAGGTCTGGAAATTCATACGCCGCAGAAGGAAGTGAGGGTAAACCAGGAACAACACGACAATCACGCCCATGAAGATCTCTATGTCGCAATCAGGGACGCATTCAACGCCGCGGAGCGGCAATTGAAATCCGTGGACAAGAGCCACCGCGCATGAACGATCAGCAGCAACTCGAAATCGAAGCAGCCACTTTCCGGCGGCTGGTCACACATCTGCGTGAACAGAAAGATCTGCAGAACATCGAACTGATGACCCTGGCCGGCTTCTGCCGCAATTGCCTTTCCAAATGGTACAAGGCGGAAGCCGAGTCCAGGGGCCTCGACGTGGAATACGAAGCCGCCCGCGAAATGGTCTACGGCATGCCTTATCGGCAATGGAAAGAGCTACATCAGACTGAAGCCACGCCCGAACAGTTGAAGGCCTTCGAGAGGCATCGGCAAGAAGCCGACTGAGCGAATTCAGTCTCGCGGTTCGGGCAGCCGGACGCCTACGCCAAGCAGCCGTACCGGCTTGTCTCCACGCCTGAAGCCGGCCTTGCACAAGTCGCGATAATTATCCATGTTCAGCGAGTCCGACTGCATTTCCACCGTAGTCTGGCTGAAATCGTGAAACTTGATCTTGACGACCTGCTTGCTGACCTGCGGCGTTTTCGGCATGCGCTCCAGGCGCTGCTGCAATTGCCCGACAAGTCCCGGCAGTTCCTCAAGGCACGCCGCCAGATCGGGCAGGTCCCTGGGATAGGTCGTTTCCACGCTGACCGATTTGCGGATCCGGTCCACTTCCACCTGCCGTTTGTCGATGCCGCGACATTGCTCGTGGAGCCTCTGGCCGAAACGGCCGAAGTGTTCGCGCAGGTCTTCGCGGGAAAGCCTTTGCAATTCGCCGCAGGTCCCGATGCCAAGGCGACTCAGCTTTGCGGCGGTGACCTTGCCGACGCCATGGAGCCGGGAAACCGGCAGTTGCGCGATGAAGCCCGCCACCTGATCCGATTCGACGACGAATTGACCGTCGGGCTTGTTGCAGTCGCTGGCGATCTTGGCGAGCAACTTGTTGGGCGCGATGCCGGCGGAGATGGTTATGCCGATTTCCTCGCGCACGGCCGCACGTATGGCTTCGGCGATGCGGACGGCGTCGCCGTCGAATTCCGCGCAGTCGGCGACATCGAGATAGGCCTCGTCCAGCGAAAGGGGTTCGATGATTTCCGTGTAGCGCCGGAAAATCACGTGTACCTGGCGCGAGACCTGGCGGTATTTTTCCATGTCCGGACGGATGATGATGAGTTGGGCGCAGCGCCGTCTCGCGGTGGCGGACGGCATGGCCGAACGGATGCCGAACTTGCGCGCCACATAGTTGCAGGTGGCGACCACGCCGCGTTGCTCGGGCAGTCCGCCTACGGCGACGGGCTTGCCCGCCAGCGCGGGATTGTCGCGCTCCTCGATCGAAGCGTAAAAGCTGTCGCAATCGCAATGGATGATGTGGCACGCCCTGGACATGGCCGCCGGCGTTCGGGGGTCGTCAGGCGCGCTGACGCTCGAAATGCCGCATGAAATCGGCGAGCGCCCGGCAGCCTTCGGCCGGCATGGCGTTGTAGATCGATGCCCGGGCGCCGCCGACCTTGCGATGCCCCTTCAACGCGTACAGTCCGCTGGATTCCGCCTCGCGCAAAAAGACATCGAGCAGATCGTCTCCGGCCAGGTTGAAGGTGACGTTCATATGCGAACGATGAGGCGCGTGTGCGGTGCCGAGATAGAAATCGCTGCCGTCCACCGCTTCGTAGAGAATCGCCGCCTTTTCCGCATTGCGCCGCTCAATGGCCTCGACGCCGCCTTCGTCCCGCAGCCATTCGAGCACGAGTTTCATCATGTAGACGGCAAAAGTATTGATGGTGTTGGCCAGCGAATGCTTGTCGGCGCAGGCCCGGTAATTGAGCAGGCCAGGGGTCTCTGGCATGACGTGATCGAGCAGGTCTTCGCGGACGATCACAACGGCGAGGCCCGAAGGTCCGAGATTCTTTTGCAGCGAAGCGAAAACTACGCCGAAACGGTTGATGTCCAATTTCCGCGACAGCAATTCCGAAGTCATGTCGGCGACCAGGGGGATGTCGCCGGTATCGGGAAAAGCGTTCCAGCGGGTGCCATAGATCGTATTGTTGCTGGTTATGTGGACATAGGAGGATTCCGGGTCGACCGCTTCCGCATCAAACTCGGGAATGCGATCGAAATTGCTTTCCGCGCTATTGCAGGAAGTATCGATCTCACCGTAACGCGCCGCTTCGTTCGCCGCCATATTGGCGAAGTTGCCCGAAACCACGTAGGCGGCTTTCCGCTGCGGCCTGCGGGCGATCAGATTCATCGGAACAGCCGAAAACTGCATCTGCGCGCCGCCATGCACGTACAGGATGCGATAATTGTCCGGAATTCCGGCCAGCTCGCCGAGAAGCGCGTCGCAAGCCTCGACGATATCCATGAAATCACGCGAACGATGGCTGATTTCGATCACCGAGGCGCCAATGCCGCGGTAATCGAGAAACTCCTCCTGCGCCCGCCGCATGACGGCTTCGGGCAGCATCGCCGGCCCAGCGCCGAAATTGTACACGCGGTTTGTCATTGAGGCCGGGTTCATAAACAGCGTTCCTAGATGGCGGTAACCTTGATCACGTGTTCGATGTTGCGCATCGCGTCCAGCGCCGAATCGGGAGCCGGATGTTCCATGTCGATCAGATTGTAGGCGACATCGCCCCGGCTCTTGTTGAGCATGTCGATCACGTTGATGTTCTGGTCGGCGAGGATCGACGTGATCTGTCCGAGCA
>CAZUSL010000171.1:0-5765 GCA_964622925.1 uncultured Pseudohongiella sp. | reverse complement strand
GTGCAGCAGGTGCCGTAGCGCTGGGTCTTGGCATTGACCGCGACCGTAACCGACTTGGCGAGATCCGCCCGGTCGTCGACATACAGGTGGCAATTGCCGTCGAGATGCTTGATCACCGGTACGCGCGACTCCCGGCTGATGCGTTCGATCAGTCCCTTGCCGCCCCTGGGCACGATCACGTCGACGAATTCCGGCATGGTGATCAGGCAGCCCACAGCTTCCCGATCGGGACGGTCGAGCACCTGGATGACATGGGAATCGAGCCCCGCCTCCGCCAGGCCCTTGCCGATACAGCCGGCGATGGCCTGGTTCGAACGCAGGGCCTCTGAACCGCCGCGCAAGATGGCCGCATTGCCTGACTTCAGGCATAGACTCGCCGCTTCACAGGTAACGTTCGGCCGCGACTCGTAAATGATGCCGATCACGCCCAGCGGCACGCGCATGCGCCCGACCTGGATTCCCGTCGGCCGATATTTCAGTCCGCTCACTTCGCCGATGGGATCGTCCAGCGCGGCCACCTGCCGCAATCCTTCGATCATGCCGTCGATGCGCTTCGGCGTAAGTTCCAGGCGATCCATCAACGGCGCCGCCAGGCCTTTCTCGCCGCCCCGCTGCAAATCCCCGGCATTCGCGCGCATCAATTCATCGCGCCCGGCGTCGATCGCCTCAGCGGTCGCAAGCAAGGCGCGATTCTTTGCCGCGGTGCCGGCCCGCGCAATCGCCGCCCCGGCCGCCCGCGCCCGCTGCCCCACGTCCCGCATGTATTCCGCGATATCGCTCATCAATATCTCTGCTCTACGTCACACGCGCCGAATTATAACTCGCTCGACGTTTTGTGGCTGTGCCAGTATGCTTGTCGCTCGGAAATTGGATGGGCTTATGAAGGAATCCGGCGATCCGGGCGCAGGCGAACGCCACGAGGCGACACCATCGATTCTGCAGGCGCTGCTTCCCGTTTTTACGCTGATCGCGCTGTTATCGTTCTCGGTTTACCTGTATGGCGAAGACGCCAGTTCCGGTCCGAACCAGATTGCCCTGCTGATCGGTGCCGCCGTTGCCGCGGCCGTCGGCTGGCACAACGGCATCGGTTGGCAGCAGATCGAGAACGCGATCGTTTCCGGCATTTCCATCTCGCTCAAGCCGATCCTGATCCTGCTTTGCGTGGGACTGCTGATCGGAAGCTGGATCATGGGAGGCACCGTTCCCACCATGATCTACTACAGCCTGCTGATCCTCGATCCTTCGATTTTCTATTTCGCCTCGTGCCTGATCTGCGCCCTGATCGCCCTGAGCATCGGCAGTTCCTGGACCGTCGCCGGCACCGTCGGCATCGCGCTGATCGGCGCCGCGGCCGGCCTGGGCCTGTCGCCGGCGATTACCGCCGGCGCCATCATTTCCGGTTCCTATTTCGGCGACAAGATGTCGCCCTTGTCGGAAACGACCAATCTGGCGCCGGCGGTGGCGGGGACCGATCTCTTCAGCCACATCGGCCATATGACCTGGACCGCGGTGCCGAGCATACTCATCGCCCTGCTGATCTATGCTCTCATCGGCCTCAATATCGACAGCGGCGCGAGTGCGGACGATCTCGCGATCACGATGAATCTGCTCACCGAGAACTTCATGATTTCTCCGATGATGCTGTTGCCCGTTCTCGTGTTGCTGTTGATGGCCAACCGCAAATTGCCGCCGATTCCCACCATTCTCGCCGGCGGCGCGCTCGGCGTCGTACTGGCCCTGCTGTTCCAGCGCCCGGCGATCCTCGCTCTGCCCGGCGACGCGCCGAACCTGTTTCTCGCCCTGGTCAAGGGCGTCTGGACGACTTTCTTCGACGGTTTCGTGCTGCAAAGCGGCAATGCCACGCTCGACGATCTCATGTCCCGGGGCGGCATGATTTCCATGTTGAACACGATCTGGCTCATTCTCTGCGCAATGATCTTCGGCGCGTCGATGGAGCGTGTGGGCCTGTTGCAGCGGCTGGTGGACTACGCGCTTTCTTTCGTGCATAGCACCGGCAGCCTGATTGCCACCACGATCGTTACCTGCATCGGCGCCAACATCATCACCTCGGACCAGTACATCTCCATCGTGCTGCCGGGGCGCATGTACAAGCTCGAATACCAGAGCCGCAATCTCGACGTGAAGAATCTCTCCCGCACGCTGGAGGATTCGGGCACGATCACTTCGCCGCTGGTGCCGTGGAATACCTGCGGCGCCTACATGAGCGGCACCCTGGGCGTCGCCACGCTCGCCTACTTTCCTTTCTGTTTCTTCAACATGGCCTGTCCGGTGATCGCCGTCATCTACGGCTTTCTGAATTTCAAGATCGCTCCCGCGCTGGAACAGCAGCCCGCCGCCTGACCTTACAACTGGTTGCGCAGGATCAATTCCGCCGGATAGGGTTTCATGTACCAGGATTCCGCAATGTAGGAATGGGGGTGCTTGCGGAAGAAGTGATTGAGCAAGGTGATCGGAACGACCAGCGGCACCAGGCCCAGGCGATAGTCCTCTATCGTCCGCACGAGTTCCTGCCTGTCGTCGGCGGCCAGGCTTTTCTTCAGGTAGCCCATGATGTGTTGCAATACGTTGACGTGCTTGCCGCGGGTCGCGGTAATTTTCAACACTGCCATGAGCCCCCGCAGATATTCGCCGGCGACCTGTTCCAGGTCGGACTTGCCGGCGTCCGCGAGCAGCCGGCCGAGAGCGAGATATTGCGTCTGATCGTGGCTCATGACGATCAGTTTGTGGCGGGCGTGGAATCGCGTCAGCGCAGCCGCGCTCAAACCGGCTTCAAGCAGGGCGAACCAGCGCCGCAGAACGAACACGCGCTGGATGAAGTTCTCGCGCAATACGGAATCGCCCAGGCGGCCTTCCTCTTCGACCGGCAGCCAGGGAAACTCCCGCATCAGGGCGTCGGCGAAAATACCGCTGCCATCGCGCGCGGGCGTATCGCCGCGCCATACCCTGACCCGTTCCATGCCGCAACTGGGCGAGTCCTTTTTCAGGATGTAGCCGCATAGTTCCGCCACCCAATCCCGCCTGCGGGCGAGGGATTCCCGCAATGCCTGCGTGTGATCGATGGCCGGGTCGTCGATTTGCACACAGCGGATTTCGCCGCGTTCCGCACGCACCAGCCGGATGGGTTTGCGCGGGATGCCGAGGCCGATCTCCACTTCCGGGCAAAATGGCCGGAATTCAAAGTACTTACCGAGAGTGCCGGTAATGTACGAATGCCGCTTGTGACCGCCGTCATAGCGAACCTGATCGCCGAGCAGGCAACTGCTGACGCCGACCGGAATCTTCGCCCCGGACGCGTCTTCCGCCTGGCTCACATCGGGCTCCATCGCTCCGCCTTCTCTCCCGTGTGACGGCGCGCGCGCCCTTCCCGCTCGAGTTTTTCCAGATGCGCCAGCATGGTCCTCTCGGCCCAGCGATGCATGGACTTGTCGACATCGTCGTAGACGACCACCACGAGCTCTTCCAGCGTACAGGTTCCGATGCCTGCCAGACTGCGCTCGATCTTGCTTTCCCGGTGCATCCGATGCTCGATCAGCTTGTTGATTTCCACATGCGGATCTTGGATCAGATTGCCGTGGCCCGGCGCGAGATAACGCAGCGGCAAGTGCCGCAATTCTTCCAGGCTGTCGAGATAGTCGCTCATGTTGCCGTCCGGCGGCAGGATCACCGATGTTGTGCCCTGCAACACGTGATCGCCCGTGAACAGCAATTGTTCTTCACACAGCAGAAAGCAGAAATGATTCGAAACGTGCCCCGGCGTGTGCAACATGCGGATCGTGTATTCGTCGCAGTCGAGCAGGTCTCCGTGACGCCATTCGCGCCCGGGCGTGAAACTCAGGTCATGATAGCCATGCTCGGGCGCCGGCAATCCCACCAGTTCGGCGCCGGTAGCGCGCTGCAACTCGGCCGCGCCGGGCGAATGATCGCCATGGGTATGAGTAGCCAGGATATATTCCAGCTTGCGGTCGCCGATAGCGTCCAGAAAACTCCGCAACTGGTCGCTGTCACGGGGACCGGGATCGATCAGGCTAAGCCTCGATTCCCCGATCAGATAGCTATTGGTTCCCGGCCCCGTCATCGGCCCCGGATTACGCCCCAAAATCCGAAACACGGGCACCTCGCACTCTGAAATACGCTCCGGAACTCCGGCAACGACTGTTTGCATGACAAAATCCTGTTTCTTCAACGGTAAATGGGGTCGATGGCAAATTATGACAAATTTTCAGTACACACTGCCTTAGCCGCTGGCGTTTAAAGCCGATCCGCGACATAATCGCGGCCCGCGCTCCGGCCCAATTCTCGGCAATATTGCAAGCGGCAGGGAAACCAGATGTACAGGATTCAGACCTTCAACTCGATCGCCGACAAGGGCCTGGAAATTTTTCCCGACGATGTCTACGAAGTCGGCAATTCGGTCCCGGACCCCGACGCGATCCTGCTGCGCAGTCACAAGCTCGATCCGAAAGCCGTCAACAACGGTCTGCGCGCCGTGGCCCGCGCCGGCGCCGGCACCAACAACGTCCCCGTTTCAGCCTGCACCGAAGCGGGAGTCGTTGTCTTCAACACGCCCGGGGCCAATGCCAATGCCGTCAAGGAACTCGTACTCTGCGGATTGTTGCTTGCGTCTCGCGGCATTCTGCAAGGCATCCGCTTTGCCGAGGAAAACAGCGATCTCCGCGATCACGCCGAATACTCCAGCTTGATCGAAAAAAACAAGAAACAGTTCAAGGGCGCTGAAATAGCCGGCAAGATCCTGGGCGTGATCGGACTGGGCGCCATCGGTTCGCGGGTCGCCGAGATGGGAATCAGGTTGAACATGAAAGTGCTGGGCTATGACCCCGCACTTTCGGTGGACGCCGCCTGGCGGCTGCCGAGCCAGGTAGAGCGAATGGAAAGCCTGCAGGCCCTGGCGGCCAATTCGGATTTCGTTTCCCTGCATCTGCCGGTGCTCGACACTACCCGGGGACTCATGAACGGAGAATTGTTCTCGGCAATGAAGCCCGGCGCCAGCCTGCTCAATTTCGCCCGTGAGGAAATCGTGGATGCCGGCGCCTTGCGGCAGGCGCTCGATTCGGGCCGGCTGGCGAAATACGTCAGCGATTTTCCCCGCCCCGACATGCTCGGCAGAAAGGACGTGATCTTCATGCCGCACATCGGCGCCAGCACCAGGGAGGCGGAAGAGAATTGTGCGGTGATGGCGGTGAACCAGTTACGCGACTTCCTGGAAAACGGCAACATCCGGAATTCGGTGAATTTTCCCGACCTGTATCTCGATCCCGTGCCGAATGCATCGCCCGGCACGAGGCTGGTGATCGCCAACCTGAACGTTCCGCGGATGCTCGGACAGATCACGTCGATCCTCGCCGACCAGAACATCAACGTGATCGACATGCTCAACAAGAGCCGGGGCGATGTCGCCTACAATCTGATCGACATGGAACACCCGGCTCCGGATTCGGCGCTGGACGCGATGCGCAATATCGAACACGTGATCAAGGTTACCGCCATCTAGGAATGCTGTTTGTGAACCCGGGCTCAATGACAAACCGCGTGTACAATTTCGGCGCCGGACCCGCGATGCTGCCCGAAGCCGTCATGCGGCGGGCGCAGGAGGAGTTCCTCGATTACCGCGGCATCGGCGCCTCGGTAATCGAAATCAGCCATCGTTCGCGTGATTTCATGGAAATCGTCGAGGCTTGCGACGCACTACTTGGCGAGTTGGCCGGAATTCCGGACAATTACCGCAT
>CAZUSL010000170.1:0-26260 GCA_964622925.1 uncultured Pseudohongiella sp. | reverse complement strand
CCGGCCGCGGTCGCTATCGCCTGATTGAAATTGTTTTCGGTCATTCGATATTGAAGATTGCCCGCCGTGTCGGCGCGCCAGGCGCGAATGAAGGCGATATCGCCCCTGATGGGTTCGATGAAGACCATTTCGCGGCCGTCGATCGAGCGGGTCTCGCGGCCTTCGGCCAGCAAGGTGCCGGCGGAAGTCGGGGTAAAGAATCCGCCGAGCCCGGCCCCGCCAGCGCGAAGAGCCTCGGAGAACGTTCCCTGGGGAATCAGCTCGGCTTCGATCTCGCCGGCGTGCGCCGCCGCAACGGCTTCGGGATTACTGGTGAAGAAGGAGCCGACAGCCTTGCGAACCTGCCCGTTGCGCAGCAGGCGGCTGCCGCCGAGGCCGGGCTCGCCGATGTTGTTGCCGATGAAGACGAGATCCTTGACGTCGGTTTCAGCGAGGGCATGAAGCAAGTGAACAGGAGTTCCGTTCATGCCGAATCCGCCGACGAGCAGCTTGTCACCGGAACGAACCTTGGCGGCGGCCTGCTGTGCGTCGATGACGGGCACGTTTTTCATTCGATTTTCGCCTTGGTCTTGTCAGCGCGCGTTATGATATGACAAGTCCGGCGCTACGGCAGGCTCACGGAATGCCGGCCATGTACCGGTGGTGGCTCAGGGCTTCCGCTTCCATAAGGTCCGCCTGGTTGGAGATCCACAAGCCGACGTTTTCGTGCGGCAGCAGCCCGAGTCCGTCGGCGCGATAGTCGAGTTCATCGAGTACGCGTTCGTAGGGTCCGAATCCCTGCAAGCGAAATGGCACGACTATCGGGGTCAGTCCTTGCAAATTCGCCTGTTCGACGTATGCGCGGATTTCCTGTTCCGCTTCCCTTCTTTTCTCGGGCCAGTCCTCACGCAGAGTGAAAATCCGAATCTCTTGCAGCCCCAGTCGCTCGTCGGCATGCCTGGTTCGCTCGGTGATCTTGTCGAGCCAGCGCCGGTTTTCGTCGTCGTCGCCCGGGCCGTGGGCTATGACGGCGGCAACTTCATTTGCCGGATCTGAACTGAGGCCGCGGATTCTGGAAGTGATCACTTCGTCGATTTCCTCCGCATCGGCCAATCCGTCGATGCTGACGTGGAACGCCAGTTCGGTATCGACTTTCCAGAATCCCATCGGCATTCTCATATTTGCTCTGATCTCCTCAAGCCGCTCCGGTGCCGGCCGCGGGGGAGCGCCTTCCTGTATGCCGAGTATCTGCAAAGTCCGGTCATACCAGCTTTCACCGGAGATGAATACCCGCACCACGCCGACGTGATTCACGCCCCGGGATTCAAGTCTGCGTATGGCGTCCTCGATGGAGCCGGCGTCCGCCATACCCAGGGCCATTTCCACCGGATAGCGCTGCTGCAGAGGTTCCACGGCTTCGGCCAGATGCGCGTTCCATTCATCGCTGCCGCCATGGGCCATGACCATTACGCCGAAGTTGAATTCATCAGTGGGGCTGTCGCTTTCCGCCACCGGAATCGCGACGCAGGAGGCGAGCGTGAACAAGGCTGCCAGAATCGGCAGCCGGCGAATCGATTTCATCGCGAATTGTTCTTTTTCCATGATATTTCTCCTTGAATTGTGGCCTAGATCTCGATTTGCAAGCCGATGCGGAAATTGGTTCCGGGTTGCTGGGCATTCTCGATCGCGGAGATCGAATCGGCGCTCAGGCTGCTGATGTTGATCCAGCGCGCGTACGTTTCGTCGAACAGGTTGAATACGCCGAAGCGCAGCCGCGCCGCGTCGGAAAAGTTGTAGTAACCGATCAGGTCGACGATGCCGTAACTGTCGGCGGTTACGCGGTCCGGGGCCGAAACGCGGTCCTTTTCGCCCACTGCCGTAAGCAGCAGTTCTCCACCCCAGCGGCCTGAGGCCGCCGTGTATCCGAGACCTGCCACGGCTGTAAGCGGGTCTACCGAATCGAGGGGAGTCGAGTCGGTCTGGTTGTCCCCTCGGGCGTAGTCGAGGGCGGCGCGCGCCTGCCATTGTTCGTCGAACACGAACCGGGCGTTGAATTCGGCCCCGCTGATCTCGACCGCCTCGATGTTCCGGTTCTGGAACAGGCTGATCGGCCCGCGGACTCCGACAAAGGAGTTCTCGATGAAGTTGTCGTAACGATTCCGGTAAACCGCGGCGCTCAGGAAGGCGTTGTCGAAATTCGCCCGCAGGCCGAATTCGAGCCCCTTGCTGTTTTCCGCTTCCAGTTCCGGATTGGGAACAGTGGCGTATTGAAAGCCGAGATTGACGAACGACTGGTTCGCTTCGGCGAAGTTCGGCGGCCGGTAGCCTTCGGCGTATTGCGCGAACATCGACCAGGTTTCGTCGAAATCGTACAAGGCGCCCAGGCTCAGCGAAAGCGCACCTTCGTCGATGGACTCGACGGGGAATCCGTAACCGCTGACCTGGCCGGTTCCGTCGAGCGTCGGATCCGGCATCGCGTCCATCCGGTAGCGGTCGTAACGCGCGCCGGGAATCAGCGTGAAGCCGCTGTTCCCGAGCACCATTTCGTCCTGCAGATAAAACCCGGAACGGTCGGTCGAGGTGTCCGGAATGGTCTTGTTGGGAAAGACTTCGGGCGGTGCGAAGGGAAACGCCGATATCGCGCAAGTCTTCTGTCCGTTGCTCAGGTTCTCTTCGCAGCGATTGCGCGGCCGCCGGGTATCGGTTTCCTCGAAATTGCCGCCATAAGCGAAAGAGTGAACTATCGAGTCCGTCTCGACGGTCTTGCGCAGATTCAGGTTCAGCGCCGTGGTCTGCTGATTGAACTCGAAAGTCGTCTCGCGCAGCGCGTTGGCGCCGCCATAGCTGCGCGGGTCGCGAGGGTTGATGAAGGAATAGCTCGTGCGCGTCTGTTCGGTGAACTGGGTGGCATCGGTATCCTGCCGGTTGTAGCTGATGTCGAGGTCGTCGAACAGGGCCAGTCCGGCCTGCCATTGATAACGTATGCCGGTGCGAAGCCGTTCGGTGTCGTCCAGACCCACCGATGCGGAAACGGTTCGGCCGATGTCCGATTCCAGTTGCGTGGCAATCTCATCCACATAGCTGTCAAGGCTCAATTGCAGTTGATGACCGGGCGACAGGTCCCGGAAAAGTTGCAGCAGCAGGCTGTCGGATGAGCCATCCTGGGGATTCAGGCTGCCGGGACCGTTCACTTCCTGTTCCGCGAATTCCCGATGGGTGTATTGCGCCAGCAGGCCGACATCGCCGCTTTGCAACGCGGCCGTGAATCCGCCGCGGATTTGCTCGTCCGCGTCGGCGGTGGACGCGCGCAGATTGAAATAGGTGTTGCGCTCGGCTTCCAGGTAATCCCGCGGCTCCCTGCTGGTCAGAATGACCGCGCCGCCGATCGCGTCGGCGCCATATAGCACCGAGGCGGGGCCGCGAATCAATTCCACCGTCTTGATGTTGTCGGTGTCGATGCTGTCCCTGCCGTAGCTTGCCGGTCCGGCCTCGAAGATGTCGTTGCTGCGAATGCCGTCGATGATCGTCAGCACCCGGTTGCCGCCGATTCCGCGAATGCTGAATCCTTCGTTGCCTCCCCTGCTCGCGGTGCTGATCGAAACGCCGGGCTGGAAGCGTACGAGGTCGTCGAGATCCTCGGTCATTTCGCGTTCTATCTGTTCCGCCGTGATCAGCGAAACGGTGCCGGCGATATTCTCGATCGTGCGCGGCAGCCGCGTCGCGTTGACGATCAACTCCTCGATTCGGTCGCCGCCATCCTGTGCCGACACCGGCGCAGCCAGCGACCCTAGCACTAGCGCGATGCCCGCCAGGGGCAAACTCCTTGCTATTGCGGACAATCCGCCCGCCCACGCATGTTGCGCGGCCGTTTTTCCTTCGTTCATATCGTTCCTCATCATTACTTTTTCGCCGGCCGGCCTGGCTCGGCGATTCAAATGCGAAGGGGGATACTAGAGGAATTACATTCCGATGTAAATACAAATGATAAAGATTCGCATTTACAGTTAGAGAAGGATCAAGGTTGCGGGAAAACGTCCAGATCCTCGGCGAGAATGACTTCGCCGTCGTAGATGGCGCTTATCTCGTCGAGCACCAGTTCTTCTTCGGTGCCGTAAAACAGACCGTGATACAGCACGAGCAGGCCGGGCCGGGCGATATTCGCCAATCGCGCCAATTCTTCCGACGTGGTATGCGCGCTATTGTGATAGCGCTGGAATCCGGGGGAGTTCTGCAATAGTCCCTGTTGGCTTATCACCTCGTGAAACAGCAAGTCCACGCCTTGCGCCTTTTCCACGATTGCCTCGCTATAGGCCGTATCTCCGCTGATCACGAGCGAAAGGTCGTCGGTGGTCACCTTGAAACCGTAAGCCGGGTGGATGTCGCCATGGTCGACTGCGAATGCTTCGATCACGAGATCGTCCTTCTCCAGCAATATGCCGGGCTCGATGGTCCGGGCCGCGACCCGGAAGCCGTCCGGGTTCTGGACCGGCTGCAACCCGCCGGTTCGCAAGTCGACGTCGACCGAATTCATTTCGAGCAATCCGTTCGCAACCCGCTCGATGCCCGCGGGCCCCCACGCCCTGAGTCCCGCGTTGCGCCGCCACCACATCGTATGTGCGAGTTCGGAGAAATCCATCGTGTGGTCGCTATGCAGATGCGAGAAGAATACGCAGCAGATCAGGCTCGGATATAGCGAAGGGATGTCGTACTTGTAGCGGGCGATAGCAGCGTTCCGCACCGCGCCGGCGCCGGCGTCGAACAGATAGCTTTCGCCCTTGTGTATGACCGCGATGCTTGAGCCTGCCCGGAAGGCGTCGGGTATCGGCGTGCCGGTACCCAATACGACCACTTGGGTCGGAGCTTGCAACTCACGTTCGGATGGCGCGTCCCTGAGTTCGGTTCTGGCGCTGGGAAGCGTAATCGCGAACTCGTCTTCGGAAGTCTGGCCCAGGGCGTTTCCCGCCGGCAGGAATATGACGAACGAAATGCCGGTCAGCGCAAGCGACCGGATGCTGATCCTGATCATTTGTCTGGCCTGTTACTGCCGATCTTCCAGCCGGCCCGCTCCGCCGAGTTCGTAGTAGACGAGCGGAACGAAATCGATCGCGGTCCAGGTCGCTTCCTGGCCCCATTGCGCATCGTACGCCGCGGTCGGCCGCGCGGCCATGATTTCATCGAGATGCATGCCCTGGCGAATCATGGCGTACACCCGGTCGCGGATGTCGAGGATCATGTCGCGGAATTCGACCATCTCAGCGCGTCCGACGACTTCGAGGCCATGACCGGGAATGACCCTGGTGTCCGGGCCGGCCATATCGATGGCCAGGTCAAGAGCCGCAATCGTGCCGCGCAAGGTGCCGCCGTTGAACTTGTCGACGATCGGATAGCTGGTGGTCCGGAACACGTCGCCGAGATGCAGCACGTCGGATTCGGGGAAATACACGAAAGTATCGCCGTCGGTGTGGGAGGGCGGAGCGAGAAAGGCATGGACTTCCTCGCCGTTGAGATGGAACGAGATCGCATCGTTGTAGGTCACCACGGGCCGCGCCGCCACCGGCTGCTGAGGCGCGAAACTGCCTCCGCCGCGAGGAAAATGACTGCTCTCTTCGAGAAATTTCACCCGGGTGTTGTCGTGAGCGAAGATCAGTACGCCCAACTCGGCAAGGTTCGCGTTGCCGCCGACGTGGTCGCCGTGAATATGGGTATTGATCAGGAAGCGAATCTCGCTGTCGGTCACCTCGCCTACCACCTCGACCAGATTTTCGGTCATCGGCGCGAACAGCGAGTCGACCAGCAGGACGCCATCGGGTCCGATGAAGGCGCCGATGTTGCCGCCGCCACCCGGCCGCTGCACCATGTAGACGTTTCCGGCGACATGCTCGATGGAAAGTTCGGCATCGGCAAAGCCCACCTGGGCTTGCGCGATCTGGCCCGAAAACACCGTCAGGCCCGTTAACAAAACAGCGGTCGAAAGCTTGCGCGGATTGATCATTTTGCTATCTCTTCTTGCCGTGATCCGAGAATTAGGCTACATAGTACCTGATGCAAAGTCTCGATACGCACTTCGTTCAAGCAGGAGAGGACAATGAGTTCCAGACAATCTGATCGAAGGGAGTTTCTCAAGCGCGGAGCAGCATTGGCCGGTGGATTGGGCCTCGCCGCGGCAAAACCGGCATCGGGGCAATTGCCGGATCCCGAGGGAATGATCGTCGGCACGGACGATCTCGTCGCCTATGGCAAACGCTCGCGATTCGAGGATTCGAAACGCATACCCCATGGCGGCAGACATTCGCCGGACGCTTTCGGCCTCGATTTTCACATCGCGGCTCCGCTGCAGGAATCTGTGGGAGTCATTACGCCATCGTCGCTGCATTACGTCGGAACCACCCGCGGCTCGTACGTGCCGGACATCGACCCCGCAAAGCATCGGCTGATGATTCACGGCCTGGTGGACCGGGAACTCGTATTCACCATGGAGGAATTGCGGCGTTTTCCATCGGTGACGAGACTGCATTTCATCGAATGCGCGGGCAATCGCTCCCGCAGCAGCCACACCACGGTGCAGGAAACCCATGGCATGACGAGCTGCGCCGAATGGACCGGCGTATTGCTGTCCACCTTGCTCGAAGAGGCCGGCGTGCAGGATGGCGGCGAATGGATCGTGGCGGAAGGCGTCGAGGAAGTGAAAGGAGCTTCGACGATTCCGATCAACAAGGCCATGGACGACTGCATCCTCTGTTACGGCATGAACGGCGAGGCGGTGCGTCCCCAGCAGGGCTACCCGCTGCGCCTGCTCGTTCCTGGCTTCGAGGGCATTTTCAACGTCAAGTGGTTGCGCCGGATCAAGGTCGTCGACCAGTACTACATGACTTACAACGATTACGGGCATCTGACCCAGGATCCCGCCACCGCGGCGCTCGGTTACCAGATCGGGCCGAAATCGGTCATCACTTTCCCTTCCGGCAGCCAGCGGCTTCCCGAGCCCGGCTTCTACGAGATCAGCGGCCTCGCCTGGTCAGGCGGCGGCAAGGTCGCCAGAGTGGAAATTTCCACCGACGGCGGCCGCACCTGGCAGGACGCCGATATCCGCGGCGAACCGCAGCCCATGGCGCATACCCGCTTCAGCATGAACTGGACCTGGGACGGCGCCGAATGCGAACTCCAGTCCCGCTGCACCGACGAACTCGGCCAGATACAGCCGAGCCGCGCCCAGGTCGCTGCGTTCTGGAATCAGCCGCCGGATCAACCGGTCAGGGTGAAAGGCCAGGACAATTCGATCCAGCCCTGGCGAATCGACAGCGACGGCAACGTCCACAATGCAATTGCATAAGCTGGCCGGCCTGGTATTGCTGGCGGTGGGGGTCTGCGCCCAGGCGCAGTCCCCCACTTACGGGCTGGGCAGGGCGCCCACCGCCGAGGAAGTGGCCGCCTGGGATATCTCCATCAGTCCGGACGGCAAGGAACTTCCCGCCGGCAGTGGCACCGTCGCCGAAGGCGAAGAACTCTACGTGCTGAAAACCTGCTTCGTCTGTCACGGACTGAACGGCACCGGAGCAACGGCGCCGCGGCTGATCAAACGCGACGTGGGAGAAGTGGACGATCCCTGGGATTACGGCCGGGTGCTGCCGATCCGCTCACCTTATGCGACCACTGTCTGGGATTACATCAACCGCGGCATGCCCCTGGGCATGGAGGGGACGCTCACGCCCGATGAAGTCTATTCGATCATGGCCTACCTGCTTTTCCTCAACGACGTGATCGAGGAAGACGTGGTGCTCGACCAGGACAGCCTGCCGAAAATCGAGATGCCCAATCGAAACAATTTCGCCCGTGTTCCCGACTGGTTCCCCGGGCAGCCAAGGCTCGAAGGCTATCCTTACTGAAGTCCATTTCGCGCAGCGGTTTGCCCGAATCGTTCAAGCAGGGATGATTCGATTGCCCAATTTGAAATCACAGGAAAGTTAGCATGCGAAGTTCCCATACGCACCGGTTCTGTCTTGCCGTCACGATGTCCGTTCTGGCGGCAATAGCTCCCGAGGTCGCCGCGCAATCGTCAACCCCGTCGCCTCTGGATAGCTACACTCCCGTCACCGACGAAGAACTACGCAATCCACCCGACGGCGACTGGCTGATGTGGCGACGCACCCGGAACCACTGGGGCTACAGTCCGCTGGATCAAATCAACAAGGAAAACGTCGGCGGTCTTCGCCTCGCCTGGGCCTGGACCATGGGGCCGGGCTTGCAGGAGACAACTCCCCTGGTCCATGACGGGGTGATGTTCCTGCCCCAGGCCTGCGATTTCATCGAAGCCCTCGACGCGCGCGACGGCACGCTGCTATGGGAATACCGCCGTCCCGAAGTCGATCACGTGGCGCCGCTATCCTGCGCCAACCGCAACGGTACGCTGTACAAGGACCAACTCCTGCTCGCCACCCGCGACGCCTACCTCGTCTCGCTCAACGTCTACACCGGCGAGGTGACCTGGGAGCGGCGCATGGGGGACTGGACAGTGGGCCAGCACTATTCCGGCGGCCCGCAGGTGTTCGACGGGAAGATCATAGCCGGCATGTCCGGCTGCTATTACATCAATACCAGTTGCTGGATCACCGCCCATGACGCCGATACCGGCGAGGAACTCTGGCGCACGGGCACCGTGCCGAGAGTCGGCGAGCCCGGCGGCGAAACCTGGGGCGACGTGCCCAACGAGCAGCGCCGGGGCGGCTCGGCCTGGATGCCGGCGAGCTTTGACGCCGATCTCAACCTCATCTATATCGGCATCGCCGTACCCATTCCCTGGGGTTCGATCCAGCGCGACACCCGCGGCGGCGACGTGCTCTACACCAACTCCACCCTCGCCCTCGACGCCGACACCGGTGAAATAGAGTGGTATTTCCAGCATATTCCAGGCGGCAACTGGGACCTAGACCATCCCTTCGAGCGCATCGTCGTCGAAAGCGAAGTCACGCCCGACGCGGACGCGGTTTCCTGGATCAATCCGAACATCGCATCGAGCGAGCGGCGCAAGCTCATCACCGGCATTCCCGGCAAGACCGGCATCATCTGGACGCTCGACGCCGCCACCGGCGAATTTCTCTGGGCGAAGGAAACGAACTACCAGAACGTCATCGTCGGCGTCGACATCGAGAACAACAAGGGCATCACCAACATCGATCTCGACATCACCGAGATCAGGCAAAGGAAATTCGTCTGCCCCACGACCCGCGGCGGCATCAACTGGAATTCGGTTGCCTACAGCCCGCAAACCAATGCGGTTTACACGCCCACCAACAACGCCTGCATGGATTACTATCTCAATCCCTTCGAGCCTGTCGTGGGCCTGCACCATCGCTCCGCCACGAGCCGCATCGTGCCGGCGCCCGAGGGCGGAGAGCAGGTGGGCCTGCTATCGGCGGTTGACGTGGCCACGGGCGAAGCGCTCTGGACCCACCGCCAGCGCGCCGGCATCGGCGGCTCGGTGCTGACCACCGGCGGCGGGCTCGTGTTCGTATCGGACGACGCCAGGCGCTTCCGCGCCTTCGACGCCGACTCGGGCGAAGTGCTCTGGGAGCAGATTCTCAACTCCACCGCCGGCGGCTTCCCGGTGACCTACACCGTGGACGGCGTGCAATATGTCGCCATCGCCGCAGGGGGCGGCGTGACCTACCGGATGCTGACCCCGGAAATCCAGCAACGCGGCGGCGGCAACATGCTTTTCGTTTTCCGCTTGCCGTAATCGTCGTCACGATACTCGCCGTCCTGTTTGTTCCCGGCGTGGACGACTTCGTCGAACAGGTGTTCCAGCAATATCTGGGCCGGGCGGCACGCTGGCAGGAGGCAGTTCATGTTTACACTCCCATCAGGTCCAACAAATTATTAAGCGCATTCAAACTCGAAATTACGGCACCTTCTTGCCAGCCTCGTAAGTAAGTAAGATGGTCGCCGGCAAACAGGAACGGTCCATCTGGCAATTGCAATAATGAAGAAGGTGTAGAAACGCTCCAACCACCCAAGGAGTAAGGAACCTTCGCCCATGCCACTGATATTCCCGCACTGAGGTTTTGACGATACTGTGGATGAACTTTTTCGCCCCTGGCAAGGGCAAACTCGACACGTTCATCAATGGAAAGATTCTGAAAATTGGTGGCGTGGGTTCCGCCGAACAAATAACTACCAACAATTATTCCTTTTTCCTGACCAAATCCACCGGAGGGATACCAGATTTGTAAAATTTCGGGATCAGTCCAGGATATTCCACCATAAATATCATCTTCACTTTCCCAAAAGCGCGGAGACTGGAAAGCGATTTTAGTTGGATTTGCATATTGCACTTGGGCAATCGCATTCGCCGTAGCTGCACTAAAATCATTAGGGATATTACGCAACACACTGGGAGGAATAGCGACAATGACGTAATCAACTTCCGCCGCGCCTATCGTTCCATCTACCATGCCCTCAATCACCGCGCCACTACCGGAGCGGCGGATCGCAGTAATTTCTATTCCGTAAAAAGACTCTTCGCTTACTTCATCGGCAAGGGCCTGGGCGATCTTATCCATGCCGCCGACTGGCTGCAACATCGTCGCAGATTGATTGATGCTCTCACTGAAGGTTGGGGCATAAGGCACACTGGTATCGAAGAAAAAATCATCAAGGTTCAGTGCAGCCCTTGGCAAGCCGGCGGTCAGTCCGCCACTACCCTCTTGTAATCCGCTACGAGTGGAGTTGGTGAAAATATTACTTGAATCTAAATCGCCGTAGTTACGAAGAACGTTGAGCACCGCATTCTGTTCAGAGAAACTGATGTCAGAATCGAGCGCACCCGCATTAATGGCTTTCGATAGGAGTTCCGCGATATTACCGCGCATCGCAGTTACAACTTCTCTTGCTCGCACCGGAACACCATCAAAAGCAGAAGAATTGTGAATAAAGGCACCCTTGTTTTCGTTCACCAATGCTTGTAATTGTACACCTAGCTCACGACAGTAGCCGAGCAAATTACAATGGGTCTGTGAAATACGCGCCGCTCCGGCGTTGAAATAAAGCTCTTCTTCATTATCGAAACTACAATTCTGTTGACTATCAACCTCATCAACAACTGAACCTGATCTAATAGTATGGCTTCTTCCTCCAGGCCTATCCCGTGCTTCGACGAGAAAAAAAGGAAATCCTGCCTTCTTCAATTCATAGGCTGCGCAAAGCCCTGAGATACCGGCGCCAAGAATCGCGACCGTAGGTTTCTCTACATTGCTTAATAGTTGAGATCTTTCCTTCCATTGCCGGCGTGTCGATCCGGCTTGCGCTTCACCGCTAACCAGTAGGCCCATACTTACCATGGCCTGGTAGACTGCAGCCGTGCCGCCAATTTGTCCTATCTTGTGTAAAAACTCGCGGCGACTTTGGTTGGTTTTATCTTCTTTCATAAAATCCTCCACTAACCTCTGCGCTCGCCTGTGAGGATTGCGGCGAGTCGCGCACGCCCGGCGTCACCGGAACCGTATTCTCAAACCGGTTGACGCCGTCTCCGGTGAGGTTAGTCTACCCGGTTCCAAGAGTCTGACAAACCGGGCGTTACGGTTGTCCGCGCTTGCGACTGGCCGTAAGACCATTAAAAATAGAGACTCTTCCAAATAAAATTGGGTTTCATCACAAGTGGCAATCTCATGAAATCATCTCACTTCAGCCGGCGCCGTTTTCTGCAGGCCAGCGGGGCGGCCGCCATCTGGATTCCCACGTCGGTGCGCGGTTACACCACCGCCGAGATGCAGAGTTTCTTCGTTGACGGGCAGATGCAGGTCGATGTCTCGAAATGGGAACTCGACACGCCGGCGCTTTGCGTCGATCTCGATCTGCTCGAATCCAACCTTGCTAAGATGCAAGCGGCGGTGGGCGCGAACGGTATTGCCAGCCGGCCCCATGCAAAAACGCACAAATGCCCGGCGATCGCCCAATTGCAGATCGATACCGGCTCGGTGGGAATCTGCACCGCCAAGGTGAGCGAAGCCGAGGTCATGTATCAGAACGGCATCGAAGAAATCCTGATGACCACGACCAATGTCACGCCGACCAAGATCAATCGCGCCATGAGCCTGGCCGAGGTCTGCCCCGGCTTCGTCCAGGCGACCGATTCCATGGATAACGCGAGGCTGCTGTCGGAAGCGGCGGTAGCCAGGAATCTCATCGCGGACGTCGTGGTGGACGTCGACCCCGGCATGGGTCGCACCGGTACGCCGCCGGGACAGCCGGCCCTGGGTCTCGCGCAACTTGTCGATCAACTCCCCGGGCTTCGACTCAGAGGCATGCTCAGCTACGACGGCGCCTCGCAGCATGTCGCCGGTTTCGCCGCACGCAGAACCCGCACTCTCGAGGCCATGGCGCCCGCCGCGGAAACCTTCGAACTGTTGCGACAGGCGGGACTGAGAACCGATATCTTCAGCGGCGGCGGCACGGGCACCTACAACATCGATCACGAAACGAACGGACTGACCGACGTCCAGGTCGGCAGCTACGTATTCATGGACGCCCAGTATCTGGAAATCGGCGGCGAACAGAACGACGCGGTCTATTCGGATTTCGAGCCGTCGTTGACGATCCTGGCTACGGTGCTGAACGATCAATACGCCGGCCGCGCGACATCCGACGCGGGCGCCAAGGCCTGCACGATCAATCGGCCCTGGCCCATCGTCAAGGGCGAAACCGACATCAGCTACACCTCGGGTTCGGACGAGTTCGGAACCATCCGCTATGGCGACAACGCCTCGCGCACTTATCGAGTCGGCGACAAGCTCGAACTCATCGTGTCGCATTGCGACCCCGTGGTGAATCTGTACGACCACATCTACGCCATCCGCAACGACCGGGTGGAAGCGATCTGGCGCGTCGCGGGCCGGGGAATGTCGGCTTGACAGCACTCATCAGACACATCGGAGAGCGGGAATCATGACTGCAAGAGCCAGCCGCGCGTCCATTTCATCCGCCTGCCTGATCGGCGCCCTGGCCGCGGTGATGTCTGGCGTCTCCGGCGCCCAGGCACAATCGGCCCAAGCGACCACGGACTGGTCCTACTGGGGCGGAACCAGGCTTTTCCAGCGCTATTCGCCGGCGGACCAGATCGATGCGGACAACGTGCAAGATGTGGAAATCGTCTGGCGCAGACCCGCCGCGGACTCGTCGGTTACAGACGCCGACCCGCAATTGCGGATTTCCGGGAATTTCCGCGCGACTCCCATCTACGTCGATGGCGTTCTCTATACTTCCAACGGCGTCGGTCTAGTCGAGGCGATCGACCCGGCGACGGGCGCCACTCGTTGGGTGCAGTCATTCGAGGCGGACAGCCTGCAGGCTACGCGCGCCGCCTCGTCCCGCGGCATCGAATATTGGTCCGACGGGTCAGGGGATCGCATCTTCACGGTGCGGCTGGGCAATCTTTACGCATTGGATCCGGCCACCGGCGAGGCTATCGCCGATTTCGGCGACAACGGCGCCGTCAACCTGGTTCCCGAGGGAGCGGAGACATTCAGTCTGGTCTCCAGCTCGCCCATCGTGGTGAACGGAATGGTCATCATTTCCGGCACCGTAGATGGCGCCGGTGACGGCGGCGCCCAATGGCGCGGCATCCATTCCGAGGATGTGCGCGGTTTCGACGCCCTCAGCGGCGAACTGCTGTGGACCTTTCACGCCGTCCCGCGGGAAGGAGAGTTCGGAACTGAGACCTGGGGCGACGATTCCTGGAACGGCGCCGGAGACCTCGGTTCCTGGTGCTGCCTGTCGGCTGACGAGGAACTCGGCCACGTCTACGTTCCCTTCACCGCCCCCACCGCGGCCTACTTCGGCGGCCACCGGCCCGGCGACAATCTGTATTCCAACAGCCTGGTCGCCATCGACGCGGCCACCGGCGAACGCGTCTGGCATTTCCAGATGGTGCGTCACGACGTCTGGGAATACGACAATGTCGGCCCGCCCGTACTCGGCGACATCGTCGTCGACGGCCGCCCCATCAAGGCGGTGATGCAGGCCAACAAGACCGGCTGGGTCTACGTTTTCGACCGCGTGACGGGAGAACCGGTCTGGCCGATCGAAGATCTCCCCGTGCCGCAATCCGACGTTCCCGGCGAAATCCTGTCGCCCACGCAGCCTTTCCCGACGAAACCGGCGCCGATCGCGACCCAGGGCATCACCGAAGCGGACATCGTCGATTTCCCCGAAGTCGCCCAGGTAGCCCGCGCCACGGTGGCGAACTTCGTCACCGGCCCGATCTTCACGCCGCCGAGCATCGTCAGCGACGAACCGGGCGGCAACCAGGGCACGCTGACCTTGCCCGGCTCCTGGGGCTCGGCCAACTGGAACACGGGCGCCTTCGACCCCGAAACCGGTTACTACTACGGTTTCGCCAACGACATCCCCCGCGTCTACCGGCTCGTGGAAACCGACGACCCCGATGCCGACATGCCGTACTGGAGCCCGAACCGGGAAGCGCCTTACCTCGACGGCATCCCCCTGACCAGGCCGCCCTGGGGCCGCATCACCGCCATCGACATGAACACCGGCGAGCACGTCTGGCAGATCGCCAACGGCGATTCGCTAAGCGAGCATCCCGACCTGGACGAACTCGACCTGCCCATCCTCGGCATCGCCAGCCGCCCCGCCGCGCTCGTGACCGGAACGCTGCTCTTCATCGGCGTAGGCAGCAACAACCACGGCGGCACCCAGCCCAACATGTGGGGCACCGCCTTCCGGGCCTACGACAAGTTCACCGGCGAGGAAGTCTGGCGCACCGATCTGCCCTCGGGCACGACCGGCGCCCCCATGAGCTACATACACGAAGGCAGGCAATACATCGTAGTCGCCGTCGGCAGCTTCGGCGACGAACCGGAGCTGGTGGCGTTGGGGTTGCCTTGAGTTGTCAAGGAATCCTTGACAACTGCATCGACCTAAATTCTGTATGAAAGATGGCTATGCGCCTCTAGGTGGGGTCGTTCTTTTTGATCTCGTGCCATAGTTCGGCCAGTTGTGTGGAGATCATCTCCGCTATTTCTCCTCGACGCTTCTCTGATTGGAGCAGCGATAATCCTTCGGGGTTGAGTTGCCGGATGTCCAGTCTTTGACCTTCATTGTTTATCTCGACGTAACGATACCAAGGATCGTCTTTATCAAAGTAACGTTTACTTGCAACTTTGTACGAAATTTCCTTCAGTTGGGCAAAGCACTCTGGGGCATGCTCCTTTGAGCAACAAATGCCGTACCACAGTTCGTCATTTCCTGCTCCGATCACAAACTGAGCATCCTGATTGATCTTGTAACTGAGACCCAAGTACTTCTTGTACTTGCTTACGAGGCATTCCCTGACATTATCGTATTCGATGAGGCTCCGATCATCTGGCAAAGGAAAGCCTTCGATTCTTGCCAACTCACCGCCTATAGCTTTCCCAAGTTCGCAGATCAATTCAGACTTGGCTTCGATGAGTGCCTGGGAGAGTTCATGCGCCAAAATGAGATTGTTTTCCGTCAGGCAGAGATTTTTCAATTCAGCCATGTATTCTGCACTCCTGTCAGTATTCGTCAATTTCATGACAAGCTCCCTGTATTGTGCGATCGATTCACGTAGCGCGGGATCATCGAACGCCCGCTCTTGACAGCGTTTGAGCCACTGTAATAGATCATCGCGATAGGATAATTCCTTGCATTTCAAGTTGCCGATGCTCTGTTCCGATGGTGAATCTCCGAATAGTGTGAGGTATATGAGGCGAATTCCATCCTCAGGATAACCACTATCTAGTAGAGTGTTATGGTAACGCTGGAGTTGTCTTTCCTGATCGCCTGCCCAGATTTTGTTCTCAATTACTACAGCCTGTTTCTGCTGATCGTTCTCGATCAACAAGTCGATGTTGTCAAATTCCCGTCTGATATTGACTCTCTCGACCGGGAAGCGCTCAATCTCGGCGACCTTGGTCAAAAAATCTTCCAAGTTTCTTCTCTGATCATTGGATGGATCCCGGAGATCAAGTAGTGCGTACAGGAATCTGGAATGGAGATTGACTTCGTCACTGGATTTCCGAAGTGTTGTGAAGATGTTGAAATTTTTCTTGCCACGGCCCTTTTGCCCATGCCGTTCGTAGATTTGGCCCACTTGAGCAAGGAGTAGTGGATGTCTAGAGTCCATATGTGGGGTGTATCTTCTGCTCGTTTGTCCGTGAATCCACGACAGTTTAACTAACCGAATTTCGATATGGAGCCATTGACCGCGAACTGTGGTACTCAAGCCAACCTTTGCCAGCCAGCACATCCACAGCCAATCCAATCTGTCGGGGAGAGAATTGCCTCTTTCGGTTGTTCCACGCGTAGATCTTCTCTACTAGCGCTTCACGCGAAGCTGGCCGGTCGTGTGTCAATACCCAATGCACAGTGGAAAGCAATTCAAGGCCAAATGCCGACTCGAATCCCGTTACCAGATCGGCCACCCGGTCGAATCGTTCCCGTGTTCTGGGTGAGCGCTTGAGCGATTTGCCGGAATCTTTCAGGGCGCCCGGTACCAGTTCCAGCCGCTTTTCGGGCATATCGCCACCGTCGCGGTACCCCGATATGAAGTGGCCTTCCAGCGAATTCAGAACATGACGCAGATTTTCGGCATATGGGCCATAGGGACCCTTGGTGAACTTGAGCTTGAGCGGCTGCCCGGCAACTTGCATGAAATACATTAGCTTGTGGACTTCCAGCAATGTGATGAAAGGGTCGAGCAATCCGCGAAGATATTGGTCGATCAGTCCGATCAGCGCCGCACGGCTTGCATTCATCCTCGGTACTTCCTTGCTTTTCGCCATATCCTTAGTGGCAGGCGCACCGTGTGGTTCGAAGACGACGACTAGCAGATCGTCGATTCCCCGAAACGCTTTCTCGATGCGCGGGCGCACATCGTTCCAGGCAAGGCCGCCAAGGCCGCTGCCCAATGGTGGAACCGCAATGGACCGGATGTGCCGCTCGCGAATCACTTTGACGAGGTTCTTCAGGCCGGCTTCGATGTCCTCGATTCGGCTGTTGCCGCGCCAGTGCCGCTTGGTCGGGAAATTGATGATGTATCGGGGATTGGTAAGAGTGCCGGCGTCAAAGACATACATGCGACCAGGATTGACCTCACCGCGTTTGCACGCCTCGCTGTAGGCGTGAAAGTTGTCCGGAAACGCCTTTTTGAATTGAAGGGCGATGCCGCGCCCCATTACGCCAACACAGTTGACGGTGTTGACCAGGGCCTCGGCATCTTCGGTGATAATGTCGCCGGTGGTGAATCTGATCATGGGCCCCCGAACCTCGTTGCTAATAGTACCATCTTGGCTCAACCCTGACTTCAGGTCGATGTTCGGCGGCGTGCAATGCCGCCAAGGTCATATTGCCCACACCGGAGTCAAATACGCCAACGCGTCGCACGAGACTCCAGGGGAATGACCGCTCCATCAGAAACTCCGCTTGCTTCCCTTCCGATTGACCCTGCCAATGCCGTGCCTGAACAGCATTCCAGTCTATTTCCTCTATTTGCGACAGGTTGCATCGGTCCTTGAAGTAATAAGCGCCTGCATTGGAAAGCGTAAATGCCCAGCGCTGCCCGTGCTTTTCCGCCCATGCAACCGCTTCGTGCAGATCCGCTTCAAGATGCACGATGTTTCCTTGGCCGCCGAAGTATTCGAGTCCGGGACGATTACCCATGTGGATGAGGTACAGCATTACGGAGCGAGGGCAGAAATAAAAGGGCACACATTCGCCCACGCGAAGGTCTGGGCGGCTGCTCAATTGACTTTCCAATCTTCGCTGCTTGATCTCGCTCATGCCGATTGCCGTGCCCGGACGCGGATGTTCCCGAATCAGGGCATCGGACCAGAGTGCGCCATCCTTGATGATCGACGGCAATCGGTCCACATGGACGATGTGGTAAATTTTTGGTTCAGGGGGTGGTGTCATGTTTACTCTACATCACAATCACAGTGGCCACGCTACGGGAGAACGCGCTATTTCTCAATTTCAAGGCGAGATCGCTCACCCTCCGGCACGTCTCTTCCGCAGGAATTATAGTCGGGCTGGAGGCGAGTGCCGCGATTCGGCAGCGCTAGGGTTATCTTAGTGCTGAAGTACGCTGTCGGCGAATTTGAGTATCGTTTCAAAATATGTGAAACGATTTCTTAATAGATTGAAAAAAATCTAGATATATCAGCGACATATTTGTTTCATTCGGGAACAGCGCAATGCCACGGAGCTGACGCAAGAGCAGTTGACCAAGCGGGAGGGGCGACTTATGGACCGCAATCAGGCGTTGCAGAGCGATCAGTAGTTTTCGTTAACCCTAAGGTCGCGTTGATGTAGTCGCGCAGCAAGGACTTGCCGACCTCGAACTCACCCGACTTTAGGCACTCCAAGCCTTCTCCCAAAAGTAACTTTCGGTACTCGGCGTCAATCTCGGCTCTTTCCCGAATCGACTCTTTGAATTCCCTCGTCAATGCCATGCTCTTTATCCTATCGCAAGCGCCCAATTCACTCGCGGGGCCGATTCAAGCCATTTGGCGCCAGTCGCGCTACTTGCCGGTTCGAACGTCACGGTCTTGGTTTCCTTCGCTTCGAATCGGACGCGCAGACTGTCCAGCACTAGGTATTTCCGCCAGCCTATTACGCATTTAGGCGTCTAAATGTAAAGTACGATGACATCATGGAGTGACAAAATTCCCGAAACCGCCTCTCGCAGTAACGGCAGGGTGAACCGACGGGCTCATTTGTCGTTCCAATCGATTTTCCCGATACGGTGTCAGGTGCAGCCAGGTCATCGTCAGGCAGTAAGCGTATACGTACCCGAAACCTATGGCGACTTTTCCATGCGAATCGACCGCATCCGTCAGCGTTTACGGGTAATGACTTGGGTGGTGTAGTGATATATGACAACATACAATGCCAACCGCGACACGCAGCCGGTCAGTTGGAACAAGTGGGCTTAAGCGATTGAATTCGGAGAAATCTCCATGAGCGAGAACGACATTGAGTTGGTTGAAGGCAGCGGCAACGTTTTTCGCGATTTCGGTGACCCGGAAGCGGATCTGAAGCACGCCAAGGCGGTTGTTGCCGGCCGCATCATTGCGGTACTTGATGCCCGTGGTCTGTCCGTAAGGAAAGCTTCCGCGCTAACTCGATTTGCCGCCGCTGACTTCTCAAGGGTGCGCAACGCGGACTTGCGGCGATTCACGCTAGACCGGCTGATGAAGATGCTCGCATCCCTTGATGCAGACGTTCGCGTCACGACCCAAATCGAAAACAGTGACGAAGGTAAGACTGCATTGGCAACTTGAGGCTCTGAAAAGCGTTTCCACGACTAGCCGGAATGATTGCTCCAATACGTGAGTCTTGTGACACAATGCGGAACTGACGAAGAAAGAGGTAGGCATAATGAACAGATTCACGGGAACTATTCACTTCACCGGGCTTCGCTTTACCCAGTCCGGCCTGTGGGCGCTCGCATTATCGCTGTGCACAAACATGAGTTTCGCGGCCGAATCGGGCGGTCTGCAAAAAGAGTTCTTCAATGTCGGGTCGACCTTTTCAAACGTCGTGACAACGAGCCATGGAGGCGTGACAACGATTTATGTCTCCGGGCAGGTGGGTATTGCCGACGGCGAAATCCCCGAGGACTTCGGACAGCAAGTTGAATACACCTTTGCCAATCTGCGGCGGCAGTTGCAGGCGGCGGGCGCCACCCCGGAAGACGTTGTGCAGATTCGCACCTATATCGTTGACATAAACAGTGAAAGAGTGTCCGCTTACAACGAGGCAAGGGTGGGGTTCTTCACCCAGCAGAACAAGCCGGCATCGACCATGGTTGGAGTGCCGGGGCTGGTCATTCCGGAGTTGCTGGTTGAAGTCGAAGCCGTCGCGGTAATCGAAAACTAGACGATGGGCGGCTGTTCCGTTTTCCCGTCAGAGTGGATGACTTCCATGCAAGCAAGAATTTTCCCCCCGTTGAATCAAGCGCGATCGTACTGCCCGGCCTTGTTTGTAGCGCTCTTCTTGCCGTTTTCGGGTTCACAGGCAATCGAGGCTGACGAGGAGGCTTGGCGGATCGTAAATTACTGGTCCGAATGGTGTGCTCCCTGCCGTGTAGAGATTCCAATGCTGAATTCACTTCAGGAGCGTTTGAGAGCCAGCAACATTCAGATAGTCGGCATCAATTTCGATGACGACCCTCGGGAAGTCACTCTCGATATCGCCAATGAACTGGGAATCGAATTTCCCGTACTCAGTCAACAGGAGATAGAAACGCTCGGGCTGAGACCCCCGGATGTGTTGCCTACCACCTACATCCTTTCTCCTTCAGGTGAAGTGACTGCGAAACTGATAGGGATGCAGAGCGAGCAGGACATTCTCAAGGAACTGGCGAGTCAGGGTCTGATTGAAGAAGCCCAACCATGAGAAAGCCGCCAAAATCCCGGTTTTTCAATTTGGCTGCTTCCGCGGTCGCGGCATTCAGTGTTTCAGGCCCGGTATTGGCTGATGACGCCACCGTGAGTCATTTGGAATCACCTGCCCCATCGAATAGCAGTCTTTCGCGGGTGGTGGCCGACGAATCAGGACGGATTTTTCTGTCCTGGGTTAACCGGAACGAGGAAGTTGCCAGCCTTGTCTTTTCTCAATTGACTGAAGGCAAGTGGTCCGAGCCGGAGACGGTCAGTGAGGGAAGCGACTGGTTCGTCAACTGGGCGGATTTTCCCATGCTGTCCGTCAACCAAGACAACAAAACCGCACATTGGCTGAAAATGAGCGCGGAAGGCCCCTATGACTACGACATTGAAGCGAAATTCTACGATGCGGAAGAACAGGGATGGAGCGAGCCGAGGATAATCCACAATGACGGAGTCAGCGCCGAACACGGTTTCGTCTCCATGCTTCCCGCAGGAGCGGGGCACACGTTGATTTCCTGGCTTGACGGGCGAAATACAAAGTCGGGCGAAAGCCACGGCGCGATGACATTGCGCGCCGGTGTGTTCGATTCAACCGGCCTGACGATGGACGAATGGGAACTGGACGGCCGGGTCTGTGAATGCTGCCAAACCAGTTCTGCGATGACAGCCGCGGGCCCCATCGTGGTTTACCGGGATCGATCAGATGAAGAGATCAGGGACATCTATTTCACCCGCTACGTCAATGGCGCCTGGACGGCGCCGGAAGCGGTTCACAACGACAATTGGCGGATTGCGGGTTGCCCGGTAAACGGACCGGCGGTTGCCGCACGGGACGATCAGGTGGCCGTCAGCTGGTTTACCGCCAAAGACGATACGCCTGAAGTCCGATTGGCGCTATCTGGGGATGGGGGAATCAGCTTTTCCAAACAGGTGCGGGTGGCCGGTCCACATACTATAGGCCGTGTTGACGCCGCCATTCTCAAATCGGGCCGCGTTGTAGTGAGTTGGCTGGACACGGAGCAGGATGGCGCCCACATCATGCTTTCTCTCTTCGCGCAGGATGGCCAGTTCGTCAGTAGCACGGAAGTTGCGGCAACGAGCGCCTCTCGCCGCAGTGGCTTTCCCGTTATCGTTGAAAAAGACGAGTCAGTCTATGTGACCTGGACCGATGTCAGTGACGCTCCGCAAGTCAATGTCGCAAGGGTAGATTTCAGATAACGCAGGTCCGTATCCAGGCTGCTGAACCAATCTGGCGGAGAGGCAGTCCGCTTTGGTACTGTCTACGCCGTCGCCTTTCTGTTTACCGCGTTTATAACTGTCTGTTTTGCATTGATAAAGCTATTGCATCTGTCTCTAGTTGTGCTATTTTGTCTATACCGTATTTGGTACTAGACAGGGGTAAAAATGAAGATACTCAACGCAAATCAGATAAAGGCGCTTCAACCGGGACAGCGCCCGCAGCGTCACCGCGTTGGCGATACGCTGTATATCGTCGTTTCGCCGTCTGGCCGGAAAAAGTTCGTCCAGCGCGTGATTATCGGCGGCAGATCAACCGATCTCGGCTTAGGGCCGTTTCCGCTTGTGTCGTTGCAGGAAGCGAGGGACGCGGCAATAGACAACCGGCGCATTATCCGCGATGGCCGCGATCCCCGCGAAGCGAAGCGATCCGCCCGGATTCCGACCATTGCCGACGCGCTGGAAGCGGTCTTGAATATCCAGCGCGGCGCATGGCGCGACGGCGGCAAGAGTGAGAAGCAATGGCGGCAAAGCTTCACGGCATACGGCAAGCGCCTATTGTCCCGCCGCGTGGATAGCGTGGACGCTGGCGACGTGCTGGCCGTGCTCAATCCGATATGGAATGAGAAGCGCGAAACCGCCCGGCGACTCAAGCAGCGGATTGGCGTAGTCATGAAATGGGCGATTGCCGAGGGATACCGCACTGAAAACCCGGTTGATGCTGTCACGGCGGCGCTGCCGAAAAACGGCGCGAAGTCCGGCCAGCATAAGGCGCTGCCCTTCTCCGAAGTCGGCGCGGCGCTGGATACCATCGAGGGCAGCAGCCGCGCATGGTGGGCGACTAAGGCGGCTTTCCGGTTTCTGGTATTGACCGCCGCCCGTTCCGGCGAAGTGCGCGGAATGCGCTGGGATGAGATTCAAGGCGACGTGCTCACGATTCCGGGCGAGCGCATGAAAACGGGCCGCGAGCATCGCATACCGCTATCCCGCGAAGCGCTGTCCGTACTCGACCAAGCGCGGGCGAACGCGGATAGCAGCGGACTTGTTTTCCCGTCTGTACGCGGCAAGCCTATGACGGATTCGACCATGAGCAAGCTTGTGCGGGAAAACGGCATCAAGGCCGTACCGCATGGCTTCCGCAGCAGCTTCAGGGATTGGGCGGCGGAATTGACCAGCTTTCCCCGCGAGATTTGCGAACATGCGCTTGCCCATATCGAGGGCAGCGCGGCGGAACTGGCCTACCGGCGAACCGATTATTTCGACAAGCGCCGCGAACTGATGCAGCAATGGGCCGATTACGTCACCGGCCAGCGCAGCGGCAAGGTTGTTCAGTTGCGAGGGACAGCGAAATGAGAAACAGGGTTAATGTGGACTTCACAAACCCGACAGACGTGGACAGGTTAGACCGTCTGAAACAGTCGGGCGAAAACGACCGGGAAGCGCTGTCCCGGATCATGCAGGATCAGGAAGCCGCCGACGAAGCCGCCCGCGACAAGGGCGGCATCATTGACGCAATGGAGCAAGCCTTGACCTTGCTGGAAAGATGCAAAAGCGAAGCAGATTTCAACCTGTACGGCATTCTGACCGATTCGGAGCAAGCCGAATTGAACGAGTTACTTCACAAGATCGAGTTCGCCGGTCTCGCGCCGCTGGTGACGACATTGCCCGCCTTGTGGCACAGTCACTTGTCCGAAATGCTGGCAATCGCCAAGCATCGCGGACTCGATGCCGCTACGCAGGAAAACAGAGAACGCTTGCAAGCATTGAACGAAGAACTTGGCATTGCCGACAGTCCAGATTGAGCAAACCGCAATGCCGGATTGAGCCGCCTTCGAGCGGCTTTTTTGTGACTTCCGATAGTTTCACGGGAACTTCCGGGAAGCTTTTCCTATCTCTCAATGTCACGCCTGCCGCAAGATGAATACACATTCACTTTGCGGAGCCGATCCGATGAACGAAATTAAATCCGCGCTGATGCGAGCGCCAGAAGTGGCGGCGCTGTTGGCCATATCCCGCCCGATGGTCTACAAAATGACCGCTTCGGGCAAACTCCCGAAGCCTGTTGAAATCGGAACTTGCCGACGCTGGCGGCGCTGCGACATTGAAGCAGTCGCGGCCGGAACTTGGCAGCCGGAAGCGGCTTGAAAAGCAAGCGCCCGGATCAGGGCGATTGATCCGGGCGCGTCGTTTACAGCATTCAAGGAGTGCGCCGCATGAACGCACGAGAGAATGATAGTACGCCGTCCGGCGAACCGTCAACGCTGCTAGGGCCGGACTTCACGCAAAGCGATCAAGAACGCTACTTGCTCGCGGTCGGGAACTGGCGCGAAGGCAGGGCCGATGCCGGCGACGTGACGGCAATCGACCTTGTAGAGCAAAAGCGCCCGGACTTGAAGGCGACGCGGGAAGGATTGCCGCAAGAGCCGACCAATGTCGCGGACGTATCGCAACCGCCGGAAGAAATAGCAGGTAGACCGCTCATTCAAGACATGGGAACTGAAGTCGAAAGAATCCGCTGGCTTGTTTCGGGCTGGCTACCGGGCGGCATGGTGACGGTATGCGCCGCCGAGGGCGGCAGCGGCAAGGGTGTGCTCACGGCCAAAGTCGCCGCCGGTATCACTTCGGGCCGGAACCCGTTTAATGGCGATTCCATCGGCGGTCCTGGCCGCGTAATCATGCTATCGGAGCAAGACAGTCTGCCCTATGTGCAAAGGCCGCGCTGTATCGCCGCTGGTGCGGACATGGGCTTAATGTCTATTATTGACCGGCGAGCGCTCGATCAACCGCAACAGCTTGCGCGGGAAGTCAAAGAGGCCGGGGTTAAGCTGATCGTGCTCGATCAGATGATAGGCGGGCTTTCCGCTGATCGGAAGTCCAATTCTGACGTAGATGTAGCCGAGCATATGCAGCACTTGCAGGCGCTTGCCGAATCGACCGGCGCGGCGATCTTGGTCATTCTGCATACCGTCAAGGGCGGTTCCAACAGGCTGAAGGAAAATTCATCGTTGCGCGATCTGGTGCGCGGGTCGGGCGCGTGGATAGACGTATGCCGCTTGGCTTGGCTGATCTTCGCGGATGTGAATTGCGCTGAACTTTCAAGGGTGCTTGTCCGGGCGAAGTGTAACCTTCCGGTTGATTGGAGCATGGGCGGCTTGCGGCTGTACGGCCATGACGTGCCGGTAGAGGGCGGCGAAGATGCAACCGTCATTCACCGCGTGGAAATAGTCGAGGGCACAAACCGGGAGATTGTCGAGGCCGCAATCACACGGAAAGCCGATCTTGATGACGTTGCCAATCTGCCAAAGTACAAGCAGGCCGCAACCGCCATTCTCGAATGCCTGCCGGAAGAAGGGCCGATGCTGCAAAGCACTGTCTACGACAAGCTGGAATTTTCACAAGGGACTATCTCGAAAGCGATTGAGCATCTGCTGAAGCAAGCAAGGCGGATAGGGCGGCAGGCTGCGAGCAACTTCCCCGAATTAGGCGAAGTCAATCAATCCGCGCTTGCGATCTACCGGACTGAATAGGCTTTCAGGCAGGGCCAAAGCTGAATGCCTGAAAAGCTGAAAACCTGAAAGGTCAATGTTTATGCGGGGTTTCAGGTTTTCAGGGTTTCAGCTTTTCAGGTTATGGGAAGCCTGAAAGCAGTTATCGGCTTTCCCCGTTAAGAATTTCGAGCAAGTCCCGGTCAACTCCCTGCCGCCTCAACCACTGCTGGGCGAATTCAATATGATGCTGGTATTCAATTGCGGTTTCGGCTGTGACGATGTTGTACGCCATTTCAGGCGGTATGCCCGTATCGACTAGGGCCGCATAATCGGCCATTGATTGAATTTCCTGTTCCATCATGCCGACTTCGATAATTTGCTCCCGTGCCTGAATTTCCGCATTCACGCGGGCGAGGTCGTTCCTGCGGGAACGGGCAATAAATCCGATTCCAAGCGAACTGACCCCGCCGCCCGCTGTGTTCTGGGGGGTCAATAGTTGCGCTCGCAGTCTGGCTATTTCCGAAGCCAGAGAGTCCCGCGCCGCGTACAATTCGGAAAGAGACATTGCGGCCACCGATTCATCCCCTTCCCCGGAAGCCGCGCAACCGGCAAGCGCCAGCGCCAGAAGTAGCAGGCAGGTTGTATAAGTTTTGCTCATTTGAGTCGGTCTCCAGGCAAGGCCGGAACCGGAGGGCGCCGGGCCGTTGCTAAAGACACGAAAAAGTGAAATCCCCACCTATTCGCCAGTCCGGGTAATTAAGCCGAACCGTTCAAAGGGCTGTTGTATTCGGCGAATAACCCGGCATCGGGCTTTTCGCGTCTTTAGCATTTTGGAAACTAGCAATTATGGGAGAGGCTTACAAGCACGGATACAAGCCTGAAAGAATAAATCGGGCGCGAGCGAGGCCGGTTTTTCGGCATTTTTGCCGCGCAGAAAATACGTTTACTCGGATTGTGCGATTCGCAAGCCGTTTTCCCTGATGCAATGCGGTTTTCCGCCTGTTTTGCATGGCACTCTTGCATGTGCAAAGCAGACATGGGCAATCGCCTGATCCCGGCGCAATTCCTGAAAAATTTCAGTAGTGCGCGAGGGCGGCACAGTGTAACTGTCTATCCGATGAAGGGGGGGGATCGGGC
>CAZUSL010000169.1:0-8830 GCA_964622925.1 uncultured Pseudohongiella sp. | reverse complement strand
GCACAACCTGATACTTGAAGCAATTTGTCCAGCCATTGCGGAAAAACTGGGCAACGCCCTTTGCGCGCCGGTTGTGAAATTCGTGCCGGAAGGGAACATCGATCCGCCCAGCGGCGCGATGAAATTTCCCGGCAGCATCAGTCTGACGGCGGCGACTTACGAGGCTCTGTTGACAGACATTGCGCTCAGCCTGAGACAGTCCGGTTTTCGCGACATCGTCCTGATCGGCGACAGCGGCGGAAACCAGCGCGGCATGGCCAACGTCGCGCAAGCATTGACGGCGCAATGGGAAGACGGGAATACGCGAATCCACTTTGTCGGGGAATTCTACGATCCGGGCTGGGCAGAAACGGAGCGGTTCACGGATCGGGAACTTGGCGTCGCGGAATCAGGACATGACGGATATCACGACGATATCTGGGTTACCGCGATGATGATGGTAACGGATCCTGAACAGGTTCGGATTGCTCAGCGGGTCGATGCCGGCCTTGCGTCCATCAACGGGGTTTCGATCATTCCCATGGAAGAGACCGTCGAACTTGGCAGGAAGATGGTCGAGTTTCGCGCCGGGTTCACCGCAAACGCAATTCGCAGGATCCTGTCGGAATCCAGGGATTAATCAGCGAGAAAATCGTCACCCTGCAACCAGCGTGCGGCCGGCCAGGCCAGCAGCGCGCCGATGGGCGGGGCGGTCAGATACAGCCAGAGCAATTCGAGGTTCTCCGCCGCCAGCGCCGGACCGATCGAACGCGCGGGATTCATCGAGGCGCCGGTGACGCCGCCGCCGAACATGCTGAGCAGGGTCACCGCGGCGCCGATCACGAGCCCCGCCATGACTTTCTTGGCCCCATTGCCGCTCAGCACATTGAAGATCACGAACATCAAACCGAAAGTCAGCAGAACCTCGAACAGGAATGTGCGCGGCACGTCGATCACGGTTGCCGTCATGCCATAGCCGGAATGGTCCGGAAACAGCAGCCGCAAGGTGAAAGCGGCGGCTGTTGCGCCGAGGCACTGGGCGGCGATATAGGGCGCAAGCAGGCGGCGCTCGAGTCGGCCCGAAGCGCAAAAGGCGATGCTCACCGCGGGATTGATATGGGCGCCGGAGACGTTGCCCAACGAATACACAACAGCCATGACCACCATGCCGAAAACGAGATTGACGCCGAGGGCGCCGAAGCCGACGTCGAAGAGATCGTTCGTCACCACCGCGCCGCATCCGGTGAATACCAGCGCATAAGTGCCCACCGTTTCGGAGCCGAGAATTTTCCAGTTCATCGCCTGTCCCCGCCATTTCCATTTCGGACGCATTATCCACGACATCCATCCCGCTGTCGCTAGAATCCTGCCCGCGCTTCCTTTATATTTCCCGGTCGACACACAGGAGGAAAACCGGTGGCGACGATCAGATTGAACGGAGAACTTCGGGAACTCGACATCGAGCCCGAAATGCCCCTGCTTTGGGTGCTGCGCGACGAACTCGGCATGACCGGAACCAATTTCGGCTGCGGCATCGGTAATTGCGGCGCCTGCACGGTGCATGTCGACGGCAATGCGTTGCGCAGTTGCGTCACGCCGGTGAGCGCGGTCGAGGGACGCGACATCACGACCATCGAAGGGCTTGCTTCGGTGGCAGGCGGCGCCAATGACCTGAGCCCCGTGCAACAGGCCTGGATCGATCACCAGGTGCCCCAATGCGGCTATTGCCAGTCGGGCATGATCATGGCGGCTTCCGCCTTGCTCGCGCGCAATCCCTCGCCCACCGACGAGGAAATCGACGCCGGCATCACCAATATCTGCCGCTGCGGCTCCTACCCGCGGGTGCGCAAGGCCATTCGCGCCCTGGCAAGCGCGTAAGGGGAAACCAGGATGAAAAAACCGAAACTCAACCGGCGCAAGTTCCTCCTCGTCTCCGCCGTTGCCGGCGGCGGCGTACTGATCGGCTACGCGGCGACCCGTCCGAGCCGCCACCGGCGCGCCAACGATACGCTTGCCAGCGGCGGCGACCGCTTCGTCACCTCCTGGATCAGACTGCAACCCGACAACCGGGTAACGATTTACGTGCCCCATTCGGAAATGGGCCAGGGCGTGCACACTTCCCTGGCAATGATGGCCGCCGACGAACTCGACGCGGCCTGGGAACTCGTCGACGTCGAACAGGCTCCCACCACCGACCTGTTCGCCAATGAAGCCGTAGTCGCCGGATTCGGCGAAGAGCTGTTGCCGGAATTCCTCATGGGACTGGTTAATTTCGCCGCGCTTCCCGCGGCGCAACTCGTCAACATACAAATCACCGGCGGCAGTTCCTCGGTGCGCTATACCGGCGAGAACAGCATGCGCGTGGCCGGCGCCGCGGCGCGGCAGATGCTGCTCGAATGCGCGGCCGAACGCTGGGGCGTTGCGGTCGAGGAATGCGCCACCGAATCGAGCCATGTAATTCACTCCGCCAGCGGCCGCTCGATCGCCTATGGCGAACTGGCCGATGACGCCGCCCGGCTTGAGCCGCCGGCAAACCCAGTGCTCAAGGACCGCTCGCAGTTCAACATCATGGGCAGGGCGATTTCGCGCCGCGACATCCCCGCAAAGGTCGACGGCAGCGCGCCTTACGGCATCGACGCCCATAGCGAGGACATGTTGTACGCCGCCTTGCGGCTGGCGCCGGTATTCGGCGCCAAGCTCGCCTCGGTGAACACCGACGAAGCGCTCGCCCAACGCGGCGTGCGCAAGGTGGTCGAACTCGAAGACGGCTATGCCGTGGTCGCCGACAATTACTGGCGCGCGAAACAGGCGCTCGAACTGGTCGAGGCCGAATTCGCGCCGACCGAAAACGACCGGGTCTCAAGCGCGGTACTGGCGGAAAGATTCGACCGGGCGCTCGCGGAGAGCAACGGTTCGCGGGATTTCGAAAGCGGCGACGCCGATACCGCGCTGGAAGACGCGCAGGACGTGTTCGAAGCGAGCTACCGGGTGCCCTATCTCGCCCACGCTGCCATGGAGCCCATGAATTGCACGGTGCATATCCAGGGCGACCGGGCCGACCTCTGGACGAGCACCCAGGACGCCCTCGGCATCAAGAGCCGGGTCGCCAGGGTGGCGGGCCTGAGCGAGGACAAGGTCACGTTCCACCATAGCTATCTCGGCGGCGGCTTCGGCCGGCGCCTGCCATTCACGTGGAATGTGATCGATCATGCCACGCTGATAGCCCAGGAAGTCGCGAAGGAATTCGACGTGCCGGTGAAAACGATCCTCACCCGCGAGGAAGACATGCGCCAGGATTACTACCGGCCCGCCGTGCATAGCAATTTCAAGGCGGCGTTCGACGCCGAAGGACGCGTGACGGCCTGGCACAACCGTTTCACGGGCCCGATCCAGGTCCCCGGCGCGGCGCATATTCCCTACGGCATCCCCAACCAGTCGATTCGCGTCGTCGATGTGGAAACCCATGTGCCGATCGCCTCCTGGCGCAGCGTCGATCATTCCCAGCAGACTTTCTTCATCGAGTCCTTCATCGACGAGATCGCCCATCGCAGGGGAATCAATCCCTACCAGTTGCGCATGGAACTCCTGCAGGACCACCCGCGCCATCGCAACGTGCTGCAAGTCGCCGCGGAGTCGGCGGGATACGGCAGCGGGCTGCCCGAGGGCCGCGCCCTCGGCATCGCCGTCCAGGAAAGCTTCGGCAGTATCGCCGCCCAGGTCGCCGAAGTCTCGATCGGCAGCGACGGCCGGCCTGTCGTGCACAAGGTAACCTGCGCGATGGACTGCGGCTGGGTGGTAAATCCCGACACTGCCGAGGCCCAGATCGAAAGCGGCATCATCTTCGGGCTGACCGCGGCGCTATATGGCGCGATCACCATCGAGGACGGTCGCGTCGTGCAAGGCAATTTCCCGGATTACGAGATGTTGCGCATGGCCGACTCGCCGGAGATCGTCGTGCACCTGGTGGAATCCGGCAACGCGCCGGGAGGCCTCGGCGAGCCGGCAACGCCGCCAGTGGCCGCCGCCGTCGCCAACGCGATCTATATCCTCACCGGGCAGCGAGTGCGCGAACTCCCCATCGGCGATCGCGATTTCTCGACCGGCAGATCGCTCGCGGGCGGAGTCTAATCCAGCCGCTTGCTGAAGCGGAGCACCGCGAGCGTCAGGGCGACCGCCGTGAAAATGGCGAGGGCGGCGAGTTCCTGCATCATTAACGAGACGTCGGCGCCGCGCAGGATGATGCCGCGGATGAGCCTGTTGAAATGGGTCAGCGGCAGGACCTCGGCGATGCCTTGGGCGATTTCGGGCATGCCCTCGAAAGGAAACATGAAACCCGAGAGCAGGATCGAAGGCAGGAAGAAAAAGAAAGTCATCTGCATGGCCTGGAACTGGGTCGCGGCGACCGTGGAAATCAGCAAGCCCAACGACAGATTGGCGGAAATGAAAACCAGCGACACGACCAGCACCTGCCATTCGCTGCCCATGATCGGCACCGAGAAAATCGTGCGGCCCAGCGCGAGGATGATGACGAGCTGAATCAGCCCGATGACGATGTAGGGAACGATCTTCCCGAGCATCAGTTCCACCGTCCGCACCGGCGTATTGATCAGCAATTCGAGATTGCCGCGCTCGCGCTCGCGCACGATGGCGATACCGGTGAACAGCACCATGGTCATGGTCAATACGACGCCGACGAGACTGGGCACGATATTCACCGCCGAACGCCGCTCGGGGTTGTAGTAATTGCGCACCTCGATCATGCGCTGCCGATCCGGCAGGCCCGTCTGGGAATCGAAGCGCACGGGGATCGTGGCGAGCTGTTCCGCCACGCCGAGAATGATCGGGTCCGTGCCGTCGACGAGCAGTTGCAGCGCCGGGCGGTCGCGGGCTATCACCCGGCGGTCGAAATCGTCGGGAATGGCGATGCCTACCGAGACCGCCCCCGAATCGAGCAGCCGGGTCAGTTCCTCCGCGCTCGCAAGACGCTGGCGCAGCACGACCACCTGGGTCGCGCTCATGTCGGCGAGAAGCTGGCGGGAGAGATGGGTGTCGGCTTCGTCGACGTATGCCGCGCTCAGATTGCGCACATCGGTATTGATGGCGTAGCCGAACAGCAACAACTGGATCAGCGGGATGCCGACGATCATGCCGAAGGTAAGCCGGTCCCTCGACAGTTGCAGCAACTCCTTGCGCATGATGGCGAGGATGCGGACCAACGATCTCATGAATCCGCCTCCCCAACTCCCTCGGGCCGGGCTTCGCGCAATTCGGTCACGGCAACGAAGATGTCCTCGATATCGGGAAATACCTGGTCGACCTGAGCCGCGATGCCCGCGCGGCGCAGGGCCTGGTCGACGATGGCGGCCGGCTCGGGTATCCGTTTCGGAATCTGCGCCCGCAACTTCGAGCCGAGCCGGGTCAGGCTGACGATTTGCGCAACGCCGTGCAGGGCCAGATGCGCCGCGTCCGCATCGGGCGCACTCACTTCTATCACATGGGTGTCGATGTTTTCGCCCAGCCGGCGCGGCGAACCGTCGGCCACTTTCACGCCCCGGTCGAGTATCGCCAGATTGTGGCAGCGGACGGCTTCGTCCATGTAATGCGTGGAGACGAGAATCGTCGTGCCCTGCTCGGCGAGTTCGAACAGGGCTTCCCAGAAATCGCGGCGATTGCTCGGATCCACCGCGCTGGTCGGCTCGTCGAGCAGCAGCAGATGCGGACGATGCATGGTCGCGGCGGCGAGCGCGAGACGTTGCTTCTGGCCGCCGCTCAAGGTGCCCGCGCGTTGCCGCTCCCGGCCCTTGAGATTGAAGCGGCCGATGAGTTCGTCCATGCGCCGGCGGCGTTCCCGCCGGGGTATGGCGTAGACCTCGCCGATGAATTGCAGGTTTTCCCGCACGCTCAGGTCTTCATAGAGCGAGAAGCGCTGGGTCATGTAGCCGATCCGCTGTTTCAGCGCTTCCGAATCGCGGCCGGCGTCGAGCCCGAGCACGTTGGCCTGGCCGGAACTTGGCGTCAACAGTCCGCAAAGCATGCGGATAGTGGTCGATTTGCCCGAGCCGTTGGGGCCGAGAAAGCCGTAGATCTTGCCGGAAGGAACGTCGAGATCGACTTCGTTGACCGCGACGAGAGCGCCGAAGCGCCGGGTCAGCCCGCGCGCTTGGATCGCGAATTCGCCGTTAGCCTGCATTTCTCGACAACGCCCGGCGACACATGAATATGCAGCTAGTCGAACAACGCCTGCACCGGAAGTCCTTCCGGCAGCCGCTCGGGCAGATCGGGCATACGCACTTCGGCGAGAAAGGACAGCCGCCCGCGGTCCCGCTCGGTGAGCGCGAAATACGGCGTGAAATTCGCCTCGGCGGCAATGCGGCGAATCGTCCCGGTCAACGGCTGTTCGATGCCGTCGACGGCGATGCGCATGGTGCTGCCAACCCGCAATCCCGCACGCAACGGTTCGGGAATGTAAACCCGGGCGTAAGGCTGCTCGCCGGTCAACAGCACGGCTACCACGTCGCCCGGACGCGGACGTTCGCCGACTTCGAAAGGCAGCGTGTCGAGCACGCCGTCCACCGGCGCCGCCACATGCAGGCGTTCGCGGTCGAGCTTGAGCGAATCGAGTTGCGCTCCGGCCTGGCTTAGCAGGCCGCGAGTCTGTTCGATCTGTTCCGGCCGCGTGCCCGCTTCCAGCTCGGCCAGCCGCGCCGAGACGATTTCGATCCTGGCGCTGGCGGATTCGAGCAGGTTGCGCGCCTGGTCGACGCTTTCCTCCGAAGTCAGGTTGCGTTCGCGCAGCCCCGTCAGCCGGTTCAGTTCGCGCTCGCGGAAATCGCGTTCGATCTCGGCTTCGAGCAGGCTGGCGCGGGTGGCTTCGATGGTCTCGATCCGCGGACCGTTGACCTGCTCTTCGAGTTGCGCCTCGATGCGGGCGATATTGGCCTGGCCCTCGCGAATGCGGATGTCGAGCCGCGCGGTGTCCTGCCGCAGGATCAGCGCGCCGGCGGCAAGCGCATCGCCTTCGAGCGAAGCGATTTCGACGATGGGTTCATTCGATTCGGCGACGACTTCGACCCGGTCGGATTCGAGCTGCCCGTACGCCTGCAACGGCGGCTCCTCGCAGCCGACCAGCGCGAGCAAGGGAACAAGGAATAAGCCCTGCCATATCTTCATCCCCCACATTTAATGTGAGGCCGTGCGGGATGTCAAAGCCGGATTCCGCCCGCGTGCTACAATGCCTGTCCCCGTAAGGAGGCGGCTGCATGACTGTTCTCGTTCTCGGATTGATCCTTTTCCTCTTTCCTCACACGTTACGGGAATTCGGCTTGCGCGAGGCGCTGGCCGGACGCTTTCCCTCGCCCGGCGCGTACAAGGGCGCCTACAGCCTGACCGCCCTGCTCGGACTCGCGCTGATCGTCTGGGGCAAGTCCATCGCGCCCTTCGTCATGATCTGGGAGCCGCCTTTCGGCCTGCGCAATTTTTCGCATTTCCTCATGATGCCGGTTTTCTGGCTGTTGCTGGCCGGCGTCCTGCCGATGTCCGGGATGCGGCGAAGCGTGCGCAATCCCATGGTGCTTGGCGTGGCTCTGTGGGGCGCGGCGCACCTGTGGACCAACGGCGACCTCGCCTCGATGCTGCTGTTCGGCGGCTTCACCTTGTGGGGCGCCATAAAGTTCGTGACTCTGTGGCGAAGCACCGCGGTTCCCGTATACGAATTCCGCATCGTCATCTGGGACATCGTCGGCGGTGTGCTTGGCGTAGCGATATATTGGGCCGTGTTCGTCTTCCATGGCGACCTGTTCGGGGTGGGCCTCGTCCTGTGAGAGTCCTGACGCTCGCGCTGCTGTTGACTCTCGGTCCGCAGGCGCGGGCCGCCGAAGATTACGCACAATACTGGAACGGCGTCTGGAACGCCGAGGGTACGCTGTTTTCGGTGGAAGTGACCGTTACGGACGGAAACGTCGAATTGCGCCAGCTCGAATCCCTCGGCTTCCAGTGGTCGAGTTCCGCGGGCAGGGTAGCGGGGTCGATACTCGAGATCGAAGTCGACTATGCCGGCGTGTCGGGCGTGATCCGCGCCCGGCTCGAAGATGCGAGCACGGCCATCGTGTTCGCCCGCACCTGCGTCCCCGACTTCATGGTCGTCTGCGTCCTCGCGCGGGACCGCCAGGCGAGATTCCGCAAGATCAGCGACTGACTTCCCCGCAATTGTCCTGGCTTTGGCGGATATAGGCGATGATCTTCCAGACGTCGCTGTCGCCCTCGGGAAAATTCTCGCCGAAACCGACCATACGCGTATCCGGAACGCCTTCCTTGATGATGCGGAAGATTTCCGCGTTGTCCTGCGCGTGGGTCCACTGGCAATCGAACAGGAACAGCGCATCGGCCTGGTCTGGCTCCTCCTCGATCAGGTTGTGGCAGAAGCTGACGCAGGAGCCGAGAAACAGGTCCTGGCCTCGCCTCAGGGCGGCGGGATCGGTCATGTAGCCGGCGACAATGAATTCCGGGGTCGACAGCGGCGGGGCCTCGGGCGCCGGCGTCGTTTCGCTTTCCCCGCAGGAAACCAGGATGGGAAGAACCAGCAAAAGCAAGGGGCGGGATTTGTTCATCAGGCGGTTTCCGGTCCCAGCGGCTTGAAAGTCGCGAGCAATTGCGGCAACAGGGTCAGCGATCCCGTGAGGGCGACCAGCATGGCCAGGCTCGTCAGGAGGCCGAATATGCCGGTCGGAATGAAATTCGACAAGACCAGAATCGAAAATCCGGCGACGATCGTCATCGAAGTGAAATACATCGCGCGGCCGATGCTGTCGTGGCAGTAATACATGGTCTTGCGATAGTTCCCGAACCGCGGGAA
>CAZUSL010000168.1:0-2747 GCA_964622925.1 uncultured Pseudohongiella sp. | reverse complement strand
AACCAGGGCGGCAAGCGCAAGGGCGCGGTCTGTTCCTACCTGGAGACCTGGCATCTCGATATCGAGGAATTCCTGGAATTGCGCAAGAACACCGGCGACGACCGCCGCCGCGCCCACGACATGAACACCGCCAACTGGATTCCCGACCTGTTCATGAAACGCGTGTTCAACGACGAGAAATGGACCCTGTTCTCGCCCAACAACGTGCCCGACCTGCACGAGAAATACGGCAGGGAATTCGAAGCGGCCTATCTCCAATACGAACGCAAGGCCGAAGCCGGGGAAATGGAAATCCACAAGACCGTCAAGGCCTCGGACCTCTGGCGCAAGATGCTGTCGATGCTGTTCGAAACCGGCCATCCGTGGGTGACCTTCAAGGACAGTTGCAACGTCCGCTCGCCGCAGCGACATTGCGGCACCGTGCATTCGTCCAATCTGTGCACCGAGATCACCCTGAACACCTCGGCGGACGAGATCGCGGTCTGCAATCTCGGTTCGGTGAACCTGGTCAATCATGTCGACGAGAACGGGCTGGACGTCGACAAGATTCGCCGCACCGTCACCACCGCCGTGCGCATGCTCGACAACGTGATCGACATCAATTACTACTCGGTGGGACAGGCGCGCAATTCCAACATGCGCCATCGCCCGGTGGGCATGGGCATCATGGGATTCCAGGACGCGCTCTACAAGCAGCGCATCGCCTATGCCTCGGAAGCGGCGGTCGACTTCGCCGACGCCGCCATGGAGACGATCAGTTACCAGGCGATCCATGCATCCACTTTGCTGGCCGAGGAACGCGGCCGCTACGAATCCTACGACGGCTCGCTCTGGGATCGCGGCATTCTGCCCATCGACTCCCTGCGCCTGCTCGGGGAGGAGCGCGGCGGGGAATATCTCGACGTCGATCTCGGCCAGCGGCTGGACTGGGACGCCTTGCGCGAACGCATCGGACAGACCGGCATGCGCAATTCCAACGTGCTGGCGATCGCGCCGACTGCGACCATCGCCAATATCTGCGGCGTGTCGCAATCGATCGAGCCGACCTATCAGAACCTGTACGTCAAATCGAATCTGTCCGGCGAATTCACCGTGGTCAATCCCTACCTGGTCAATGACCTGAAACGGCTCGGCCTGTGGGACGGAGTCATGGTGAACGACCTGAAGTATTACGAGGGCAGCGTACAGAAGATCGACCGTGTTCCCGAAGAGATCAAGCAGATCTACGCCACCTCGTTCGAAATCGAACCGCGCTGGCTCGTGGACGCCGCCAGCCGCCGGCAGAAGTGGATCGATCAGGCCCAGTCGCTGAACCTGTACATCGCCAACGCCAGCGGCAAGAAGCTCGATATCACGTATCGCATGGCCTGGCTGCGGGGCTTGAAAACGACGTATTACCTGAGAGCGCTGGCCGCGACCAGCACGGAAAAATCGACTGTTGCCGATAACAGTCTAAACAAGGTTGCAAGCGGCGCCGCCGAAGCGCCGGCGGCCTGTTCGCTGGACGATCCGGATTGCGAGGCCTGCCAATAGGCCGGAAATGGAGGGGAATGATGTTGTCATGGGATGAATTCAATCGAGATGAAGCCCAAGCGGCGAAGCCGCCGATTTCAATAGAGCCAGTAAAGCCGCCGCCGAGCGAGCCGCCTGCGCCGGAGCCGCTGCGCGCCGAACCGCCCGCGCCGCCGGAACCGGCAGCGGACGACGCGCCGGCCCGGGAACTCGACGCGGCGACGCGCAGCAGCAACGACGACGCCTTGCAGCAGGCGATCGACGATCTGAAAGATCTGGACGTGAGCGCCGGCCTCGAGGAACTCGAAGGCACGGCTTCCAGGGTGGCCGTCGACGACAAGCGCATGATCAATTGCCGGGCCGACCTGAACCAGCTCGTGCCCTTCAAGTACGACTGGGCCTGGCAAAAGTACCTGGACGGCTGCGCCAATCACTGGATGCCCCAGGAAATCAACATGAACGCGGACATCGCCTTGTGGAAGAATCCCGACGGGCTGACCGCGGACGAACGCCTGATCGTCAAGCGCAATCTCGGTTTCTTCTCCACCGCCGACTCACTGGTGGCCAACAACCTGGTGCTGGCGATCTACCGGCTGATCACCAATCCCGAATGCCGCCAGTACATCCTGCGGCAGGCCTTCGAGGAGGCGATTCACACCCATGCCTACCAGTATTGCATCGAGTCGCTGGGCATGGACGAAGGCGAGATCTTCAACATGTATCACGAAGTGCCTTCGGTCGCGAAAAAAGCGTCCTGGGGCCTGATGTACACCCAGGCGCTGTCGGACCCGCAGTTCCGCACCGGCACGGTGGAAAGCGACCAGGAACTGCTGAAGAACCTGATCGCCTTCTATTGCTGCCTGGAAGGCATCTTCTTCTATTGCGGATTCACCCAGATCCTGTCCATGGGCCGCCGCAACAAGATGACCGGCACCTCGGAGCAGTTCCAGTACATTCTGCGCGACGAGTCGATGCACCTGAATTTCGGCATCGACATGATCAACCAGATCAAGCTCGAGAATCCGCATCTGTGGACCGGGGGAATGCGGGAAGAGGCGACCCAGATGATTCTGCAGGCCACGCAACTTGAAATCGAATACGCGAGAGACACCATGCCGCGCGGCATTCTCGGCATGAACGCCGCGATGATGGAGGAATACCTGCAATTCATCGCCAATCGGCGGCTGGTGCAGATCGGCCTGAAGGAGCAGTTTCGCGGCGTCGGCAATCCCTTC